>CBFHAS010000114.1:0-14277 GCA_965653625.1 uncultured Burkholderiaceae bacterium | reverse complement strand
AGTCTTCCATGCGGAAGTGCGCTGCCCAAGGCGCTTGCGTGGCATTCAGATAGAAGCCCGCGCCTTGGCCCAGATCGTAGGCCGGGTCATTGGCCACGGTCTCGCCGCGAGGACTGGTGTCGGGCGCGACCACGATGAGCTCGTGCAGCGCTGCATGTTGCTGCGCCGCTGCCTTGGTGATGAAGTTCTGCTCGGTACAGGTCAGACCCGAGAGCCAGTACAACACCGGGCAGCGCTCGCCGCGCAGCGCCGCCGGCGGCAGGTAGACCCCCATTCTCATCTCGCAGCCCAGCGTGCTGGAGGTGTGCCGCCACACCTCTTGACGGCCGCCGAAGCTGGCATGCTGTTCGATGCGTTCCATACGGACCTGCGATCTTCTCAGTAGTGGACGACCGAGCGGATCGACTTGCCTTCATGCATCAAGTCGAAGGCGTGGTTGATATCGGTCAGCGGCATCGTGTGCGTGACGAAGGGCGCCAGCTGGATCTTGCCCTGCATCGCAGCCTCCACCATGCCCGGCAATTGCGAACGACCCTTCACACCTCCGAAGGCCGTGCCCTTCCAGGTGCGACCCGTCACGAGTTGGAACGGGCGCGTGGAGATTTCCTGCCCGGCGCCTGCCACGCCGATGATGACCGACTGGCCCCAGCCGCGGTGCGCGCATTCCAGCGCGGCGCGCATCACGTTCACGTTGCCGATGCACTCGAAAGAGTGATCCACGCCCCAGCCGGTCATGTCGACGATCACTTGCTGGATCGGCTTGTCATGGTCCTTCGGATTCACGCAGTCGGTGGCGCCGAAAGTGCGGGCCAGATCGAATTTCGACGGATTGGTGTCGATGGCAATGATGCGACCGGCCTGAGCCAATTGAGCGCCCTGGATGACCGCCAGCCCGATACCGCCGAGCCCGAACACCGCCACCGTGTCGCCGGGCTGCACCTTCGCGGTGTTCTTCACGGCGCCCAGCCCGGTGGTGACTCCGCAGCCCAGCAGACACACCTGCTCGGGGTTGGCCGCGGGGCTGATTTTGGCCAGCGACACCTCCGCCACCACGGTGAACTCGCTGAATGTCGAGCAGCCCATGTAGTGGTAGATCGGCTGCCCCTGATAGGAAAAGCGGGTGGCGCCATCGGGCATCACACCCTTGCCTTGCGTGGCACGCACCGCCACGCACAGGTTGGTCTTGCCGGACTTGCAGAACAGGCATTCACCGCACTCGGCCGTGTAGAGCGGAATGACATGGTCGCCGGGCTTCACACTCGTGACGCCCTCACCTACTTCCACGACGACACCGGCCCCCTCGTGGCCCAGCACAACCGGGAACAGCCCTTCCGGGTCATCGCCGCTGAGGGTGAAGGCATCGGTATGACAGACGCCGGTGTGGGTGATCCGTACCAGCACTTCCCCTTTCCTGGGTGGCTCGACATCGATCTCGATGACCTGCAGAGGCTTGCCGGCTTCGAACGCCACGGCGGCACGGGATTTCACGAGGGTTCTCCTTGATCGGGTCTAAATCCAAAGATGCGACGCACTCGCGCCAACGACTTCTTCTCTACTTGTGGTGAGTGGGGCACATGGTTTTCGATACCCCGCGGGCAGTGTATGAGCGCGGCGCTCGTCAACCCATGAAGGATCGACGGACTTCACATGAGACACTGGTTCGTTCGGCCCGTACCTCGACGGTGCCCGCAGCGACCCGTCTGCAAACTCATTCCCACCCCGCGATGGCGAACACTCTGGAATTCTCACTACGAGGTGAGTACATCACGCTCGATGCCCTGCTGAAGGCGACTGGCCTGGCCGCGGGGGGCGGTGACGCCAAGGCTCAGATCGCAGCAGGTGGTGTGGTCGTTAACGGTGAGCCGGAGCTTCGGCGTGGCCGCAAGGTTCGCGTGGGTGACGTCGTGCTTGTTGGTGAGACGCGCGTGCAAGTGCACGGCTCTTGAAGGCTGCAACAGTCCCTCAGCCCATGACCTTCGGCGGCTGTGATCAGCATCAGTTGCCACTCAAGACTGATCCGTTCAGCAAGTGATTCATGACGTCTTCCCCGGCTTCGTCGCCCGCTCACCGCTTTGCACGCGGCGGATGTCGCGCTGCATGAAGAGGTAGAGCCCTTCCACCTTCTCACGGGCCCACGGGGTCTTTCTCAGCAGCCTCAAGGTCGACCCGATGCTCGGTTCCTGAGCAAAGCAGCGCAGCGGGATGCGCTCTGCCAAACCGGCCCATCCGTAGTGCGCAACGAGCGCTTTGACGATGTTCTCCAGCGTCAAACCGTGCAAAGGGTTGCGGGACTGGACAGGTGCGTCGGGCTGCGTTGGCATGACGCGATTCTGCCTCTCCGACGCACGCGCGGCTGCAGTGCAAACGTCCATGCCGCAGCCGCCATGGTGCGACCGTGGCCGCCCCATGACCAAACCGGACACTGCCTACTTGCGAAGAGGCCGGACCATCGGTGATTCGGCGGCGGTGACGTGGGCGAGCACGTGCCGCGTCATCGCGCTGGCCAGCTCTCTCTCGCCGACGAACACCTTGCCTGCGCGCTCGCGCTCCAGCAGCGCGGCCTCGTCGGGGTTGTGGCTGCGCACGACAACCTCGATGTCCGGGTTGAGCGTGCGCGCGGTCTCCACGGTCTGGCGTACCTCCAGCGCCTGCGGCGTGGCAATCACGAGCATGCGCGCCTCCGCGATATGGGCCTGGATCAGGACCGCAGGCTCGGTCGCGTTGCCGACCACGGCCGCTTGGCCGTCTGCGCGCAACCGCTCGACAAGTTCGCGGTTCTCGTCGGCGACGACGAACGGCACTCCGTGCTCTTTCAGTGCGTCGCCGATGCCCTTGCCGACGCGGCCGTAGCCGACGATGACCACCTGGTTCTTCAGAAAGCGCTCCTCGGTGGTCATCGGCAGCTCCGCCAACGGGTCGTCGCTGCGGTCCAGCTCGCGCGCCAGCGCCGAACGGGCGCGAATCCAGGTCAGCGCCGGCCGTATCGCGGCGAACACCAGCGAGTTGAGCGCGATCGAGATGAGCGCGCCGGCGACGATCAGGCTCTGGCCTTGCGTCGGAAAGACGCCGAGCGTGATGCCGAGCCCGGCAAGAATGAACGAGAACTCGCCGATCTGCGCCAGGCTCGCCGACACCGTGAGCGCGGTGTTGAGCGGGTAGCGCAGCAGCAGCACGAGGGTGGTGGCTGCGATGGATTTCCCGAGAATGATGATCGCCACCACGGCGGTCACCTTCAGCGGCTCGTCGATCAGCACGCGCGGGTCGAACAGCATGCCCACCGATACGAAAAACAGCACCGCGAAGGCGTCTCGCAGCGGCAGCGTGTCCTGAGCCGCTCGGTGGCTGAACTGCGACTCGCGCAGCACCATGCCGGCAAAGAAAGCACCGAGCGCAAAGCTGACGCCGAACAGCTGCGCGGACCCGTAGGCAATGCTGATCGCGGCAGCGACCACGCAAAGCGTGAACAGCTCGCGCGAGCCAGTGCTCGTCACCTGCCACAGCACCCAAGGCAGCACGCGCCGGCCGACGAGCAGCATCAACGCCACGAATCCCACCACCTCCAGCGCGGTGCGTCCGAGTGCGAGCCACAAGCTAGCGCCAGCGCCGCCCGCGCCCGACACCCCGGCCAGCGGGGGGAGCAGGACGAGCACGATGATCATCGCCAGGTCCTCGACGACGAGCCAGCCGACGGCGATCCGGCCGTTCACTGACTCGAGCATGCCGCGTCCCTCGAGCGCCTTCAGCAGCACGACGGTGCTCGCGACCGACAGCGCGAGTCCAAGCACCGTGGCAGCCGCCAGCGTCCAGCCCCACCAGAGCCCGACGGCCGTTCCCAAGGCGGTGGCCACGAGCATCTGCACGATGGCGCCGGGCAGCGCAACCTTGCGCACCGACAGCAGGTCTTCGAGCGAGAAGTGCAGCCCGACGCCGAACATCAGCAGCATGACTCCGACTTCCGCCAGCTGGGTAGCAATCGCGACGTCGGCCACGAAGCCCGGCGTGCCCGGGCCAATAAGGACGCCCGCCAACAGGTAGCCGACGAGCGCCGGCATCCTTAACCGAGCCGCGACAAAGCCAAGCGCGAGCGCGAGCCCGAAGGCGACGGCGATCGTTGTGATCAGCGGTACGGTATGGTTCATCGAAGACCAGTCTATTGAGGTTTCCGCAAGTCACGAAACTCTCCGATCCATTTGCACTGATCCTTCGACAAGCTCAGGACTGAAGGCAAGTCGAAGTGTCTGCATCGCGGTGCGCGCTGGCTTCGACAGGCTCAGCCCGAACGGAGGGGTAGAACGGAGGGGTATGTCGCGAATTCAGAGATGCTCAATAGTGCCTGCTCAGGGGAACGCGCGCTGGGGGAGGGCGAGGCAGACTTGGGGACGGCGAAGTGGCGGTCATCTACCGCCAGACGACGCCATACCGGCACCGGCAGCGAGCCATGGGCGCCGGTCACCACCGGCCGCCGTATGGCGGCGGACCCCTAGCCTCCCCTTGGCGTGCGGGGTCCTCGGTTGAGCATCGATTCGGTGTGGTGCAGTTGACTCATCGACATGAGCCCGTGCCGGCTCAGCAAAGCGAAGTCCGCTTCGATGTCTTCCTGCTTCACTGTGCTGTCGTAGAAGTAAACGATGTCCGACCGCGGGCGGCCAGCGCGGTCCGTGGTCACCCGGTGAATGCACCGGCGTCCGGCGTCCGCGCCGGTGCCGTAGAGAAGCGTGACGCTGAGCGACCCGCCATCGTTCAGGGCAACGGTGTGCTCCTGGATGCGTAGACCATTGACGTATTGCGACATCCGAGGCGCTTTCTGTGGGTAAGGGCAGCGTACCACCCTCGCAGGTTCCGTCAGCCGAGCGGCACCAGCGGACAATCGCGCATGAGCAGCATCACTCCCCATGCCCCGGCCGCGTTGCCGGACCCCGACTTGAACGCCGACCCGTCGTTCAGCAGCTTGCCGCTGCCCCCCGCCATGCTGGCCAACCTGCAGCGGCTAGGCTACCTCGGCATGACGCCGATCCAAGCGGCCGGCCTGCCACTCGCACTCGCGGGGAAAGACCTCATCGCGCAGGCCAAGACCGGCAGCGGCAAGACCGCCGCCTTCGCGCTGCCGCTGCTGGCCAACCTGAACCCGCGGCGCTTTGCGGTGCAAGCGCTCGTGCTGTGCCCCACGCGCGAACTGGCCGAGCAGGTGACGCAGGAGATCCGCCGCCTGGCGCGCGCCGAGGACAACATCAAAACGCTGACCTTGTGCGGGGGCGCCCCGATGCGCGGGCAGTTGGCGAGCCTTGCCCACGGTGCGCACATCGTGGTGGGCACGCCGGGCCGCATCTTGGACCACCTCTCGCGCCAGACGCTGGCGCTGGACGCCCTGAACACCCTGGTGCTCGACGAAGCCGATCGCATGCTCGACATGGGCTTCGCCGAGGACATCGCCCAAGTGATCAAGCTGTGCCCCAAGGCGCGCCAGACCTTGCTGTTCTCGGCCACCTATCCGGAAGGCGTGGTGGAACTGGCCCGCCGCTTCATGCGCGAGCCTCAAGAGGTGAAGCTTACCGAGCGCCATGCCGCCAGCAAGATACGCCAGCGCTTCTACGAGGTGAAGGAGAGCGAGCGCCTGCACGCGGTCGGCCTGCTGCTGAACCACTACCGGCCTGTGAGCACGCTGGCGTTCTGCAACACCAAGCAGCAGTGCCGCGACCTGGTGGCCGTGCTGCAGGCCCAAGGCATCGTGGCGCTGGAACTGCACGGTGACCTGGAGCAGCGCGAGCGCGACCAGGTACTGGTGCAGTTTGCCAACCGCAGCTGCAGCGTGCTGGTGGCCACCGACGTGGCCGCGCGCGGGCTCGACATCGCCCAGCTCGAAGCGGTGATCAACGTCGACATCACCCCCGACCGGGAAGTGCACACGCACCGCGTGGGCCGCACCGGACGGGCAGACGAAGCGGGCTGGGCATTCAGCCTCGCCAGCATGGACGAGATGGGGCGGGTGGGGCGCATTGACGAGATGCAAGGCAGCGCAAGCGTCTGGCACCCGTTGAGCGAACTGGCCGCGCCGGCCGATGCCGAGCCTCTTCGCCCGCCCATGGTGACACTGCAGATCCTTGGGGGGCGAAAGGAAAAGATCCGCCCCGGCGACGTGCTGGGCGCCCTGACCAAGGACTTCGGCTTCGACGTTGCGCACATCGGGAAAATCAACGTCAACGAGTTTTCCACCTACGTGGCGGTGGAGCGCGGCATCGCAGACAAGGCGTTGCGCGGATTGAACTCCGGCAAGGTGAAGGGCAAGTCGGTGAAGGCGAGGCGGCTTTGAATCCGTTCGCCTCCATTGGGCTGTCAGCGGCCCTGGTGCGCGCCGCCGGTGAACTAGGCTATGCGGAGCCCACGCCCATTCAAGCCACTGCGATTCCGGCGGCCCTGGCGGGACGCGATGTGCAGGGTTCGGCCGAGACGGGTTCTGGCAAGACCGCGGCATTTGCCTTGCCTCTCCTGCAGCAGCTCGAATGCCAGGCGCGCCAGGCGCCGAGGAGAACGCATGCGCTGGTGCTGGTGCCCACGCGTGAGCTTGCGGCGCAGGTGGGCGAATCGATCCGCACGCTTGCACGGCACCTTGCCGATCCGGTGAAAGTGTCGATTCTGTTCGGCGGCGTGTCGATCAATCCCCAGATGATGGCCTTGCGTGGCGGTGCCGATCTCGTCGTCGCCACACCGGGTCGTTTGCTGGACGTGATCGCGCAGAACGCCCTCAGCCTGGCCGGTGTGGCCGCCCTGGTGCTGGACGAAGCCGATCGCCTGCTGGACGCCGGCTTCGCGGAGGAACTGGCCCGCGTGCTCGCGTTGCTGCCGCGTCGCCGCCAGAACCTGCTCTTCTCGGCCACCTTCCCACCCGCCGTGCAGGCGCTGGCGGAGAGCCTGCTGCACGATCCGATCCACTTTGACGTGCCGCGCGAGCCGACCGCGAAGCCCGCCGTCGAGCAGCACGCCGTGGAGGTGGACACGGCGCGGCGCACACCGCTGTTGCGCCATTTGATCCAGCAAGGGGGATGGACCCGCGTGCTGGTGTTCGTGGCCACCCGCTACGCCTGCGAACACGTGGCCGACAAGCTGCGGCGGTCAGGCATCGCGGCGGCGGCGTTCCACGGCGACTCGAGCCAAGGCGCGCGCACGAAGGTGCTGGCGGACTTCAAAGTCGGCAAGTTGCAAGTGCTCGTAGCGACAGACTTGGGCGCGCGGGGCATCGACATCGCGCTGCTGCCCGTGGTGGTGAACTACGACCTGCCGCGCTCGGCCGTGGATTACGTGCATCGCGTCGGCCGCACCGCGCGCGCCGGTGCAAGCGGGCTCGCGGTGAGCTTCGTGAGCCCCGACACCGAAGCGCATTTCCGCCTCATCGAGAAGCGTCAAGGCCGCCGCGTGTTGCGCGAGCGGATCCCAGGTTTCGAGCCCACCGAATCGGTGGCACCGGGGTCCGCCGGCCACTAACTTGTCGTCCAACGACACGTTCCGGCGAAGGTCACCATGGCCACGCTGACCTACAAATTCGGGCAGATGTCGGCCGACGTCAGGGTGAACTTACAGGACTTGGCCGGCATACTCTGCCAATGGTGGCGGTCGAGCGCTCCCGTGCACCCCGCATCCTCAAACACCGCCTCGTCCCGGTCCGGCTTGCACACCAGCAGCAGAGCATGCCCATTGTCGCGTCGCACGCTCACGCGGTATCTGCCGACTGCCTGCAACAGCATTGGGTCATGCGCCGCGGATAGCTTCAGCAGTTCCTCATCGGTCAATGCTGGAGAAACGTTTTTGTAGCGTACGGTTGACTCGACGGCAGCGGTTAGCTTGGTGAGCGCCGACGCCTCGGCGTAGTAGGCCTGCTCAGCGACAGGGGCGGGGCCGAAGCTACAGCCTCCCGCCATGAGAACGAGCACAACGACGGCAATAAGACGATTCATGGGTTTTTCCACAAGACCAGCTTTCCGGTTTGCACACTGCGCCCAGTATCGAGATTCCAGTCGGTCATCTGGGTGAGGAATTGCGGTTTGGCAGAGAAAATCGCCGCGTCCAGGCCCGCCCACACAGTCAAAACATTAGCGATCGCCCGATCGAACAAGGTGTCGTACTCCATTCGCCCTTCGGGCGTGGGCAAGTTATGGATGTACTTCGTGTGGTCGATCTTCCCCTTGGCTGGATAGTCCAGTTTCAGGTTGACAGCGACGTGGCGCGCAAAGGGCAGTAGCGTATTGACCTTGCGTATTGTCACTAACACGCGGTTGAACCCACTGTGCCAAGCGTCGATATTGGGCGCCGCCTTGGCGAACTCGGAGGGATAGGCCGACTTCAGCATGGCGCGCCACAGCATATCCACCACCGGATCGACCTGATCCGGACCTCTCGGACCGTGACAACGGGCGATGCCGGACTCGAGGTGCTTCGCGAGACCGACGTCGCCAAGGTTCAGTCGGGCAAAGATGTAGGCGTCCTGATGCATCTCGCAGTTGCGGTGTGCACTCTTATTCTGCGCGTAAGGCCCGACCACGGACTCGACCACCGGGTGGATCGTCATGTCGCCGGTCATGTGGGCGGCAAAACCGAACAACCAGGCGAGCGCCTGATCCTGTTCCGGTCGCGCCAAGCCCTTGACCATTTGCACGCCCGTGCGTAGGAGCGTGCTGTTATTGGTGTAGTGCATCTGGTCCGCCCACCGCGCCTCGCTCGATCCAGCGAGGTACGGGTAGTCGGGGCTGACCGCGCCGAGTTCGACAAACCGCAGCCAATCGTTCAGCGCGACGATGACTCTTGGCGTAATTCCAGCCTTCTCTAGGCGGGCAGGCTCACGAGCAAGGTTGGCTAGAGTGATATGGGCATACGCGCCGGGCATAACGACTCCTTTGTTTTGGTTGTTAATTGTCAGGAAAGAGCGGGGCGCAAACGCCCTCGAACTGCGGCTTAGCGCTTGCCCGGCGCATCATTTTCGTCGCCACACTTGGCCAGCCGCGCGAAGTAAGGTCTGAGACGATGCGCGCTGAAGGATTCCCGGCGCCTCTCATTGGTCAGCCGAGATGAGAGCATTATTGTCGGAAAGGTTTCTTACGGCCTTGGATTGATGTCAGAGCCCGCCGGGGCGCATGGGCGTGAAGCCATCAGGCCCGCGGTGAGGCCACGGATTCAGGACTCATTCAAGCCATCGCCTCACCCGCCATCCGGGACGGCATCAGGGCTTACCGGGCCGGACGCGCTCGGCCTGCAATGGCATCCGTACGATTTGCATGCCAGGGCTCAACGTGGAGCGCACACCATGCCCATCCAGCTGAACCACACCATCGTTCCCGCCCGCAACCCGCAGGCGTCCGCGACCTTTCTTGCGCAGATCCTCGGGCGGCCGGCGCCAGTGCGGTTCGGCCCCTTCCACGGGGTGGAACTCGACAACGCGGTCACGCTCGACTACTTCCATGCCGAAGGAACCATCCCGCGCGAGCACTATGCGTTCCTCGTCAGCGAGGAAGAGTTCGACGCCATCCTCGCCCGCATCAACGAACGCAAGCTGCCCATCTGGGCCGACCCCATGCATCAACGTGCGGGCATGAATCACAACGACGGCGGCCGGGGCCTTTACTGGAGCGACCCCGATGGCCACAACCTCGAGATCATCACCCGGCCGTACGGGAGCGGGGGCTGACCTCGCAACTCGGGCTGCGGGCGAGAGCTTCGCCAGCTCAATCCCCCGTCGCCCCCGCCTCGTACCAGCGCCGCAGCAATGCGCGCTCCGCCTCGGTCATCTTCGTGGCGTTGTTCAGCGGCATGGTCTTTTGCACGACCGCCTGCTGGTAGATCGCCTGCGCATGCTGCCGCACCAATTCAGGCGTGTGCAGTTGCACGTTCTTGTTCACCAACTGCTCGCCGTGGCACAGCACGCAGCGCTCGCCCACCACCTGGCGCACCTGCGCAAAGCTCGCCGGCACCGCGGCCTGGGCCGCCGGCGGGGCCGCGGGTGCAAGCCATGCGGCCACGGCCGCCAGCAGCAGCGTGCCGACCGTGGCGTATTCCCACGGCACGCGTGTGCCGGCCACACGCGCCTTGTGCCGCGCTACGAAGGAATGGCGGATCAGCGCGCCGGCGGCCATCACGATCACGAGCACCAGCCAGTTGTGCCGCGCGCCGTAGAGAAAGCCGTAGTGGTTGCTGAGCATGGCTGCCAGCACCGGCAGCGTGAAGTAGGTGTTGTGAACGCTGCGCTGCTTGCCGCGCTGGCCATGCAGCGGGTCCACGGGCTCTCCGGCCTTCATCTGCGCGATGACTTTGCGCTGGCCGGGAATGATCCAGTGCGCCACGTTCGCGCTCATGGCGGTGGCGAGCATCGCGCCCACCAGCAGAAAAGCCGCGCGCCCGGCGAAGAGCTGGCAGGCCGCCCAGGTAGCCGCCACCACCACCATCGACACCAGCACACCCACGATGCGGTCGCCGCCCGGCCGCTGGCCGAACACGCGGCAGATCGCGTCGTAAACGATCCAGAACACCACCAGGAAGCCCAGCGCCGCGCCGATCGCCGCGGCTGGCGACCAATCGTGAACCCTCGGATCGATGAGAAAGGTTGACGGCCGCAACAGGTACATCACCGTGAACAGCGCAAAGCCCGTGAGCCAGGTGGAATAGCTCTCCCAATAGAACCAGTGCAGCTTCTCGGGGATGCGCGGCGGCGCGACGAAGTACTTTTGCGGGTGGTAGAAGCCGCCGCCATGCACCGCCCACAGCTCGCCGTTCACGCCCCGGGCCTTGAGCTCGGGGTCGGTGGGCGGCGTGAGGCTGTTGTCCAAAAAAACGAAGTAGAACGACGAGCCGATCCAGGCAATGGCCACCACCACGTGCGCCCAGCGCAGCAGCAGGTTGACCCAGTCGAGAAGGTACTCAGCTCCCACGGTAGGTGGAATAGCTCCAGGGGCTCACGAGCAGCGGCACGTGGTAGTGCGCCTCCGCGTCGGCAATGCCGAACTCGACCGGCACGTCATCGAGGAACAGCGGGTTGGGCAGCGCCGCGCCAAAGGACATGAAGTACGCCCCCACTGAGAACACCAGCCGATAGCGCCCTGGCTGCATCGATTCGCCTTCGAGCAGCGGCTCGTCCGCGCGACCATCGTCGTTGAGCTGCACGGTGCACAGCAGGTGCGCGCCTTTGGGATCGAGGCGGTGCAACGACACCGCCATGCCGGCGGCGGGGTTGCCGTTCATGGTGTCGAGCACGTGCGTGGTGAGCTGGCCCATGGTGGCGTGCGCAGAGGGGGTAGCGCCGCAGTGTAGCCATGCCTTCTCAGCGCACGGCGCGTGCGGTGATCCGGGCCCACAATGCCTGCACCGCTTTCCATGGAGGCCCCCATGAGCGACCCCTTGCCGCGCCAAGCTGACATGCATCAGGGTGGATACCCTCGCGATCTTCGCGGCCACGGCGCCACGCCGCCGCATGCGCAGTGGCCGGGTCAAGCGCGCATCGCCCTGCAGTTCGTCCTCAACTATGAGGAAGGCGGCGAGAGCTGCGTGCTGCACGGCGATGCGGGCAGCGAGCAGTTTCTTTCGGAGATGTTCAACCCGGCCTGCTACCCAGCGCGCCACCTCAGCATGGAGTCGATCTACGAATACGGCTCACGCGTGGGTGTGTGGCGCCTGCTGCGCGAGTTCGAGCGGCGGGGCCTGCCGCTCACGGTGTTCGGCGTGGCGATGGCGCTGCAGCGTTGCCCCGAGGTCACGCAGGCCCTCGTGGCGGCGGGGCACGAGATCGCCTGCCACGGCTGGCGCTGGATCCACTACCAGAACATCGGTGAGGCTACTGAACGCGAACACCTGCGCCTCGCGATGGACACGCTGGAGCAGCTCACCGGCTCGCGTCCGCTGGGCTGGTACACCGGGCGCGACAGCCCGAACACGCGCCGGCTGGTGGCCGACCACGGCGGCTTTGAATACGACAGCGATTACTACGGCGACGACCTGCCCTTCTGGCTCAAGGTGCGGCGCAGCGACGGCCGGCAGGTGCCGCACCTGGTGGTGCCCTACACGCTGGATGCCAACGACATGCGCTTCTCGCTGCCGCAAGGCTTTGCCACCGGCGACGACTTCTTTCACTACCTGCGCGACAGCTTCGACGTGCTGTATGCCGAAGGCGACGAGGCGCCGAAGATGATGAGCGTGGGCATGCATTGCCGGCTGCTGGGGCGGCCCGGGCGCTTCCGGGCGCTGCAGCGCTTTCTCGACCACGTGCAATCGCATGAGCGCGTGTGGGTGTGCCGCCGCGTCGACATCGCGCGGCATTGGCGCTCGGCGCATCCGTTCGATGAGCGCAACGCCTTCGAGTGGGGCTGAGATGCTGAGCCTCGATCGCCTCAACGCGGCTTCGGCCGATGAGTTCGTGGCGCTGCTGGAAGGCGTCTATGAGCATTCGCCGTGGATCGCCGAGCGTGCCGCTTCAAAACGACCCTTCGCCACGCTGGCGCAGCTGAAGCAAGTGATGGTGCAGGCGGTGCATGAGGCGGGCCGCGACGCGCAGCTCGCGCTCATCCGCGCCCACCCCGAGCTGGCGGGCAAGGCCATGGTGAGCCGCACGCTCACGCACGAATCCACGGGCGAGCAGCGCGGCGCGGGCCTCACCGACTGCACGCCCGAGGAGTTCGCGCGACTGCAGCAGCTCAACGCGCAGTACCTGTCCCGATTCGGCTGGCCGTTCATCCTTGCGGTGCGCGGGCCGCGCGGCACCGGGCTCACGCGGCAGCAGATCATCGCGGCCTTCGAGCGGCGGCTGCGGAGCCACCCGGAGGTTGAATTCGCCGAGTGCTTGCACCAGGTGCATCGCATCGCGGAGCTTCGGCTGGCCGACCGCCTGGGCGCCGTGCCCGAGTTGGGGAACCGGGTGTGGGACTGGGCCGAGGCGCTGGCCATGCACAGCGACCCGGGCTTTCGGGAGGCGGGGCAGCTCACCGTCACGTACCTCACCGAAGCGCATCGCGCCGTGGCCTTGCAGCTGGTGGTGTGGATGCGCGAATGCGGGTTCGATGAGGTGTCGGTGGATGCGGTGGGCAATGTGGTGGGGGTCTACCACGGGCGTGACGCGCAAAGCCCTCTCCGCGCAGGAGAGCAGGGACGGCGGCTGCTCACCGGCAGCCACTACGACACCGTGCGCAACGGTGGCAAGTACGACGGGCGCTTGGGCATCCTGGTGCCCATGGCCTGGGTACGGGAGCTGTCGCGCGCCGGGCGCCGGCTGCCGTTCGGCATCGAAGTCGTGGGCTTCGCGGAAGAAGAAGGCCAGCGCTACCCCGCCACCTTCCTGGGCTCGAGCGCGCTCGTGGGCCGGTTCGACCCGCATTGGTTTGACCAGCGCGATGCCGACGGCGTGTCGATGCGCGCGGCGATGCAGGCGGCCGGGCGGCCGGGCACGCTGGAATCCGTGACCGCACTGCGGCGCGACCCGCGGCGCTATCTCGGCTTCGTGGAAATTCACATCGAGCAGGGACCGGTACTGCACGAGATGGATGTGCCGCTGGGCGTGGTGACGTCCATCAACGGCAGCGTGCGTTTCATGGGCGAATGTGTCGGCCTGGCGAGCCATGCGGGCACCACGCCCATGAACCGGCGGCGCGACGCGGCCTGCGCGGTGGCCGAGCTCGCACTCGCTGTCGAGCGCCGCGCAGCGGCCTCAAGCGACACCGTGGGGACCGTGGGTGTGCTTGAGGTTCCCCACGGCTCCATCAATGTGGTGCCGGGCCACTGCCATTTCAGCCTTGATCTGCGCGCCACCAACGATGCGGCTCGCGATGCGCTGGTCCGCGATGTACTGACCGAGATGAGCGCCATCGCTGAACGTCGCGGGGTGTCGTTCACCGTGGAGGAGGCCTTGCGAGTGTCCGCGGCCCCCAGCCACCCCGACTGGCAAACGCGCTGGGAGCACGCCGTCGAGCGCCTGGGCCTGGCGGTGCATCGTTTGCCCAGCGGTGCGGGCCACGACGCGATGAAACTCCACGAAGCCATGCCGCAAGCGATGCTGTTCGTGCGGGGCGAGAACGGCGGCATCAGCCACAACCCGCTGGAATCGAGCACTAGCGACGACATCGATCTGGCGGTGCGGGCATTCGGGGAACTTCTGGAGCAGCTGGCCGGCGATGCTTGAGCCCGGCCTGTTGAAGGTGATGTGACTTTCGTGCCGGCATTTCGACAAGCTCAATGCGAACGGAGCGTATGCGGACCACCCCGCCCCTCATGCGAAACCATCCCGCCCGCCTCCCGTTCGGCCTGAGCTTGTCGAAG
>CBFHAS010000113.1:0-14297 GCA_965653625.1 uncultured Burkholderiaceae bacterium | reverse complement strand
GTCGAAGCCAGCGCGCACCGCGATGCATGCACTTCGACAGGCTCAGTGCGAACGGATCGGAGAGTGTCGCGAGTTACGGAAACGTCAGTAGGTGGCGCGGCGGTTCTCCATATCCCGTTCGGGCTGAGCTTGTCGAAGCCAGCGTGCACCCGATGCAGGCACTTCGACAGGCTCAGTGCGAACGGATCGGAGAGTGTCGTGACTTACGGAAACCCTCAATAGGCGCTGATCTCATCGCGCACGCTGCCCCGCAGCGCCTGCCGGATCGCGTGGAACAGCTCGTCGCTGTGAATCGGCTTGGTCACGTAGCCGTTCATGCCGGCTGCCAGGCAGCGTTCCCGGTCGCCCTCCATGGCGGACGCCGTCACGCCGATGACGGGCACACGGGCGCGCGGGGACTCCAGCGAACGGATTGCGCGGGTGGCGTCGTAGCCGTTGAGCCGTGGCATGGAAACGTCCATGAGGATGAGATCGAAGTCTTCGCTGCTTGCACAGTTCAGGGCCTGCTTGCCGTCGACGGCCGTGCTCACGTGCAAGCCTGCGGGCCCGAGCACCTGCTCCAGCACCTTGCGGTTCACCGGGCTGTCGTCGGCCACCAGCACCCTTCGGCCCCGCAAGGGGATGTCTTGGGGCGGGACTGTGGGCAGTGCTTGGCGAATGGATTCAGGCAATGCGGGCGCCGTTGCGGCGCGCACGTAAAACGCAAACGTGGCGCCCTGTCCTGGTCCACTGCGCACGCTGATGTCGCCAAACATGGCCTGGCACAGCTCACGCGACAGAGCGAGCCCGAGGCCGGTTCCACCGAAGCGGCGGGTGGTCGTCTCGTCGGCCTGCGTGAACGCCGCGAAGAGGATGGACTGCAGCTCCTGAGGCACGCCGGGTCCGGTGTCGGTGACCTCCACCGCGATGCGGCATTGCTCCGGGCTGTCAGTCTCGGGCTGGCAATGGACATGCACCGACACCTCGCCGGTCTCGGTGAACTTGATTGCGTTGTCCAGCAGGTTGTGCACGATCTGCGTGAGCCGGTATGAATCGCCCACCACCACGCGGGGGCTGCCGCTGAACTCAAAGTTGAGCCGCAGGCCCTTGGCCGCGGCGGCACACCTGAACGACTGCACGGCGCGCCGCAGATCGTGCTCCAGGTCGAACGCGCGGCGCTCCAGGCGCAGATGCCCGGCCTCGATTTTCGACAGGTCGAGTATGTCGTCCAGCAGGGAGCGCAGGCGCCGCGTGCTCGCCTCAAGCGTTTGCAGCAGGTCGCGCTGGTAGGCATTGAGTGGTGTGCCGGACAACACGCCCGCCATGCCCGTAATGCCATTCAGCGGCGTGCGGATCTCATGGCTCATGTTGGCCAGGAAGCGCGACTTGGCCGCGTGTGCCTGCCGGGCCTGGGCAAGCGCGACGGAAAGTGCCTGTTCCTGGCGCTTTTCTTCGCTCAGCTCGCGCATCGACACGCAAAGGCACGGCGCACCCTGGAAGCTCACCGTGCGCAGCATCATCAGCACCGGGAAGGCCTGGCCGCCGCTGCGCAGGGCCACACGCTCGAGCGCTTGCCCTTCGAGCGGGTGGCGGCCGATGCGGCGAAACTCCAGCATCTCTTCCTCGAACTGCGTGGTCGACTCGGGAGCGAGCACCGTACCCAGCGGGCGGGCCGTGATTTCAGTCAGCGGCCGGCACAGCAGGATCTCTACCCGTTCGTTGCAGAGCTGCACGTTGGACTGCGCGTCGACGATGAACAGCGCCTCGCCGCCGGTCGAAGTGGCACTTCGGAACACCTGCCACAGCTCCTTGTTGCGAGCCAGTTCGGCGCCGGCTTGCGCGCTCGCTTGTGCCAGCGCATCGCGCAACGCGAAGAGCTCGCGCGCCACCAGCGGCGAACGCAAGGGCGGCGGCGAGGCCAGCTCGCTGCCGGGTTCGAACGCCGTGCGGGCGTGCCTGGCCAGCCGGCGCAGCGCGCCTGCCTGGATCAACAGGTAGGCGAGCACCAGTGCCAGCACGGCACCAATCTGCATAACCTGGCCGCGCAGCGAGGTAGAGGCTGCCTTGCGGGCCGCTGCCTCGATGCGGTCGGTGGAGTACACCATCGCGAGCCGCGCGCCTTTCAGCGGGCCGCTCGATACATCGCGCCAAGTCAAGGCGTGCATGGCCCGGGGCAAGCCGGCACTGCCCGTGCCGGCTTCGGCGTTCCACGCCTGCTGCAGCAGGCCGGCGGCCTGGCCAGCAGCCTGCGGGCGAAGATATTGCCGGATCACCTCTCCCTGGGGTGTGCGCAACGCAACGATGACCGCGTGGGCCGGCCACACGACCTGCTCCTCGAACAAGGTGGCGCCCGGGCCTGCGCTCGATGTCGGGCGCAGGCGTGCCGCGTCGATGGCCAGCGCGTCCAGCAACTCGTTGGACTGTTCCAGCATCGTTGTGTGCAGCAGGGTCTCCACCAACTCCACCGCGC
This sequence comes from uncultured Burkholderiaceae bacterium, assembly GCA_965653625.1. GTDB lineage: Bacteria > Pseudomonadota > Gammaproteobacteria > Burkholderiales > Burkholderiaceae_C > Albitalea. The sequence continues at coordinate 11,848 of CBFHAS010000113.1, read as the reverse complement.
TTCTCACGCGAATGGTCGCGATGGCCGCCGCTGCCGCGCAGATGATGAGCGCGGCGCCCAGCCACAGGGATACGCGCAAGCGACGATGAGCAGGCGCGGAGGCGGGCATCGTGCGGGGGCCGGGTTGAAAGCGTCAGCGCGTGCCGCGCTCGGAGAGATCCTGCAGCCGGGCGTCGAGGTATCCGGCCAACCGATCCACTCGCAAGGGCTTGCGGTAGACCAGCGTGCGCGCATCGAATCGCTCGTCACGCTCCGACACGGACTCGTCGCCAGTTACCACCACGATGTGCAGGTCATGCAGTTGCGCATTGGCACGCAGCGTGCGAATGAGCAGATGGCCATCGAAAGGCTTCATGACGATGTCGGTGATCAGAACGTCTGGCCGCTGCTGGGCCACGGAGAGCAAGGCCTCCGCGCCGTCGTGTGCGTAGTGAGCCACGACGCGCTCGTCCCACTGCCGAAACAAAAGTTCGTACGACTTGAGGGCGACGGGATTGTCTTCCACCACCAGTACGGACAACGGCCGCTGCTGGCCTGCCGAATGCGGGTCGGGGAGGCGGGCTATCTCGCGCTCAAGCGACGCCAGCGTGATGCGCCGATGCCCACCCTGGGTTTTCCACGCTTCGAGCGTGCCCGATTCCACCATTTTCTGGATGGTGGACACCGAAACGCCCAGCATGGCCGCGGCGTCTTTGGTGCCGACGTAGCCGCTGGCGATGGCCGAACTGGAAAGGTTGCTTTTGGGTCGGCCCATGCCGTCGCAGGCGGCGCCGAGGCGCCATGGAAATGGGGCGAAATCATAGCCCCGGCGTACAGCGCCAACGGGGCTGCGGTGGACACACATGCCGAGTGCGGGATTACGTCACGCGGGCATGGGGGCACGCCTCGTGCAGTTCGGCTGCGCCGCAGGGTGCACGAGCGAACGGGGCCACCGGTGATGAACTCATCCAGCCGGTGCGGGGATGAACATAAGGGCTGCGAACGGGATTACCCTGATACCGCTTACTAGTTCTCGTTCGACACTTTGCATGACAACCCGACAACAACGAATAGAAGAAGAGCTGGCTCGGTCTTCGCTGCCGAGCCCGGCCAAAGGAGGCCCCATGTCGACCCCATATTTGGCGCTGGCCGCGGCCGTGTCTTGCGCACGCTGTTAAGGAGCCAAGCCATGCCCCGCTTTGCCGCCAACCTGAGCATGATGTACCCGGAGCATGCTTTCCTCGATCGCTTCGAGGCTGCCGCACGTGACGGTTTCGAAGCCGTGGAGTACCTGTTTCCCTACGATTGGTCTGCTCGTGAACTGGCAGCGCGCCTCGAAGAGCATGGCCTGCGGCAGGTCCTGTTCAATGCGCCTCCGGGCGATTGGGCCGCCGGTGAACGGGGCCTTGCCTGCCTGCCGGGGCGCGAGTATGAGTTTCGCGGTGGCGTGCAGCGCGCTCTCGACTACGCGGTCGAACTTGGCTGCCGGCGCATCCACTTCATGGCCGGACTGGTGCCAGACGGTGTCGACTCAAGTGTCCTGCGTCACACCTACATCAAGAACCTCGCCTGGGCCGCGCGGCAGGCGGACCGTCAGGGGATCGATGTGCTCATCGAGCCGATCAACACGCGCGACATCCCCGGTTTCTTTCTCAACAGGCAGGACGACGCGCATGCGATCGTCGCGGAGGTCGGAGCGCCGAACCTGAAGGTGCAAATGGATCTGTACCACTGCCAGATCGTCGAGGGCGATCTGAGCGCCAAGTTGAGCCACTACCTGCCCACCGGCCGGGTGGGCCATATCCAGATCGCCGGGGTGCCCCAACGGCATGAACCTGATTCCGGCGAACTGCACTATCCCCACCTGTTTCGCCTGATCGACGAAATGGCGTTCGATGGCTGGGTGGGCTGCGAGTACCGGCCGAAGGAGTCGACCTCCGCCGGGCTGAGCTGGCTTCGCGCACTGGTCGGGCGGCGAGCTTGAACCGGCACGGCGACCCGGTCACTGCATGACGTGACCCAGGCCGCCTTGTCGATCAGTGGGCGGATTGCGAATGGGCACCACCCGGAGTGGAGATGTCCGAGATCGCCTCGCCTGTCTTCTTGGGATCTTCCGACCGGGCGAGGTCGCTGAAGGACAGGATGCCGACCAGACGCTTGTCGCGGTTCAACACGGGGAGTCGGCGAACCTTGATGTCGCCCATGTTGTGCGCGGCATCGTCCAGGTCTTCATCATCGAAGCAGTACAGCACGTCCTCCGACATCACCTCCCGGACCTTGGTGTCCGGACCCAACCCCTGGGCCACGGCCCGCACCGCGATGTCGCGGTCGGTGATCATGCCGACAAGACGGTCGTTCTCGCCGACGGGCAGGGCGCCAATGTCCTGGTCGGCCATCATCTGGGCGGCCTCCTGAATGCTCCGGTCGGGGTGGGCCAGGCGCACATCAGTCGTCATCGCTTCACGGATTTTCATGGAGAAGCTCCTTGCGCGGTTGCAACAGAGGGGCTCCGGAAACTGCCATCCAGGGCGACCCGGAGTCGCCTCGTTCGTCAAGTGAGCACATGGTGTGCCTGCGCCTTGGCTGAGGGCCAAGATTTGAGGTTTCCGTCCAAACTGTTCGCACTGATCCTTCGACAAGCTCAGGACTGAAGGCAAGTCGAAGTGCGTGCAACTAGCTGCGCGAGGCTTCGACAGGCTCAGCCCGAACGGGATGTGTAGAACCAGCCCGAACGGGATGCGGAGAACCAGCCCGAACGGGATGCGGAGAACCAGTTCGAACGGGATGTGGAGAACCAGTTCGAACGGGATGTGGAGAACCGCCGCGCCGCCTACTGAAGTTTCCGTCAGTCGCGACACTCTCTGATCCGTTCGCACTCCCCAATCCGTTCGCACTGAGCCTGTCGAAGTGCCCGCATCAAGGAGCGAGCTGGCTTCGACAGGCTCAAGCCCGAACGGAGGGGTATGTCGTGAATTCAGAAAAGCTCAATAAGCGAGTCGCGACGCCGACGCTACTGTAGGGACTACACGGCGGGTGTCGTAGCGCCCGTCTCCTCGCGGGCCGGACGTGATAATCGTTGCGATGCCGGCCTTGCGTTCGTGCGCTGCAGCACCTGTCACGAATCTCGGTTCAACTCAGCCTGATTCCACAGTCCATCACTGACCGACTTCAACGAGTGACTTTGAGCCATGACCGTGTGCAGGCTCGCCCCGGTTCATCAAGGATGCCAATGCAGCTTCACTCAACATCTGATCGCTCCTCGGGCGATACGGTCCCCCGCGTGGCGTATGAGAAGCGCGCACGAGTGGCCTATGTCACGGTCAATCGACCGGCCGTGCTCAATGCGCTGGACCTGCGCACCCACGAAGAGCTGGCCCGTGTGTGGGGCGACTTCGAGCGCACGACGACGTTTGGGTCGGCGTGCTCACGGGCGCGGGGGACTGCTCGTTCTCCGTGGGCCAGGACCTCAAGGAACTGGTGGCCAGAACCGAAAGCGGCGCCCCGGCCACATCGTTCGGGAGTCGGGGTGGGGCGGGGTGGCCGCGATTGACGGAGCGGTTCGAGTTGAGCAAGCCCATCATTGCGAAGGTGAACGGCTTCGCGTTGGGAGGCGGCTTCGAACTCGCCTTGGCTTGCGACATCATCGTGGCGGCTGAGCACGCCCAGTTCGCCCTCCCGGAAGCGCGGCTCGGGCTGATGGCAGGGGCGGGCGGGGTGTTCCGGTTGACACGCCAGCTGCCGTTCAAGTCGGCGATGGGCTACCTGCTGACCGGGCGGCGGATGAGCGCATCGCGTGCGTATGAATTGGGCCTGGTGAACGAGGTGGTGCCCGCCGAGCGCTTGGATGACGCTGTGGAAAGCTGGGTGCGCGACATTCTTCGATGCGCGCCCTTGTCGACCCGGGCGATCAAGCAGGTGGCGCTTCAGTCTGCGAACCTTTCCCTGGCGGACGCCTTTGGCGCGCACTACCCCGAGGAAGTTCGTCGCATGCAGAGTGCCGACACGCGGGAAGGGCCGCGCGCGTTCGTCGAGAAGCGCGATCCCGTGTGGCAGGGGAAGTGACTTACCCCCCTTCTGCCGGTGACGGGCTGACGAAGATGCTCGACGAGCATGCCGGCGTGCGGGCCGACGAGACGAAGCTGGAGCCTTCGTTGACGGCATGGCTGCGCAAGAACCACGGCGCGATGATGGCGGCATGCAGCCGGGAGATCGTCCGCATGCCGCTGCCGCTGGAGCTTTCTCACGCGAGCTGGCGGCTCCCGATGGACGCGGTGTTGCCGCTGGTCCGTGTGATCGACCCCGCGCTTCTTCCGCGAGGTATCTCCACAGCGTTCGAAGCTCGACGCCACAGTTTCGTGGCCGGTCGCCTTTGCGCCGAGCGTTGCATTGAGGAGCTGGGCGTGCAACCCCAAGGGGTGGGCCGGGATCCGTCGGGCTCGCCCGTGTGGCCGGAGGGGGTAAAGGGCTCCATCACGCACACCGCCCACGTTGCGCATGCGATTTCATGCAGCGGGCCCTCGCTGCATGGCATGGGCATCGACAGCGAGCCGTTCGTGGACGGCGAGCAGGCTCTGGCCATTGAACAGCACTGCTGCACCGTGCGAGAACGCGCTGCGCTCGCGAGCAGTGAGGAGAGGCAACGTCTGCTCACGCTGATCTTCTGCGCCAAGGAGGCGTTCTACAAGGCGATCTACGTTCAGGTCAGACGCTACGTCGACTTCCTGGACGTCGAACTCAAGTCGGTCGATTGGCGTCAGTCGCTCTTCGTGATCGAGCCTTTGGCGAGCGGGCCTTTCGCTGGTGTTCTGCCGACCTTGCAGGGCCACTTCGTCATCGACGGTTCGCAATTGCATGCGGCGGTGCTGTACCGGCGGTGATGCAGACCTACCTATTGAGCGCCCCCAGGGCCGGGCTGCGCCCAGCCCGCCCCCCCGCGGGGGTCAAGGAAACCTTGGGGCGGCCCGGCGTTTCCTTGAAAGGTTTCCGTAGGCACCCTCCGATCCGTTCGCACTGAGCCTGTCGAAGTGCCTGCATCGAGCTGCGCGCTGGCTTCGACAGGCTCAGCCCGAACGGAGCGGTATGTCGTGAATTCAGTCCGACAGTCTTCTTCAGTACGCCGGGCCGGAATGCGCCAGGCGGACGGCACCGTCGGCACAGGCACTGTCCGCCAAGCAGGCGGCGATGCGCTCCCAGTCGTGTCCGATCAGCACTCGCACGTCGGTACGCAAGCCGGTGCGCGGCTGGGTGGCCAACTGCGCAGGCAGCAGCTGCGCGAGCCGCTGTGCTTGCACTTCTTGGCCATGCCGGTACTCGATCATCGTGGCGGGCTGCACATAAGGCTTTCGGTTGCTCAGGTGCCGCGTCACGAGCCCACGTCCGGCGAGCCACTGCCGCAGTCGCGCCGCGGCGCCGGGGACGCCGTTGCCGTTGCTGATCTCCAGCCGCATGTCCGACAACGCGGTGGCGGTCTGTTGAACGAACGGCGGCGATTGAACATCGGGCCATGTCGGCGTGGCAATGTCTGGCGTGGCAGTCCGCCAGGCCACGCTGGGCCGATCGATGACCTGCATCGCCGGGGAGGGCACCGTCTCGGGCAGTACGACCGCATGCGGCGCTGAAGCTGATTCACCTTCGCCGGGCATCAGTACAGGCAAACCCGCGGCGAGGGCGGGCTCCGGCCCCGGCGGCTGCGCCGTTCGATTCGCAGTGGAAGGGTCAGCCGCCATCGATGCCATCGCGGCCTCGCCGTGCGCCAAGGCGCGGCGAAGGTTGTCCCGCGCCGTCGCGTTTTCCTTGTCCGTTTCCAAGGCTGAGCGCAGGTGTGCCACGGCTTCCGCGGGACGCCCGGCTTGCATCAGCACGAGTCCCAGGTTGCTGCGCACGTCGGCGCGATCGGGCTGCAGAGCCAGCGCCTGGCGCAGCCGGTTCTCGGCGCCGGTGTGGTCGCCCAACCGCGCGAGTGCCACGCCCATGGCGTTGAAGGCATCGGCGTTGCGCGGGTCGGCGACGGTGGCCTTGCGGTATTCGTCTGCCGCCTGCGCCCAGCGGCGCATGCCATCGTAGTAGCGGCCAGTGCGGTAGAAGGCCGCACTGGCCTCGGCCGAGTGCTGCACGCGAAGCAGCGGTTCGATGCGCCAGGCTTGCGATGCATCGCGCGTGGCGCAAGCGCCCAGCGTGGCGAGCGATACGGCGGCAAGGGCGGTTCGCAAGGGAAGTCGCTTCATGATGGTTCCTGCCTTGCTCACGACCCGGTGCCCGCCATGGTGGGCAGCAGCACGCGGTAGATCTGGATCATCGCCGGCCCCATGAGCACGAGCATCAGCGACGGGAAGATGAAGAAGATGAGCGGGAACAGCAGCTTCAGCGCGATCTTGGCCGCGGCTTCTTCGGCCTTCTGGCGGCGCCGCGTGCGCAGCATGTCGGCATGCACGCGCAGGGCTTGGGCGATGCTCGTGCCGAAACGCTCCGCCTGGATGATCATGGAGACGAAGCCGTCCACCTCTTCCACGCCGGTGCGGATGGACAGATTGCGCAGTGCGCGCTCGCGCGGCGCGCCGGCGCGCAGTTCCAGGTTGACCAGGCGCAGCTCATCGCTGAGCACCTCTGTCTTGTGCGTCAGATCCTCGGCGACGCGGTTGAGCGCGGCCTCGGTGCCCAGGCCGGCCTCCACGCACACGGTCATGAGGTCGAGCGCGTCGGGGAAGTTCTCGAAGATCTCGCGCTGGCGCAGGAACACCAGCCGCGACAGCACGATGTTGGGCGCGTAGTAGCCAATGGCCGCAGCCACAAACACTGCCAGCAGGAGGTTGTTCCCCTTGAGCGGCGAGTGGGCCAAGGTCAGCACGGTGAAGATCAGCATGGGCAGGGCCACCGCGAGCGCCGTCTTCACCCCGAAGAACGCGGCTGGCGCCGATGCGGTGCGAATGCCCGCGTTGACGAAGCGCCGCCGCAGCGCGGAGCCTTCGTAGCCTTCCTCGGGCGCCGACAGTTTGGCGAGCGGCCCGGTGGCGCGCGCCACGCGCTCGATCCAGCTTTCCACCGGCTTTTGCGAGCCGGCCTGCGCGCCACCCATGACGCGCTTGAGGCGCGATGCCGTGGCATTGCCCCCGGCCCATTGCACCACCCACACGGTCAGCGCCACCGTGGCGACGAAAACCAGCAGCAGGAATCCGATTTGCAACATCGACATGTCAGGTTCTCCAACTCACACGCGGATGCGGATGATCTTGCGCATCCACCACACGCCGACCGCCATGAGCAGCAGCGCGCCGCCCACCATGCGCAGCCCGATGGGATCGGTCCACAGCACCGCCATGAAACCAGGGTTGACCAGCTGGATCACCGCGCCCACGCAAAAGGGCAGTGACCCGAGGATCCAGGCCGACAGCCGGCCCTCGGCCGACAGCGTGCGCACTTCGCCGAGCAGCTTGAGCCGGGCCCGCACGATGGCGGAGATGTTGTCCAGCAGCTCCGCCAGGTTGCCGCCCGACTCGCGCTGGATCATCACGGCGATGACGAAGTAGCGCAGGTCGTCGATCGCCACGCGATTGGCCAGGCGCAGCAAGGCCTCGTTCAGCGGAATGCCGAAATTCGTCTCATCGAACAGCAGGCGGAACTCCTTGGCGATCGGATCCTGCATCTCGTCGGCCACCATCTTCACCGCCGTGGGGAAGGCATGGCCGGCGCGCAGCGCGCGGCCCATGAGATCGAGGGCCTCGGGGATCTGGCGCTCGAAGCGCTGCATGCGCTGTGCGCTGCGGCGGTTCAGCCAGAACCACGGCAGCGCGGCCAGCATCCCGGCGAGCAGCACCGAGAACACCCACGGCTTGGCCCACACCCACGGGATGGCGGCGCCCACGATGGCGAGCACCAGGCTGGCGGCCATGAGCTCGCCCACGCTGCGCCCGGTGCCGGAGCTTTCGACATGGCGCCGCAGGTCGGCGCTGCGGGGAAGCAGCGGCGAGAGCACCTGGTCGAGCCAGTCCCACCGCGTGGATGCGGTGCGCCGCTCGATGCTCAGCTCAGCCTGTTCAGGCGCACCTTCGATCCCGCGCAGCCGGGCGGCGATGCGCTTCGCCTCGGCGCTGTTGCTCGATGCCCAAAACTGATAAAGGCCCTCGAACCCCGCCACGACGGCGACGAACAGAAGAACCGCGAAGAGCACATAACTGCTGTCCATTGTTCACTCCGTGCGGCGCGACGGGTCGAACAGAGTCTCGGGAAGCACGATGCCGCGCGATTTCATGCGCTCCATGAAGCGGGGGCGCACGCCGCTGGCCTGGAAGTAGCCCTTCACCTTGCCGTCGGTATCGACGCCCGTCTGCTTGTAGATGAAGACGTCCTGCATGGTGATGACGTCGCCTTCCATGCCGGTGATCTCGGAGATGCTCGTGACCTTGCGGCAGCCGTCGGTCAGCCGGTTGGCCTGGATGATCACGCCCACGGCGGAGGCGATTTGCGAGCGCGCCACTTTGGGTGGCATGTTCGTGCCGCCCATCGCAAGCATGTTTTCCATGCGCCCCAGCGCGTCGCGCGCGGTGTTGGCGTGGATGGTGGTCATCGAACCCTCGTGGCCGGTGTTCATGGCCTGCAGCATGTCGATGGCCTCGGACCCGCGCGTCTCGCCGAGGATGATGCGGTCGGGCCGCATGCGCAGGGCGTTGCGCACCAGGCCCCGCGGCGCGATCTCGCCCTTGCCTTCGATATTGGGCGGGCGCGTCTCCAGCCTCACCACGTGCGGCTGCCGCAGTTGCAGCTCGGCTGCGTCTTCGATGGTGACGATGCGCTCGCCGGGATCGATGTAGCCCGACATGATGTTGAGCAGCGTCGTCTTGCCGCTGCCCGTGCCGCCGGAGATGAGCAGGTTCACCTCGGCGTTGGCCAGTGCCTCCAGCACCAGCGCCATCTCGGCCGTGAGGGTTTTGTACTCGATCAAATTCGCCATCTCGAGCGGCACGACGGAGAAGCGCCGGATCGACATGGAAGGCCCGTCCAGCGCCAGAGGCGGGATGATCACGTTCACGCGCGATCCATCCGGCAGCCGCGCGTCGGCCATGGGGCTCGATTCATCGACTCGACGGCCCACCCGGCTGACGATCTTGTCGATGATCTTCATCAGGTGGTCGTCATCGGCGAAGGTGATGTCGGTCAGGCTCAGCTGGCCGCGGCGCTCCACGTACACCTGGCGCGCCCCGTTGACGAGGATGTCGGAGATGGTGGGGTCGGCCAGCAGCGGCTCCAGCGGCCCGAGCCCCAGCATCTCATGCTGGATGTCGCGCACGAGGGTGCGGCGCTCGCTCGCGTTGATGACCACGTTCTCCTCGGTGAGGATGCGGTCGACCATCGCGCTGAGCTCTTCGCGCAGCCGCTCGGAGGGCATGCGCTCCACGGCTTCGAGGTCGAGCCGTTCGAGGAGCAGGTGGTGCACGCGCGACTTCATCTGCTGGTAGGCGCGCGAGGCGTGTGCCGGCGTGTCTTCCGTGCGGGCGTCGGGCCTGGGTGTGGCCACTACGGGCCGGGCGAATATTTCACGAAGGCTCATCTTGTGTTCCTGCTCAGGTATTGCCGAAGATGGTGTTGAGCCAGCTTTCCTTGCGGCCCTTGCCCACGGGGGCGAGCTGGTGCGCGAGCCCCAGCAGCGCGCGGCTCACGGGGTTGCCGCGCGCGAGCTGGTCGATGGGCACGCCCTGGTTGACTGACGCACTCACGCTGCTGAAATGGTTGGGCACCGTGCTGATGTTCTGGCTGCCCAGCGTCTGCGCGATGGACTCGAGCGTGATGTCGCCGCTCTTCTGGTGCCGGTTGACCAGCCAGCGCACTTTCTCCTGCCCATAGCCCAGCGACGAGAACAGGGCGCGCACGCGCTTGGCGTCGCGCACGTTGGGCACGCTTTGCTGCAGCACGGGGAAGATGTGGTCCGCAGCGTCCAGCGCGCGCAGGCTCACGGCGTTGATGGCGCGGCCGATGTCGACGATCACGTAGTCGAACATCTGACGCGCCTGCTTGAGGATGGCGTCCACGTGCTCGGCCTGCACCTCCAGCGCCTGCGTCAGGTCCTTGGGGCTGGGCAGCACGCTGAGCGTGCCACTCACCTGCACCATCGACGCGCGCAGCAGTGCGGCGTCGAGCCGCGCTACGTTGTGGGCCACTTCGGCCACGTCGCTGGCCGAAGTGCGATCGCTGAGCATCAGCAGCGCGTCGCCGAACTGCAGATCCATGTCGATCAGGCCCACGTTCCGGCCATCGCCTGTCGACAGCACGTGGGCGAGGTTGGCTGCGAGGAAGGTGGCGCCGCTGCCACCTTTGCAGCTCATGAACGCCAGCACCTTGCCCTCTTCGGCCGGGGCTTGCGCCGCCGGCTTGCGCTTGCGCGTCACGCGCTGCACCGCGGCCTGGAGCGAAGCCTTGTCGATGAGCGAAGGCAGCACCTCTCGCACGCCCACCTGCATGGCCTTCATCAGAAAGGCCGGAGACTGCTCGGCCGAGATGATGATCATGTCGACATCGGGCCGCCCATGTGCGTACTCGCCGATGGTCTCCAGGCCGTTGGCGTCGACACCGTCGAGCACCAGCAGCGACGGGCGGCTGCCGTTGATCGCCTCGGGCAGGTTGGAGATGGGCGAGGCGGCGCTCAGCACGTCGAGCCCGGGGGCGCTGTCGTTGACGATGGACGCCACTTGCTGTGCGCGGTCCTGGCTGGGGGAAACGACCTTGATTCTCATGATGGTCCTTAGTTGCAAACCGGGTTGCCGTCGCTCTGCATGAATTCCCTGGGTAGCGTCGTCTTGAACGGCGGAATCGGGATTGATAGTGCGGCGAAGGGGATGATCGGCACATGCGTGTAGCCTGCGAGCGTGACGCGCACCGATTGGCAGTTCGCATCGGTGCATCCGCCGGGCAGGTAGCTCACCGTTACATGCAGCGGCTGCAACGCCGGCAGCCGCTCGCGCATGCGACGGACGATTGACTCTTCGCCGACGCTGCATACGACTGCCATGCGGGCGCCTAGCCGCGTGGCCTCGGCTGCTGCGTTCCATGTCCACAGCAGACGGCTCATCTCGATGGCACCAAACAGCATCATGAAAAAGATGGCGGAGACGATGGCAAATTCGATGGCCGCAGCGCCAAACTCATGTCGGCGTTTTGGGCCAGTGCGGCTCACGGAGCGACGGTTCTTGCGCAGATTGCTCATAGGTTGGCCTTCATCGTTACTGAGATGCTGTTGAAATCCAGCGTGGCCGGTGCGACGTAAGTGATGATGGATTCGTACACGTAGCCCTCGATGCTTACGGTGACGAGGTTGATCACACCGCTCCCCGTGGGCACCGAAGCGTGAGTGGGTGCGCATGTCGTCGCGTCGCAGATCTTGACCATGCCCGGGCTCAGGCCCGGTGCGAGCGGTGTGCCACTGCCGCCGACGTCGCCATAGATCACGAGATTTATGGCGTCCGCGTTAGGGTCCGGTCTGCCCGGCGGCGGTGCGCTCAGATAGCGCACCGCATCGCGTGCTGCCTTGTCGATAGTGTTGTAGGTATAGATGGCGCGGCCGTACTCCACCACGCCAAAGGTCAGGATCAGCATCGGCACCATCGTTAGCGCTAGCTCGACGGCGGCCACTCCGCGGTGACGGGTTGGAAGCGGGCAAAGTGTCTTCATCGCGGCCTCACTGCACGAGGGCCGGCACGAGCGGTCCGGTGCTGACGCTGTTGCCTACACCACCCATGCTCGCGCAGGGGCTGCCCGGCGCGGTGGCCAAGCCGATGTATTCGACGTAGATAGGTTCAGGCCCGCCCCCGCCCCCGCCCCCGCCCGCGCCGGACAACGGATGCAACATCAGTACGCACCCCCAATCGAGGAGCGGCACCGTTTG
>CBFHAS010000112.1:0-14402 GCA_965653625.1 uncultured Burkholderiaceae bacterium | reverse complement strand
CGCTGCTGCTGCATAGCCAGGGCGCGGGCCGCCGGCTGCTTGGCGAGCTGGGCCGTGCGGCGCGAGTCGGCCGTGCAGTGAACGGCGTACCGGCACGTGTGCTGCCGCTGGAGCTGTGGCACACCGCCAGCGTGGGGCTCGACCTCTGGCTCGCCGCCTTCGCCTATGGCGCGGGCGACGTGTGGATCCTTCTCACCGACGAGGAAGCGCCGGGCTACCGCGAGGCGCTCGATGAGCAGGCGGCCATTGCCAACGCGCTGATGGAAGGTCTCAACCATGCCGGCCGGGTGAAGCTGCTCACGGCCTGCGATGCGCGCGACCTGCCGGCGCTGGACGCTGCGTTGCAGCAGCCGGCGGCCGGATCGGTGCGCCGCCCCGCGAGCTTCGCGGTGCAAGCCGACAAGCGCGCGACCTTGGAACTGGCAATCGAGCACCTGCTGGAACAAGCGCCCGCGCACGCCGAGGCCATCGCCCTGCCGGCTGCGGGAAGCCCCTTTGGCAGCGTGGAGGTCGATATCGGCCGTTGCACGCTGTGCCTGGCCTGCGTGGGTGCCTGCCCCGAGGGCGCGCTTGTCGACAACCCCGAGCGACCGCAGTTGCGCTTCATCGAGAAGAACTGTGTGCAGTGCGGGTTGTGCGAGCTCACCTGTCCCGAGCAGGCCATCCGCTTGCAGCCGCGGCTGTGGCTGGCGGAGCAGGGCCGTGCGCGCAGGCAGCCCCGCGTGCTGAACGAGGTGGAGCCCTTCCGCTGTATCCGATGCGGAAAGCCCTTTGGCACGCACAAAGCCATTGAATCAATGGTGGCCCGGCTGGCCGGGCACGCCATGTTCCAGGGCGCGGCGGCCGAGCGGCTGAAGATGTGCGGCGACTGCCGCGTGATCGATATCCACACCAGCCGCGACGAAGTCCGCATCACCAACCTGCCTTGAGCTTGAGATGCTCAGCCAGCCGCTGCGCTTCACGCCCGCTGCCGACGACCGCGATGAGCTGGCCCGCGCCGAGGTCTACGGTCTGCTGTCGCAGCTGTTCTACGCCCCGCCATCACCGGCGCTGTACGAGCAGATCCGCGTGGCCCCGACGCAGGCGCCGGCGCCCGGCGGCCTTCTCGAATCGAGCTGGAGCGAGTTGGTGGCCGCGTCGCGCCGCCTGACGCACGAGGAAGTCGCCGCCGAGTACGACGTGCTGTTTCAGGGCATCGGCCGGCCGGAGGTCTTTCTCTACGCGTCGCACCACCTGGCCGGTGCGCTGAACGAGAAGCCGCTGGTGGCGCTGCGCGACACGCTGCGCCGCCTGGGTCTCACGCGTGCCGAAGGCATGACGGAGACCGAGGATCACTTCGCCTACCTGTGCGAGGTGATGCGCTACCTCATCGCGGGCGATGACCTTCCGGCAAGCGATCTTGCGGCGCAGCGGCGCTTCTTCGATGCCCACCTGCGCGGCTGGACCGGCGCCATGTGCGACCAGATCGCCGGCCACCCCTCGGCTGACTTCTACGGCGCGCTGGCGCGTTTCACACAGGTCTTTCTTGCGGTGGAGTCGCAAGGCTTCGACATGCTCGATTGAATTGAAGGCATGCCGGCCCCGGGCGCACCGCCCGGTGTGCGGCGCGGTCCCGACTCGGGGCAGACCCTAATGACTGCATGCATGGGTGTGCATAAAGTCACCTATTCGTCAAGTGATCTTTGATCTTCCCCCTGCGCCGACCCGGCGCAGGTTCGGCATCGCGGGCACCACCCGACGGAGGCCAACATGAGATCCACGGTTCTTCCCCGCACCAGCGGCGACGCTGACGCCGCCGCTCAACCCAAACGCCGCAGCCTTCTGCTCGGCGCCGGCGCGGCGGGTGCCGCCCTGGTGGCCGCCACGATCGTACCGGTGGCGCCCACCGACATCGCGAGCGCGGCGGCCCAGGTGGCCGACGACGGCAGCGCCGGCTATCGGCTCTCGCCGCACGTGATCAGGTATTACGAGACCGCCAGAGTCTGATCCCGGGTTCGCCACGAATTCCCGAGGAGCCGCCATGTTGCTCACGCGCAAGTCCCAGGACGCGGGTCCGGCCGCGCCCTCTTCACTCGTTTCGAGCCTCGCCCGCGGTGTGTCGCGCGCGATTCCCACCATGGACCGGCGGGCCTTCCTGAGGCGCTCCGGTCTCGGCGTGGGAGCCGGGCTCGCCGCCTCGCAGCTCACGCTGGTACGCAAGGCCGACGCGGCCCAGCCGGCACCCGCCGAAGGCAAGCGCGCCATCGAGGTGCACCGCACGGTGTGCGGTCACTGTTCGGTGGGCTGCGCGGTCGACGCCGTGGTGGAAAACGGCGTGTGGGTTCGCCAGGAGCCGGTGTTCGACTCGCCGCTCAACCTTGGCGCGCACTGCGCCAAGGGCGCCGCACTGCGCGAGCATGGTCACGGGGAATACCGCCTCAAGTACCCGATGAAGCTGGTGGACGGCAAGTACCAGCGCATCTCCTGGGACCAGGCGCTCGAGGAGGTCAGCGCGAGGATGCTCGAGCTTCGCAAGCAGAGCGGTCCTGACTCGGTCTTCATCGTCGGCTCGTCCAAGCACAACAACGAGCAGTCGTACCTGCTGCGCAAGTGGGTGAGCCTGTGGGGCAGCAACAACTGCGACCACCAAGCGCGCATCTGCCACTCCACCACGGTCGCGGGCGTCGCGAACACGTGGGGATACGGCGCGATGACCAACTCCTACAACGACATGCAGAACGCCAAGGCGGCGATGTACATCGGCTCCAACGCGGCCGAGGCGCACCCGGTGTCGATGCTGCACATGCTGCATGCCAAGGAGACGGGCACGAAGATGATCGTGGTGGACCCGCGCTTCACCCGCACCGCGGCCAAGGCCGATGAGTACGTGCGCATCCGCTCAGGCTCGGACATCCCGTTCCTGTTCGGGCTCATGTATCACATCTTCAAGAACGGCTGGGAAGACCAGAAGTACATCGCCGACCGCGTGTACGGCATGGACAAGGTACGCGACGAGATCATGGCGAAGTGGACGCCCGACAAGGTGCAGGAGGCCTGCGGCGTCGATGAGGCCACCTGCCTCATGGTGGCGACGATCATGGCGCAGAACCGGCCCAGCACCATCGTGTGGTGCATGGGCCAGACGCAGCACACCATCGGCAACGCCATCGTGCGCGCCTCGTGCCTGCTGCAGCTGGCGCTGGGCAACATCGGCGTGTCGGGCGGCGGCGCCAACATCTTTCGCGGCCACGACAACGTGCAAGGCGCCACCGACGTCGGCCCCAACCCCGACTCGCTGCCCGGTTACTACGGCCTGGCCGAAGGCTCATGGAAGCACTTCGCGAACGTCTGGAAGGTCGACTTCGAGTGGATCAAGAAGCAGTTCGCGCCCGGCATGATGACCAAGTCCGGCATGACGGTTTCGCGCTGGATCGACGGCGTGCTGGAGAAGAACGAGCTCATCGACCAGGACAGCAATCTGAGGGGCCTGTTCTTCTGGGGTCATGCGCCGAATTCGCAAACGCGTGGCCTCGAGATGAAGAAGGCGATGGACAAGCTCGACCTGCTCGTCGTCATCGACCCTTATCCCTCGGCCACCGCGGCCATGGCCGCCATGCCGGGCAAGCCCGAAGACCTGAACCCCAAGCGCGCGGTCTACCTGTTGCCGGCGGCCACGCAGTTCGAGACCAGCGGCTCCGTCACTGCGTCCAACCGATCGCTGCAGTGGCGCGAGAAGGTGATCGATCCGCTGTTCGAGTCACGCTCCGATCAGATGATCATGTACCAGCTCGCAGCCAAGCTGGGTTTCGCCAACGAGCTGGTGAAGAACTACAAGATGCAGAAGATCAAGGGCATGGACGAGCCCGTGCCGGACGACATCCTTCGCGAGATGAACCGCAGCATCTGGACCATCGGCTACACGGGCCAGAGTCCCGAGCGTCTGCAGGCGCACATGCGAAACATGAATGTCTTCGACGTGAAGACGCTGCGCGCGCGCGGCGGCGTCGACAAGGTCACCGGCTACAAGCTCGACGGCGACTACTTCGGCCTGCCGTGGCCTTGCTACGGCACGCCTCAGATGAAGCACCCCGGCTCGGCCAATCTTTATGACACGTCGAAGCACGTGATGGACGGTGGCGGGAACTTCCGCGCCAACTTCGGTGTGGAGCGCGAAGGTGAGCCGCTGCTGGCGGCCGACGGCTCGCACTCCAAGGGCTCGGACCTCACCACCGGCTACCCCGAGTTCGACCACGTGCTGCTGAAGAAGCTGGGCTGGTGGGAAGAGCTCACCGAGGCCGAGCGTGCCGCCGCCGAGGGCAAGAACTGGAAGACCGATCCCTCGGGCGGAATCATCCGCGTGGCCATGGTCAACCACGGCTGCCATCCCTTCGGAAATGCGCGCGCACGCGCCGTGGTGTGGAACTTCCCCGATCCCATTCCGCAGCACCGCGAGCCGCTGTATTCCACCCGGCCCGACCTCGTCGACAAGTACCCCACGCACGACGACAAGATGGCCTTCTGGCGCCTGCCCACGCTTTACAAGAGCGTGCAGCAGAAGAACCGCGACATCGGCAAGCAGTTCCCGCTGATCATGACGAGCGGGCGGCTCGTGGAGTACGAGGGCGGTGGCGAGGAGACGCGCTCCAACCCGTGGCTGGCCGAGCTGCAGCAGGACATGTTCATCGAGATCAACCCAACGGCGGCCAACGATCGCGGCATCCGGCACGGCGAAATGGTGTGGGTAAAGACGCCCACCGGCGCGCGGCTGAACGTCAAGGCGCTGGTCACCGAGCGGGTCGCTCCCGACACGGTGTTCCTGCCCTTCCACTTCTCCGGCTGGTGGCAAGGCGCCGATCTCAAGGCCTACTACCCCGAGGGCGCTGCCCCGGTGATCCGCGGCGAGGCGGTGAACACCGCCACGACCTATGGCTACGACAGCGTGACGATGATGCAGGAGACGAAGACCACTGTCTGCCAGGTCGAAAGGGCAGCCTAGCGCGCACATGAGGAGCCTCACATGGCACGAATGAAATTCATCTGCGATGCCGAGCGCTGCATCGAATGCAACGGCTGCGTCACCGCGTGCAAGCAGGAAAACGAGGTGCCATGGGGCGTGAACCGCCGCCGTGTGGTCACGCTCAACGACGGCGTGCCGGGCGAGCGCAGCATTTCCGTGGCCTGCATGCATTGCAGCGATGCGCCTTGCATGGCGGTGTGCCCGGTCGACTGCTTCTACCGCACCGAGGAAGGTGTGGTTCTGCACGACAAGGACGTGTGCATCGGCTGCGGCTACTGCAGCTATGCCTGCCCCTTCGGCGCGCCGCAATTCCCGAGCAACGGCACCTTCGGCCTGCGCGGCAAGATGGACAAGTGCACCTTCTGCGCCGGCGGGCCCGAAACCAACGGCAGCCAGGCCGAGTTCGAAAAGTATGGCCGCAACCGGCTGGCGGAGGGCAAGCTGCCCGCGTGCGCCGAGATGTGCTCGACCAAGGCCCTGCTGGGCGGCGACGGCGACGTGGTGGCCGACATCTTTCGCACCCGCGTGCTCAGCCGCGGCAAAGGCAGCGAGGTCTGGGGTTGGGGCACTGCCTACGGCCAGCCCACGCAGGGCAAGCCCGCTGCGCCCACAGCCAAGACGCCGGGGAAGTCATGAGGGCCCACTTGTGTTGTGTTGGCTTGGTGGCGCTCATCGGCATGGCGGCCTGCGGGGAACGCGAGCAGACCGCCAACCCGCGCAAGTCGGACACCGTTGCGTGGCAGGGTGCCCAGAACCCGTATGGGGCGCCGGGCTGGAAGAGCGGTGACCGCACAAGCTGGGAAGAGCAGATGCACACCCGTGCCCAGGCGCAAAACGAATACCACCGCGTGCATTGAAGGGCCACTTGTCGCCCTTTGAGGAGACGCCATGCACCCTTTGATCCGGACCGCGCTGCTCGCCATGACCACCGTGTGCGCCGCCATGGCATGGGGCCAGACAGGCAGCGATTCCGCGCCGCCCGCGCGCTTCGAGCCGCCCACGCAGGCTGCGCCCGCGCCGATGCCCAGTCCCGACGACACCAACGCCCAACGCGCGAAAACCCAGCCGGGCAACAACACGCCCTTCTGGCGCGGCGTACACGACTCCGGCACGCAGCCCGGCACGATCAACCTGCCTGGCGCGGAAGCGGGCGTGCTGGTGCAGCCCTTCGTGCAGTACCCGGGCTCTCGTTACACC
The DNA here is from genome assembly GCA_965653625.1 of uncultured Burkholderiaceae bacterium. Classification (GTDB taxonomy): domain Bacteria; phylum Pseudomonadota; class Gammaproteobacteria; order Burkholderiales; family Burkholderiaceae_C; genus Albitalea. The sequence goes on along the minus strand of CBFHAS010000112.1, from coordinate 8,209 downwards.
AATGCCGGCGAAGCCTGGCGCCAGGTGCGCAACCGCTGGATCATTCCCTACGGCGGCTCGCTGCTGCTGATCGCGATCGCGGGGCTTGTGCTGCTTTACTTTGCCAAGGGCCCGCTGGGTCACTCCGGCAACACCGGCGTGCGCCGCATCGAACGCTTCACCTACTTCGAGCGCGCGGCGCACTGGGCCAACGCGATCGCGTTCAGCGTGCTGGCCCTCTCAGGCATCGTCATGGCGTTCGGCAAGTTCTTCCTGCTGCCGGTGATGGGCCTCACGCTGTTCGGCTGGCTGAGCTATGCGCTGAAGACGGCGCACAACTTCTTTGGCCCACTGTTCGCGGTGTCGCTGGTCATCATCTTCGTGGCCTTCGTGCGCGACAACCTGCCGCAAAGGGGCGACCTACAGTGGATCGCCAAGGGCGGCGGCATGTTTGGCGACAAGGAAGTCCCCTCGCACCGCTTCAATGCAGGCGAGAAGCTGGTGTTCTGGCTCGGCGTGTTCGCGCTCGGCCTGGTGGTGGTCGTCTCCGGCCTGGTGCTCGACAAGCTCGTTCCCGGCCTCGGCTACCTGCGCAGCGATATGCAGACGGCCCACATGATCCACTCGATCGCGGCGGTGCTCATCATGATCGTGTTTGCCGTGCATATCTACCTGGGCACGGTGGGTGTGCGCGGCGCGTGGCGCGCCATGCGCGAAGGCTACGTAGATGACGGTTGGGCTCGCGAGCACCACGCGCTGTGGTACCAGGACATCGAGTCCGGCAAGATCCCCGCACAGCGCACGCCCGAGGCGGCGCCCGACCGCCCGGCGGTCCAGCGATGAAAGGAGCGACGATGACGCATGCCGTCCCCGTACTGAGCGCCCCCAGGGCCGGGCTGCGCCCAGCCCGCCCCCCGCGGGGGACAAGGAAACTTGGGGCGGCCCGGCGTTTCCTTGAGAGCGCCTTCGTCTTGGCGATCGCCGCATCGTCGGCCCAGGCCAAGCTGCCGCCGCCGTCGCCCGAGGCGCAAGCCAAGGCCGACGAGGCGAAGGCCAAGACCGCCTGGAACGAAAAGGTGTCCGCATATCAGCTGTGCCGCTCCATGGACCGCGTGGCCGAGAGCTACCGCGCGAGCGCCAAGGCGGCAGCCAAGGAGACGAAGCCGCCCGTGTCCACGCCGCCGTGCACCGACCCCGGCGCCTTCGTTGCGGCCTCACCTGCGGCCACCAAGCCCATCGAGGCATCAGGCGCACATTCGCCGCCCGCCACCGCCGCCACGCCACCCAGCGTGAGCCCCGCCACGCAAGCCCAGACGCAGGGCACCAAGCCATGAGGCTTGCCGCAGCGGCATGGGGTTGGGAAGGGTCCCGCTGACACCTCGGCCCGCTACGATGAAGGGCGCGCTGCGCGCCGGCCCTTGTCTCCTGCTGCATGCCCCATCACCCCCGACTCACCGAAGCGCGAGCGCCTCTCGTTGAGGAAGTGGAGGTGCTCGACGAGTTCGGTCAGCACCGCCGCATCACCATTCCCGCCGAGCGCCCGCTGACGGTGTTCGTGGACAACCGCGAGCTGGTCACGCTGATGACCCTGGGTGCAGCCCCCGAACTGTTGGTGCTCGGCTATCTGCGTAACCAGCGGCTGGTGGAATCGGTCGCGGACATCGACTCGGTCACGGTTGACTGGGACGTCGCCGCGGCGGCGGTCAAGACGCGCTCGGGCATCGAGCGCTTCGACGAGAAAACCGCGCGCCGCGTGGTGACCACCGGATGTGGGCAGGGCACCGTTTTCGGCGATCTGATGACCGAGCTGCACGCCGTGCAGCTTCCGGCGCCCGGGGAGACTTCGGCCCGCTTGAGCCAGGATGCCCTCTACCGGCTGCTCGACGCCATGCGGCGCCAGGAGAGCACCTACAAGTCCTCGGGTTCGGTGCACGGGTGCGCGCTGTTCCGGCAGGACGAGCTGCTGATGTTCGTGGAAGACGTCGGCCGCCATAACGCCATCGACACCATCGCGGGGTGGATGTGGTTGCAAGACATGGCAGGTGGCGACAAGACCTTCTACACGACCGGGCGCCTGACCAGCGAGATGGTGATGAAGTCGGCGCAGATGGGGGTCCCCATCGTCGTGTCGAGAAGCGGCATCACGCAGATGGGCTACGAGTTGGCGCGCGCACTGGGCCTCGCGTTGTTCGGCCGGGCCACGAACCGTCATTTCATCTGCTACTGCGGCTTCGAACGCTTCGAGTCTCAGCCCGAGCCCGCACCGGACGCTGCACTGCGCGTGCGCTGAGTCGAGTCCCTTGGACGCCCGGCGGGCTCAAGGGTGCGCGAGGTCGCGCAGGGTCGTGGGGCCGGCGCGGCGCTCGATCTCCGCAAGCAGCGCCTTGCCCCAGCCCAGCCCGAACAGGAATTCCCCAGCCACGAACATCGGCGCGACGAGCAGGCCCGCCAGATCATCCACGAAGGCCGGTCTGCGGCCCTCGTAGAAATGGCCGATGAACTGCAGCACCCAGCCGAAGATGAAGAATGTCAGGCCCCAGCTCAGCCAGCCCGCAGTGCTGACGGCCGGCACCTGATGCGCCAGCAGGACCAGCACAAGATTCATGAAGCTCACCGTCGCGCCCAGCACAAGGTTGCCGCGGGTGAGGTACCACAGCGTGGTCGCACCCCACGCTACCCAAGCAGGTGTGAGCGACCAACTGGCCATCTCGAAGCCGGGCCGGGACAGCAGGATGCCCACTGAGAAGATGATCAGCGGAACGCCGATGAAATGCGTGGTGATGTTGCGGCGGTCGCGGTGGAAGGTTGCGTACCCGACCATGAGCTCTGTGGCGTTGCGCATGCTGTTCTCCTGCCGATGTCCCCGAGAGGCGCGCGTCATGCGAAGTGCAGCACAGCGCGCCTGTGCTGTCAAAGTGCGCTTCTCACGGTGCGTGGGCTGTAGCCGCATGTCGCTTGCCTAGAATCGCGCCACATCAAAGGACGGGCAATGACGATCAAGAGCGACAAGTGGATCCGCCGCATGGCCGAGCGGCACGGCATGATCGAGCCCTTCGAGCCGGGCCAAGTGCGGCATGCGGCCGATGGGCACCGCATCGTCAGCTACGGCACCTCCAGCTACGGCTACGACATCCGCTGCGCGCCGGAGTTCAAGGTCTTCACCAATGTCTACAGCACGGTGGTCGACCCCAAGGCCTTCGATGAGAGAAGCTTCGTCGACATCGAGGCCGACGTCTGCATCGTCCCGCCCAACAGCTTCGCCCTCGCACGCACCGTGGAGTATTTCCGCATCCCTCGCAACGTGCTCACCATCTGCCTGGGCAAGAGCACGTATGCGCGCTGCGGCATCATCGTCAACGTGACGCCCTTCGAGCCCGAGTGGGAAGGCTACGTCACCCTGGAGTTCTCCAACACCACCCCGCTGCCGGCCAAAATTTACGCGGGCGAGGGCTGTGCGCAGGTGCTCTTCTTCGAGAGTGACGAAGTCTGCGAAACGAGCTACAAGGATCGGGGCGGCAAGTACCAGGGTCAACGAGGCGTCACGCTGCCCAAGACCTGAGACGGCCTCTAAGGAGGCAGGTGCGCGTTCTGTGGCGGGCACGGCGGTTGCCAGTGCCGGAATCGCCGGGTCGCGACTGCCGGCGCACGATCGGAGACCCGGATGCGATGGGAAGGTAACCGCCAGAGCGAGAACGTGGAGGACGCACGCGGCGAGGGCGGCGGCTTCCACCTGGGTGGCCGCAGTCTCAGCTTGGGCACAGTGGCCATCGCGGTGATCGCCGGCTGGCTGTTCGGCATCAATCCGCTGGCGATCCTCGGGCTCATGGATGGCGGCGGCACCCCTGGCGGCCAGGTGCAGGTGCAAAGGCCACCGGCCGACGACACCATGGCACGCTTCGTGTCCACGGTGCTCGCCGACACCGAGGATGTGTGGCACGAGAAGTTCCGCCAAGCCGGCCGCAGCTACCGCGAGCCCAAGCTGCAGATCTATCGCGGAAGCACCCGCACCGCGTGCGGCTCGGGCCAGGCGGCCATGGGGCCCTTCTACTGCCCGGCCGACGAGCGGGTCTACATCGACCTCGCCTTCTATGAGGTGATGAAGGCGCGCCTCGGTGCCCCCGGCGATTTCGCCCAGGCTTACGTCATCGCCCACGAGGTGGCGCACCACGTGCAGAAGCTCATGGGCGTCACGGAGCAGGTCGAAGCCCTGGGCGCGCGCGGGGGCCGCGCACAGGCCAACGCCATGAGCGTGCGCGTGGAACTACAGGCCGATTGCCTGGCCGGCGTGTGGGCGCATGACGCGCATGCCGCACGCCAGGTGCTGGAGGAAGGCGACATCGAAGAGGCGCTGAATGCCGCATCGCAGATCGGCGACGACGCCTTGCAGCAGCGCTCGCAGGGCACGGTGGTGCCCGAAAGTTTCACGCACGGCACCAGCACCCAGCGCGTGACATGGTTCAAGCGAGGGTTTCAGACGGGAAGCGTCGAGCAATGCGACACTTTCCAGGCGCGACAGTTGTGAGGACGCCATGCGATCCATCCTTCGCCCCGCAGCCTTGATTGAGACTTGGTTCGACACGCTGCGTCCCGAGCAGAAAGACTTGGCGCGTCTGCTGCGAGACCTGGTCGTGGCCGCCGCCCCCGAACTGGTGATTTCGGTCAAGTGGGGCAATCTGATGTTCACGCACGAGGGCACACATGCCGTGGCCATCGTGATGTACAAGGACCACGCCAACCTGCAGATCTTCAACGGCGCCATGCTGGTGGATCGCTACCCCGAACTCGAAGGCAGCGGCCGGGACGTGCGCCACCTGCGATTTCGCTACCGGTTCCCGGTGGATGAAGAGATCGTGCGGCTCGTGGTGCAGGCCTGCGTGGAACTCATGGAGCAAGGCAACGTGCCGCGTACCGCGCCCGGTGCGCTGACCGAAGAGCCTTGAGCCGCTGCGCGAGTCTCAGAACCTGTGAACCTATCCAGCGTGCCCGCGCCGGGGCGCCCCAGAGCCCTGGGCAAGGCGCGTCGCGCAGCACAGCCTGGCCGCCTGGGCAAGGTGCGCAAAGCGGCTCGGGGCCATCAGGCGGCGCCCCGGCTCCCCGGATGGCTTCACAGGTGCTCAGTGTTGACCGGGCCAGTTGCCGTCTGCCGCCGACAGATCGAACAGCGGCAGCCCGTAGCCCGGCGTCCGTTCCCGCGCTGCCACGGCTTTGGAGAGGTTTGCAGTCGAATGCGGCGCCGGTGCCACCAGGTCCGACAGCCGGGCCAACGAGCCGGCGCGCACGCCCAGCAAGCGCAGCCGCTGCGACAGGTCGACGCGCTTCAGGCATTCGCCGGCCGCCCGGCGGATGGTGCGTGCATCCATGGTGTGCGCGGGCAGTGTCAGGTCGCGCGTCACGATCCTGAAATCGTCGAAGCGAAGCTTCACGCCGATGGTCCGGGCTGCGTAGCCCTTGCGTGCCAGGTCGCTGGCCAGCTCGGTGCACAGCCCCGTAAAGAGAGCCGAGAGTGCGGCGCGGTCGCGCACGGCGTGCAAGTCGCGTTCGAAGGTGGTCTCGCGGCTGATGGACTTGGGCTCGCTGTGCGTGACCACCGGACGGTCGTCGCGGCCGTGCGCCGCCTCATGCAGCCAGGCGCCGTAACTGCGCCCGAAGTGAACCACCAGCCAGGCCGGGTCCGCGGCCGCCAACTCGCCGATGGTGCGGATGCCCAGTGCGGCGAGTTTGTCGCCGGCTTTGGGACCGATGCCGTTGATCCTGCGCGCGGGCAGTGGCCAGATGCGCGCCGGCACGTCGGCCGTGCCGAGCAGCGTGAGGCCATCGGGCTTGTCGAGGTCGGAACAGATCTTGGACAGCAGCTTGTTGGGCGTGACACCGATCGAACAGCTGAGCCCCGTCGCCTCGCGCACGGCGTGCTTGAGCGCGCGGCCGGCGGCCAAGCCCCCGTCGGCGGCGGCGCCAGGGATGTCGCTCAGATCGATGTAGATCTCGTCGATGCCGCGGTCTTCCACCTTGGGCGCCAGCGCCCGCACCGCCGCCTTGAACAGCCGCGAGTAGTTGCGGTATTCATCGAAGTCGACAGGCAGCAGCACGGCGGCCGGCGCGAGCTGCGCGGCCTTCATGACACCCATGCCCGAATGGGCGCCCAGGGCACGCGCTTCGTAAGTGGCGGTGGTAATCACCCCGCGGCCGGCGTAGTCGGTGAGCCGGGCGAAGCGACGCGTGCCGTCGGCCAGCCGCACCGGTGCGTGGGCCCGGCCGCCCCCTATCACGACCGGCTGCCCGCGAAGCTCCGGGTAGCGCAACAGCTCCACCGATGCGTAGAACGCATCCATGTCGAGATGAGCGATGAGGCGTGACGGCTCAGTCATGGGCTGCCGCGCGCGACGGCACAAAGGCGTGTCAACGATACGGGCAACGAGCTGGCAGCCTGCGGCCGCCATGATCGGGTCTTGCGGAGGGCGGACGAAGCTGTATGAATTGACAGTATCACGCCACACGCGCACGCCGCAAGCGCCGCAGCCGGCACGCATGGGGAAACGCTGACGCATGGACACATCACCCGCAGGGGCTCGCATCAATGACGGCACGTATCCGGCGCCGGGTGGCGCGCCGTCCGAGCTGACCGGCGTCCTTAACGATGAAGTGTTCCGTGACCTCGTGGAAAGCGTGCACGACTACGCCATCTTCCTGCTCGCGCCCGACGGCCGGATCGTCAGCTGGAATGCCGGCGCCGAGCGCATCAAGGGATACACCGCAGGCGAGATCATCGGTCGCCACTTCTCCACCTTCTACACGCCCGAGGCACTTGCCGCGCGCTGGCCCGAGGAAGAACTGCGGCGCGCGCGGCGCCTGGGCCGCTTCGAGGACGAAGGTTGGCGCGTGCGCAAGGACGGTACGCGCTTCTGGGCCAACGTGATCATCACCGCCTTGCAAGGCGCCCATGGGAACCTGCGCGGCTTCTCGAAGATCACGCGCGACCTCACTGAACGGCGGCGCCAAGAGCAAACGCTCAAGGAGAGCGAGGAAACGCTGCGCCTGCTGGTCGAGGGGGTCAAGGACCATGCCATCTTCCTGCTTGATCCCGAAGGCCGCGTGCAGAGCTGGAACGCTGGCGCCGAGCGCCTGCACGGGCACGCTGCCGAGGAGGCGCTGGGCCGCAGCGCCGAGATCTTCTACACCGAGGAGGACATCGCCGCAGGCAAGCCGCAGACCGAGCTGGCCATTGCGCACCATGCCGGCTTCTCGGCTGATACGGGCTGGAGGGTGCGACGCGACGGCGCGCGTTTCTGGGCCGATGCGACGCTTACCGCCTTGCGCCAACGCGACGGCACACTGCGGGGATTCGCGCAGATCACGCGCGACCTCTCCGAGCGCCGCCGCGTGCAGGAGCTGGAAAGCGAAGGGCGACGCATCAACGAGTTCATCGCCATGCTGGCGCACGAACTGCGAAACCCGCTGGCGCCGATCGGCAATGCCGTGGGGATTTTGCAGAAGTTGGGCACCGCGCCTGAAGTGCAATGGGTCACCCGGCTCATCGGCCGGCAGGTGGCGCATCTATCCCGGCTGGTCGACGACCTGCTGGACGTGAGCCGAATCACCAGCGGCAAGATCCAGCTGCGGCAGGAGCCGCTCGACCTGTGCGCCGTGGTGGCGGCCGCCGTGGAGCCGATGCGCTCGCTGGTGGCAGGGTATGGGCACGAGCTGGAGGTCGCATTGCCAGAGGGTTCCGTTCCGGTGACCGGCGACCCGACCCGCCTCACGCAGGTGGTGGTCAACCTGCTCGCCAATGCCGCCAAGTTCACGCCGCGCGGCGGTCGCGTGCAGGTCCGGCTGGAACAGCGCGGCGCCAACGCCTACCTGCACGTGGTGGACAACGGCATCGGCATGTCCAAGCCGCTGATCGAATCGGCATTCGACCTCTTCGTGCAGGGCGAGCGGGGCATCGGGCGCGAGGAAGGCGGGCTGGGCATCGGCCTCACGCTGGTCAAGCGCATCGCGTTGCTGCACGGAGGAAGTGTCACGGCGACGAGCGCCGGCCCGGGGCAGGGCAGTGCCTTCACCGTATCGTTGCCCATCGGGCACCGCACGCCGCGGGAGCATACGCAGCCGGTGCACACCGGCGCCGGCAACGGGCGGCGCGTGCTGGTGGTGGACGACAACGAGGATGCGGCCGCGAGCCTCGCCGCGCTGCTGCGGATGTCGGGCTACCGTGTCGTGATGGCGCCCGACGGCC
>CBFHAS010000111.1:0-14487 GCA_965653625.1 uncultured Burkholderiaceae bacterium | reverse complement strand
TGCTGACGGCGGGCGCCAGCTTTGAAAATGATAGCGAAACTTGTGCACCGCCCGTTGCGGCGGCCGATTCGGCTGTATCCGGCGGTGAAGCGAGCGCCAAATTGGCGATTCGTACGCGAGCCCCATGCTCGTCGGCGATCTTCTTGACCACCGCCAGGCCCAGGCCCGTGCCCTTGCTCTTGGTCGTGACGTAGGGCTCGAAGGCGCGCTTGAGCACCTTGTCGGGAAAGCCCGGTCCGTTGTCGAGCACTTGCAGCCGCACGGCACGCACGCCGCCATGGTGATCGGGCGTGCGCGTAGCCTCGGTGCGCACCAACACGTGGCCGTCTGCATGTTCGGCCACCGCGTCGAGCGCGTTCTGCACGAGGTTGTGGACGACCTGCCGCAGCTGGCTGCCGTCGCCCATGATGGGCGGGAGGTCGCCGGCCAGATCGCAGTGCAGGCGCCCAGCCTCCTGCGGCTGGGCATAGAGCGCCAGCACCTCGCGCACCAGCGCATTCAAGTCCAGCGGCTTGAGCTGCGCCGCCGGCAGCCGGGCGTAGTCTCGGAACTCGTTGACCAGCGTCTTCATCGCCTGAACTTGGCTGACGATGGTGCCGACGGACCGAACCAGCATGGCCTGCTCGGCGCCTTCGAGCTTGGGCTCGAGCTTGTGCTGCAGGCGCTCGGCCGACAGCTGGATGGGCGTGAGCGGGTTCTTGATCTCGTGCGCAAGGCGCCGGGCGACCTCGCTCCACGCGGCGCTGCGCTGGGCGGAAACGACCTCGGTGATGTCGTCGAACACCATCAGCCGCGCGCCGTGCGGCATGGCCGCGCCGCGCACGAGCAGGGTTTGCGTGTCGCGGTCGCTGGCGGTCTGCAGTTCGAACGAGTCCTGCCAGTGATCGCGCTCGCCGGCCTCGGGGCTGGCGTCGTGCAGGTCGAAGCGCTGCAGGACGGCGCTGGCGAACGCTTCCAGCCCAGGCACCTGGTCCAGCGGTCTGCCCCGGTACGCCGACAGCGGCACGCGCAGGATGCGCGTGGCGCCGGGGTTCACGGTGTCGATGTGGCCGGCACGATCGAACACGATCACACCGGCCGTGAGGTTGTCGAGGATGGTTTGCAGGTTGGCGCGCGCGCTCTCCACCTGCGACACGCTTTTTTGCACCATGGCGCGTGCCTCGGACAGCTGCTGCGTCATGTCGGCGAAGGAACGGGTGAGGCCACCCAGTTCGTCGCGCGAGGCGAAGACGGGTTTGGCGCTCAGGTCTCCCTGGGCCACCTCACGCACACCCTGCGCCAGCAGCAGCAGGGGGCGCGCGAGCTGGTTCGACAGGAACATGGCCAGCAGCAGTGCGCCGAACACGGCCAGGATGAGCGTGAGCGTGAGCGTGCCGATGTACATCTTGCGCAGGCCCTCGCGGCCCAGCGCGCGCTGCTGGTACTCGCGGTAGGCGGACTGCACGGCCAGCGCGTTGGCGGCCAGCGAGTGCGGCACCGCCTGCGTGACCATGAGGTAGCTGTCCTGCTGCGCCAGCTCGAAGTTGGCGCTCGGGATGTAAGCCAGCGCCCGGATGCGCGCATTGCCGGCCGACGCATCGTCTTCCAGCCCTTCCACCTGGCTCACCACCCGCGTGACGCGCGCCTCGCGCAGCAGCAGCGAAGAAGGCCGCTCAGGCAGCAGCGATGCAGGCGAGCTGCCGGCGGCCACCATGATCTGCCCGCTGGCCCCGACGATGGCCACCTCCTGCGCCGCGAGTTGCTCGCGCAGCCGTTCCAGCGCCAAGGGCTGCACGCGGCCGCGCAGGCTTACCGGCTGCTCAGCCAGCCGCTCGGCGGCCACCCGGGCCTTGTCGGCCAGATCGGCGCGTTGGGCCTCCAGTGTGGCGCGGCCGAGGCTGAGGCCGGCATCCAGCGCGCCCTCGACCCTCACGTCGAACCAGCTCTCGATGGATCGGGAGACGAACTGGTAGCTCACGGTGTAGATCAGCACGCCGGGCAGCACGCCCACCAGCGCGAAAATGGCCGCAAGCTTGAGGAGCATCCGGCTGCCAAACTTGCCGCGCTGCACGCGCAGCAGCATGCGCACCGCGCCGACGCCGATCACGAAGACCAGGAAGGCCGCCACCGACACGTTCACCCAGAAGAGCCAGGCGTAGTGACGCTCGTAGAACAGCCGGTTGTTGGTGGCGATGGACAGCAGGAACGCGAGCACCAGCACCGCGCCAGTCACCGCGACCAGTGAGATGATCCAGGCCCAGCGGTTGGCTTTGGTCATGGCGCGGCGCGGTGGCGAAGGGTGCGGCGGTACTTCATCGGAGGTCGCAGTCTTCTGCGACTCACGACACTAGAACCGCTGGTCCCTTTCGACCACGAGCGTCCAATCGGGTTGACCGCCGATGCCGATCTGCATCGGCCGCGGCAGCAAGGTCGTGTCGAGACGGTAGCTGAACTCCACATAGTGGCGTGCGCCCTCTTCGATCTGTCCTTCTTCAACGATCTTCCAGTCCGCCACGCGGCGCACCGAGGCCAGTGCGTCAGCGAGCGTGTCGTAGCTCTGGTTCAGGTCGCCGAAAGTCACGCGGTATTTTCGGGTCAGCGGCTGGAAGGCGAGGCGCCAAACCCGCGTGGCGCGTGCGATTCGCTGGTCGCGCCAATACCAGCGGGGGCGAAACACCTCGGCCTCGGCCACAAAGTACAGCGGCACGCCCTTTTGCAGGGCCTCTTCCACATTGCGTGGCAGGTCAAATCGCAAGGCGAAGGCCAGGAACACGCCCTCGTTGCTTCGCGAGATGCTGAACTCGCTGAACTCGGGGCCGTCGCCGGCTCGCACCGGCAGCGCGGCCAGCAATGCCAGCAGCAGGCCGGCGAGCCAGACGCGCCAGCGCTCGTGCATCGCACGGGGCCGGGGGCAGTGATCTGTGTCCGGACGATGCGACGGCAGGGCGAGCACTTCAGTTCTTTTGGAGCAGGGCGTAGAAGAAGCCGTCGGGGCCGGCATCAATGGCGGGCGCCACCGGCGCCTCTGGGCCATTCTCCGCGAGCGGAAGCAGGTGGCCGGGCGCGCAAGGACGCAGGACGCGGCTTGCTTCCGCATGGCGTTGCAAAAAAGCGTCGATCTGCCCCTGGCCTTCGGCCTTGAAGACCGAGCAGGTGCAGTACAGGAGCCGGCCGCCCGGCGCGAGGGTGGGCCACAGAGCATCGAGCAAACGGGCCTGCGTAAGCACCAGCGCGGGGATGTCGGCCGGCCGGCGCAGCCACCGCACGTCGGGATGCCGGCGCACGATGCCCGAGGCACTGCACGGGGCATCGAGCAGGATGGCGTCGAACGGACGACCGTCCCACCAAGCCGCGGTGTCGGAGGCATCGGCGCAGGCAGAGCGGGCGCGAAGTTTCAGCCGGGCCAGGGTCTCATCCACGCGCCGCAGGCGGGCGGGGTCGCTATCAAGGGCCGTCACTTCGACATCGGCCAGTTCCAGCAGGTGCGCAGTCTTGCCGCCGGGAGCAGCGCAGGCGTCAAGCACCCTGGCCCCCGGCGCGAGGCGCCAGCGCTCGCTTGATGGCACCAGGCCCCCCGGGGGGTCTAGCGGGCCGGGAAGATCGAGGAGCAGGGGCGCCGCCCACTGAGCGCCTATGTCCTGCACCGAGACATCGCCTTCGGCCCAGCCGGGCAGCCGCCCCACCGGGCAGGGCTGAGCCAGCACCACGGCTTGGCCGCCCACGGCCCGCGCCGCCAGCCCTTCGGAAGCTAGGCGCTGCACGTATTGATCCGGCGTGCCATGCCGCACATTGACGCGCAGCGACATGGGCGGGCGGCGGTTGTTTGCGGCGAGCAGTGCCTGCCACTGATCGGGCCAGTCGCGGCGCAGCGTGTCTATCCACCAGGCCGGGTGACTGAAGGCCGCCACCGGATCCTGCGCCAGCGACAACACCAGGGCATCGCGCTCGCGCAGGAAACGCCGCAGCACCGCGTTCACGAAAGCGGCACTCGCCTTCTGGCGCTGCCGCGCGGCGCTCACCGCCTGGTCGACCAGCGTATGCGGCGGGTACGGCGGCTCGCCGGCCGGCCAAAGCAGCGCCAGCGCGGTGAGCAGCAGCGCATCGACCGGCGGGGCAGGTGGCTTGGGAACCAGGCGGGCACGCGCCGCTTGTGCACTGCCGAGCCAGCGCAGCGCGTGGAAAGCGAGGGCCTGCGTGCCCGGCCGGGCGTCGGCAGGGCAGGCGGCCAGCGCATCGTTGAGCGAGCGGCCGGCACGCACGGACTGCACCGCATCAGCGGTGTGCGAGAGGAGCCGCGCGAGCGGCAGCGAGGGGATGGCGGGGGCGGTCACGGCGGCAGTCTATCGAGGCCGCGCTGATGCGCCGGAACTGCAATCGCCGCCAGGCACGCGCGCTGCCCACCGGCTGTTACGCTCGGTCCATTCGCCCCCGGAGCGCACCATGTTGCGAGAGACGTCCAGCCCCATGTTCAAGAGTGAAGCCGAGGCGCTGTCAGAGCCGCCGACGGTGCCCGGTGGCCCAGCGCGCGGCGCCGACGCAGAGTACGACACGGCGCCGGTGTCTGAACGCATTCGCTACCGCCTGGTCTCGGCCGATTGCCGCTACCACGCCAATGACAACATCGCCGAGTTCATCAAGGACGGCGAGCTCGACGAGCTGCGCACCGAGGTGGAGGCGAAGATGCGCGAGGTGCTGAAGTCGCTGGTCATCGACACCGACAGCGACCACAACACCAACGACACCGCCATGCGGGTGGCCAAGATGTTCATCCACGAGGTGTTCAAGGGCCGCTACGTCGCCATGCCGTCGGTGACCGAGTTCCCCAACTTCTCGCGCCTGAACGAGTTGATGATCGTGGGCCCGGTGAAAGTGCGCAGCGCATGCTCGCACCACCTGTGCCCCATCCTCGGCAAAGTGTGGATCGGTGTGATGCCCAACGAGCACTCCAACCTGATCGGCCTGTCGAAATACGCGCGAATCACCGACTGGATCATGAGCCGCCCGCAGATCCAGGAGGAGGCGGTCACCATGCTGGCCAACGAGTTGCAGGAGCGCGTCAAGCCCGACGGGTTGGCCATCGTGATGGAGGCCGACCACTTCTGCATGCACTGGCGCGGCGTGAAGGACGACGAGTCGATGATGACCAACAGCGTGATGCGCGGCGCCTTCCTGAAAGACCCCAACCTGCGGCGCGAATTCCTGGCGCTGTTGGGCAAGAGGAACGGGAGCTGAGCATGCTCGTACGACTCATCTACGCCAGCCGGGCGGCGCAGCCCATCACCCCGGAATCGCTGCACCCGATCATGCGGATTTCGCGCACCCACAACACCGCGGCCGGCATCACCGGCGTGCTGGTGTTCGCCGACGGCGTGTTCGTGCAGCTGCTCGAAGGCGGACGCAACGCTGTGAACGCGCTGTACAACCGCATCGCGCGCGATGCGCGGCACACGGACTTGGTGCTCCTCGCCTACGACGAAGTGGCCGAACGCCGCTTCGCCGGCTGGGCCATGGGGCAGGCCAATCTGTCGCGGCTGAACCCGGGGATCCTGCTGAAGTATTCGGAGCGGCCCGTGCTCGACCCCTACCAGTTCACAGGGCAGGCCATGCTGTCGCTGTTCGAGGAGCTGGTGCAGACGGCGGTCATCGACTGCTCGTCCTGAGCGCCCCCAGGGCCGGGATGCGCCCGGCCCACCCCGCGCGGGGTCAAGGAAACTTGGGGCGGCCCGGCGTTTCCTTGAGGAAAACTGCCATTACTCGCCGAGCAACTCGCCCATCGGCTTCAGTTCCTCGATGCGGTCGCACACGGTCTTCACGACCATGAGGATGGGCACGCCGAGAATGAGGCCCCAGCCGCCCCACAGCCACCCCCAGGCGAGCACGCCGATGAAAATGGCCACCGGGCTCATGCGGCTGGCCCGGCTGGTGAGCCAGGGCGTGAGGCCGTAGCCCTCCAGCGTCTGGATCAGGAAGGACGCGCCGCCGATCAGTAGCGCCATCTGCACGCTGCCGAACTGCAGGAAACCCACCAGCGTCGCGCCGCCCGTCACCACGATGGCGCCGATGTAGGGAATGAAGTTCAGCGCGCCGGCCAGCAACCCCCACACGCCGGCGTACTGCACGCCGATCCACCGGAAGACCAGCCAGGTGCTCACGCCCACCACGGTGCTGGTGAACACCTGCACCATGAGGTAGCGCTGGATCTGCTCAGTGATCTCGTCCATGGCCTGCACGGTGATGCGCTTTTGCGCGAAGTCCGGCCCAACGATACGGACCATCTTGCGCCGAAAGGCATCCCCCGAGGTCAGGATGAAGAAGGTGAGGAAGAACACAATGCCCACCTGCCCGACCAGGGCGACAAGGCCCAGGGTGCCGGTCCAGAGGTGGTCGCGGATATTGAAGGGCGGCCGCTCGACCTGAACACGCGTCACGCCGCGCGGCGGCCGATCGCGCACGGCGCCCTCGGCGGCGGCCTGCTCGATCTGCTGTGCCGCCTCCTGCACTTTTTCGATGGGGCTGGTGCCGGCTGGCTTGCTGCGCAGCGACTCTCGCAGCTTCTGCGCCGCCTTCGGCAGCGACTCGACCAGGGCGTTGGCATCGTCGGCCAGCGAATACACCATCGCCGTAGCGCCACCCAGAATGGCCAGCAGCAGCACCGCGGCACTCAGCGCGCGAGGCACACGCCGGCGCTGAAGCCGGTCGACCAGCGGATCGAGTGCGTAGCTGAACATCACGCCGATCATGAGCGGGATGAACACCGCGCTGGCCCACTTCAGTGTGAACACCACGCCCAGCACGGCAAGCACACCCAGCGAGATGCTGCGCACATCCACCGCCACCGGCACGATGGACCGCGACGGCTCGTCGACCAGCGGATCGGGCTTGGGGATCGGGTTGGGATCGTGCTCGGTCATGTGACTGCGCGCGTCATGCAAGTGCTTCCGCCCACAGGGTACGCCCCAGTTCCATGGCGCGCGGGTGCGAAGCGCGGCGGCATCCTGGGCGGCCGCGGCGGGTGCGAGCACCAGCATCAAAGCATGCCACCGGCGTCTTCATTCGGCGTCTGCGTTCGACTGCCCCAGCCGCCAACTCAGCTCAGCAAATCCACTGCAACTCAATGTAGTGGCGAGCCAGTTCGGGGGGCAGCGGGGAATCCAGCAAGCCGGCTGCCAGCCGTATCGCATCGGCCGCGCCGGCCGGAAGGCGCGCAAGCGACGGCACGGCGATGGCCGCGGCGATCCAGGCGCGCACGATCACCGGCCGGGTCATCCAGGGCAGGCATTCCACCTCCTGCAGCGCGTGGACAAAGCCCTCGCCGTCGGGAGGCCGGCAGGGCGGGATCACGTCGCGCGGCACAAGGCGGCTTAGAGCCTGCGCATACCAGCTTTGGCCCGCAGCCGCGTCCAGCCCGGGAACCATGCGCGACAGGTACGCGGTGACGCTCGCCACATGGGGCACGAATTCAGACGGCAGCTGCGCAAAATCCTTCTGGCTTTGCGGCAGGGAAGCGGGCGGCGGATCACCCAGGCGACGGCGCATCGCGAGCCAGTGCAGCCTGTCGAGCGGGCGCAACGGCTTGTGCGCGGCGATCACCCGCCGCGTGGCCCGCAGCAGGGCTCGTCGCTCGGGCTTCGGCCGCAAGCGCATGCGTGAAAGCATGGCCTCCAGGCACGGCAGACGGGCCGCGTTGCCGAGATGCGATACGTTGTCCAGCAGGGCTTTCGCGCCCGGCAACCCAGCCGTCTCCGTAGACCAGACGGGCATGGCCGACTCGGCCATCACCAATGCGAGGATGACCGCAGACAGCTCTTCGTATCCCTGCACGAGGGACAAGCGCGACAGCGCCTCTTGCTCCGCCGGCAAAACAGTGGCCGTCACGGGGATCATCACAGCGTGCCCGCCCCGCGAAAGCCGAACAGGCCGGCAATCACCCAGGTGGGAAACCGGGCCAGCGCATCGTTGTAGTTCTGCGATGCCTCGTTGAACTGACGCCGGGCGAACGCCAGTGTGCTGTCGGCGTTGGCCAACTCGTCGACCAGCGCAGCATCGCCCGGATCCTGAAGCGGAACCTGCAAGGCGGACAGGCGACCCAAAAGCCGCTGCCGCGCCTCGGCGAGCGTGTCTTCGGCCAGCCGCAGCCGGGCCATCGGCCGCGCCTCGCTGGGCCGGCCGCGGATCACATCGCAGGCCGCCTGCAGCTGGCCGCACGCCGCGATCACGGAGTCAAGCACCGCGGCATCGCCAGCCACGGCCGGGCGAAGCGCCTCGACCCAGCGTTCGAGCAGCACGTGGCGCTGGCGCATCTGGATCTCCACCGGCGTGAATGCCCGTGCAATTTCGTTGCGCAGGCTGACGAGCCGGTTGTAGGCACCGACCGCCCAGAACACCAGCACCGCGGCGACGGCCGAGCCTGCGATCTGGGTAGACGTCATGTCCGGCACGCGGGCCCTGCCTTCAGATCAGCAGCGACGACGCCGTGTCGTCATAGGGTCCGTCGCCTCGCGCGCGCCAGCCGCGGTATCCCCGGGCCCGCAGCGAACACGCCGGGCACTGCCCGCAGCCGTAGCCCCATTCGTGCCGCTGGGTGCGATCACCCACGTAGCAGCTGTGTGTGTGCTCGATCACCAGTTCCACCAGCGGCTCGCCGCCGATGGCCGCGGCCATCGCCCAGGTCTGGGACTTGTCGAGCCACATGAGCGGCGTTTCCATCGTCATCGGCGCGTCCAGCCCGAGGCTGATGGCCACCTGCAACGCCTTGAGCGTGTTGTCGCGGCAGTCGGGATAGCCGGAGAAATCGGTCTCGCACATGCCGCCCACCAGCACCTTCAGGCCGCGCCGATAGGCAATGGCGCCTGCGAAGGTGAAGAACAGCAGGTTGCGCCCCGGCACGAAGGTGTTGGGCAGCCCGCTCGCCTGCATCTCGATGGCGCGCTCGTCGGTGAGCGCGGTGTCGGAAACCTGGCCCAGCAGCGACAGGTCGAGCAGATGGTCGTCGCCGAGCTTCTCGTGCCAGGCGGGGAAATGCTGCTGGATCTGCGCCCGTACGGCCAGTCGGCATTCCAACTCCACGCTGTGCCGCTGGCCGTAGTCGAAACCGATGGTCTCGACGCGCGCATAGTGCTCCAGCGCCCAGGCCAGGCAGGTGGTGGAGTCCTGCCCGCCGGAGAAAAGCACCAGCGCGTGCCGGGGATCAGTCATGTGCGGACTTCGCCTTGCCCCAGCACGACCCACTTCATGGACGTCAGCCCTTCCAGGCCCACCGGCCCGCGGGCGTGGAACTTGTCGGTGCTGATGCCGATTTCGGCCCCCAGGCCATACTCAAAGCCGTCGGCGAAACGCGTGGACGCGTTGACCATCACGCTGGCCGAATCGACCTCGCGCACGAAGCGCATCGCATGCGCATGGCTCTCGGTGAGGATGGCGTCGGTGTGGTGCGAGCCGTAGCGGTTGATGTGGCCGATGGCCTCGTCCAGGCCGGACACGATCTTCACGCTGATGACGGGCGCGAGGTATTCCTCGTACCAGTCCTGTTCACTCGCGGCCTTGATGGCCGCATTGGGCACCGATTCGAGCAGCGCCAGGGCGCGCGCGTCGCAGCGCATTTCCACGCCCTTGGGCGCCCACAACGCCGCCAGCCGCGGCAGAAACTCGGCCGCCACCGCCTCGTGCACCAGCAGCGACTCCGCGGCATTGCAGGGGCTGTACTTCTGGGTCTTGGCGTTGTCCGTAACGTTGAGCGCCAGCGCGATATTCACGGGCGCATCGACATACACGTGGCAATTGCCATCGAGGTGCTTGATCACCGGCACGCGCGCCTCGCGGCTGATTCGCTCTATGAGGCCCTTGCCGCCGCGCGGGATGATCACGTCCACGGCCTCGGGTGAGGCAATGAGGTGGCCGACCGCGGCACGGTCGGTCGTTTGCACCAACTGCACCGCATCCGCCGGCAAGCCGGCTGCGACGAGCGAGGCCTGCACCAGCTTCCACAGGGCGAGGTTGGAATGGATCGCCTCGGAGCCGCCGCGCAGGATGCACGCGTTGCCGCTCTTGATGGCCAGCGAGGCGGCCTCGATCGTCACGTTGGGCCGGCTCTCGTAAATCATGCCGAACACGCCTAGCGGCACGCGCATCTGGCCCACGCTGATACCGCTGGGCCGGCGTCTCATGTCCGTGATCTCGCCGATGGGGTCGGGCATGGCGGCGATTTGCTCGCAGCCTTCGGCGACCGTCTCGATCACCTTGGGCGTGAGCCGCAGCCGATCGACCATCGGGGCGGACAGGCCGGCGGCTTCGGCCGCCTCGATGTCGCGGGTGTTTGCCGGCGCCAACGCTGCGGCCTCGACGCGCAGCCGGCGCGCCAGCGCGGTGAGCGCCAGGTTCTTGGCCGCCGTCGGCGCGGCGGCCATCCTCGTGCTGGCCGCGCGCGCGGCCGCACCCATGTGGGCGATGGTGGCCTGGAGGTCGGTGGAGGTCATGGAAAGCGATTGTCACACCGTGCGTCTGCCGCCTTCAGACCGCCCACTCGACCGCCGATAACTCCTTCCATTGACCCACATGCCTGCCTCCGGCGCCCGGCACGCTGCCGGGGCGGGGTCTTTGCCAAGCAGTTCACACACCAACAGAGAGAATCATGAGCGCTTGCGTTGACTTCGTTGCCCCGCACATGCGATCGCTGCAGAAGCTGGAGCAGGCGTTGGCCCGGCTGGACTTGCGCTGGGAAGTGATCGAAACCACGGCGCGCATCGTGTGCCCGCGTGAGGCTTCCTCGTTCCTGCCTACGCTCGTGGCCACCCGTGCAGGGTTTTCCCAGCTGGCCAGCGAACTGGTGGAGCGCATCGCGCGGGCGCACCTGGACAACCGGGTCCGCGATCTGTCGTCGCGCGCCCAGGTGGCCGTCGACATCCTCATGCGCAACCTGTACGAGCGCACCGCCGACGTCGGCTTCATCGCCACGGATTCGCCGCTGGTCGACTTCGTGCAGGAAGCCACACGCGGGAGTGATGCCGCCCCGTCGCAGCAGGCGCTGCGACAGCGGCTGGCGGAGTACCGCGACAAATACACCGTCTACCGCGACATCGTCGTTCTGGCCGCGGATGGCCAGGTGCTGGTGCGCCTGGAGCCGACGGCCGCCTGTTGGGACCACGTGCCCCCCTGGTGGGCCGGCATGCTGGCCCAGCCCGGCTACGTCGAGCGCTTCGAACGCGCGGCCCTGTTCGAGGGAGACGACCCGGCGCACTACTTTGTCCACCGCGTGACCAGCGCCGACGGCAAGTCCATCGGGGCGGTGCTGCTGCGCTTCGACTTCGAATCGGAGCTGACCTCGGTGTTCGGCGATCTGCTGGGCGGCGAGGCCGACACGGTAATCTCCCTGACCGACGCCGAGCGGCGCGTCATCGCCTCATCGCGCCCGAACGACATCGCGCCGGGCAGCCGGCTCGGGGCCATCGCGGCCTCGCATGTGCTGCCGGCCGGCGGGCACGACTGGCTGGCGCAGGCGCGCGGCACGCGCGGCTACCAGGGCTACATGGGGCTGGGCTGGCAGGCCGTGGCGATGATTCGCCTTGATGCAGCCTTCCGCGTGCGCGACACCCCGGCCGCCAGCGTCGAGGCCGAATTGGCGACGGAGGATCCGCGGCTCGTGCAGATCGTGAGCCAGGCGCGGCAGGTCGAGGATGGGCTGCAACGCGTGGTGTGGAACGGCAAGCTCGCCAAGCCCGGCGACGAAGGCGCCTCGTCGGTGCATGCGGTCTTTGACCAGATCGCTGCCGCCGGCCGCCAAACCACAACGCTCTTCGCGGAGGCCATCGGGGCGCTGAAGGCGCTGCTGCGCGACGGCCGATGCGCGCAGCTCGCATTCCACGCCAGCCTGGCGGTGCGCATCATGGACCGCAACCTCTATGAGCGCGCCAACGATTGCCGCTGGTGGGCGCTCTCGCCGGACCTCGCCGCGCCGCTGACCTGCCTGGCGACGGACCCCGGCGACACCGCGGCGCGCGACAGTGCCGAGCGGGTGCTGGCGCACCTGAACCGGCTCTACACGGTGTACCGCCGCATCGCGCTGTTCGACCGCAGTGGCCGGGTGGTCGCGGTGTCGCGAGATGCCGACACGCTGCCCGCTCATGCGCAACTGGAACCGGCGCTGGTGCAGCAGGTGTTGTCGCTGGGCAGCAGCGCGAGCTATGCGGTGTCGAGCTTCGGCCCGCAGGCGCTGTCCGAGGGACTGCCCACTTATCTGTACTGCGCCGCCGTGCGCGGGGCCGACGGCCAGGTGCTGGGCGGCGTGGCGCTGGCATTCGACGCCGCCAACGAGTTCGGCGCGATGCTGCGCGACGCGCTACCCGACGGCGAGGCGCTGTCGGCATGGCTCGTGGCTCCGGGCGGGCAGGTGATCGCCTGCACCGAGGACGGCACGCCCCCAGGGCAGCCGCTGCCCTTTGCGCGGGGGCCGTCGCCCGCAGGACAGGCCGCCTGGCCGGCGCTCATCGAACGCGACGGCGCCAGGCAGCTCGCCGGCGTGGCCTTGTCCCCCGGGTATCGGGAGTTCAAGCGCGGCGACGGCTACGTGGAGCCGGTGCGCGCCCTCTTCTTCCATCCCTCGCCGGTGGAACCGCTTGCCGGGACGCGCACCGACGGAGATCTGGCCTGCATCGAATCGCGCGGCGAACACCGCATCGCGGTGGTGGCCTGCGGCCCGCTGCTGTTCGGCTTCGACGCGCGGCGGGTGGTGCAGGCCGTGTCGGCACAACGCATGGTGGCGATCACGCGCGGCGGTATCGGCGCGGGGCTGCTGGAGCTGAGCGAAGGCGAAGAAAAACGCTTCGTGCCCGCCATCGACATGTCTGCGATGTGTGGCGAAGCGGCGGCGCCCGATCCGCGACAGCGCGTGGCGGTGGTGGTGCGCTGCGCCGGCGCCCCCGTGGCCTTGCTCGTGGACCGGCTGGTCCAGGTGATCGAAAGCGGCGAGGTGAAGCCGCCGCCACACGCCGTGGCGATGCACTCCGCCTGGATCCACGGCATCGTGAGCCTGGGCCACGCATCCAACGAGATGATCTACGTCGTGGATCCCGAGCGGCTCACCCCAGCCCACCGGACGGCCGACCACGCGGCCTGAAGCTGATGCGCCCAGCGGCCGGGCCGGCTTGTCGGCGCCGGCCTCGTGCCGTCCGTTCCATCGGCTAAAGCAGCTTGGCCCCGAAGGGTTACCCTCACGGGAACGTGGTTTGCTCAATCCGATACGGCGCCGCGTCAACGATCACAAAACGGAACAGACGCTCACCAGCGAGCGTGGTCCACTTTCCGGGTAGTACAAGGTCGATGCCATGAAAGCCCCACCGCGGACAGACCGCCCGGATCCGGACGGCCGCGATCCCGTCAAGCCATATTCCGACCCCGCCGTCGACACCCCACCATCCCGCGCCGATGCACTCGCCATCGGCGCGCGGCTGGACGAATTCCAGATCGAGCGCGTCATCGGCGCCAGCGGATTCGGTGTGGTGTACCTGGCCACCGATCTCGGATTGCAGCGGCGCGTGGCGATCAAGGAGTACCTGCCCGACACGCTGACCGTGCGCGCCGGGGACGGAGCGCAGGTGCTGCTTCGTGCCGACTCGCATGCCGACGCCTTCGAGCGCGGCCGGCGCGCCTTCGTGGAAGAGGCGCAGATGCTGGCACGCTGCCACCATCCCTCGCTGGTCCACGTGCTGCGCCACTGGGAAGCCCACGGCACCGTCTACCGCGCCATGCCGCACTACCCGGGCACCTCGCTGCTGCAGCTGCGCCAAGCCATGGACGCACCACCGGACGAGGCCTCACTTCGCGCGCTGCTCGACGGGCTGCTCGACGCGCTGGCCATGCTGCACGAGGCGGGCTGCGCGCATCAGGAGATCACGCCTTCAAAAATTCTGCTGCTGCCCGACGACCGGCCGGTGCTCATGGACTGGGGTGCCGCCCGGCGCGCCATCGTGGGAGACCAGGCACGCGCGCTGATGTCTTTGCTCGCCCCGTCCTTTGCGCCGCCCGAGCTCACCTCCCCGGCGCCCGACCGGCCCATCGGCCCCTGGACCGACTTGTATGCCCTGGCCGCCGTGGTGCGCTACTGCATCAGCGGCCAGCTTCCCTCGCCCACGGCCCTGCGCGCCATGCCGGCCGACGAGCCGCTGGGCCGCATGCTGGCGCGAATGCAGCAAAGCGATGCGGCACTGCAGTTCAGTCCCTCCTTCGTGCGCGCCGTGGAGGCCGCCCTGAAGCCGCTCTCGAAAGACCGGCCGCAGAGCGTGCCCGAATTCCGCGCGTTGCTCGACGATCACCCTGCGGCGCAGCCGGTGCCCGACGAAGTCACCGACCCTGGCGCACGCGACACCGGCTGGGGGCGCATCAGCGGTGAGGAGGACATGTGGCCCGAGCCGCTGACCGAGTCTGTGCACACCCCGCGCGCGGCACCGCAGCCGCCGCCGACGGCAACGATGCGGGGAGATCCGGCCGACAACGAGCAAGACGAACCCGGACACGAAC
>CBFHAS010000110.1:0-14613 GCA_965653625.1 uncultured Burkholderiaceae bacterium | reverse complement strand
GGTGCCTGCCGAGGTAAACATAATTTATGGATAAGTTCTAAGTTCGGTGCATTGGTCGCGGCCCCCTCCCGTCCCGTTCAACAAGTTCGTTCACCTTGATCACTTCAGATCTGCCGTAGCAGATAAATGTATGGTACTTCCTGGGGCCAATCCTTGAAGCAATATGTGGCATATAAAACGCCGGATCTTCATCGCCCTCAAAGAAGAAAAAGAACGTAGTAGCCTCCGCTACGGACAGGGCTAGCACAAACTGGTGAAAAACAGCGTGCGCGTCCCGTATTTCTCGGCGAAGTTGCTCGGCGTAATCCATCTGAATCACTGACTGAGGCTGGGCCGGTAACCGGTGAATCGAGACAAATCTACCGCATACGAATCGAGTTCGTTTGCATAGATGAATGGCGAGTGCGTGACTGCGACGAGCAGGGAACAGTTCGGTGAATTGGAGATATCGGGAAGTAGGTGCTTCTGCCAAGGAACGGAAAGGGACAGTTCGGGCTCATCAATGAGCACAATTTGCGAGTCCTCTTTGGACAAGAAGAGATGAGTGAACAGAGAGACAATCTGCTTCTCGCCAGACGACAGAACGCGAAAGTTCAACTCAGATCCATCGCGCTCAAGAATGTGCGCAGAGAAGTCCGCATCGTTGTAGTGAAGATTCTTGCGCTCAAGATACCTATTGCACGTATCGAAGAGATGGCGGATGTTAGACTCGCTGCTGGATAGGCCCTGATAGATGTCTAGCAGTCGAGAAAAGAAATAGGTCAAATAGCGGTCGCGAGCATCAGCATTCGTTGCGCCTCCTCTTAATCTCCGAATAGCGCTCTCGACTTCGAGCTTGTCTTTCTGGCTGAGCGTGTTCTCTTCCACTCGACCCAGCACGGCCTTAACGACCTCGTCAGACATGAGTTGCACAAGCTCTGGCTCAATTCGATCGGCACGATACCTGATGATGTCCTGCAGATAGCTAGCTGTTAGGCTACTTAGCTGAGCGCGCATCTGCCGCTGAATCGATTCGAGCTCTTCTGCGATTCTGCTTTCGACGTCCTGCATGCCAAAATGAACTAACTCAATGTGGCCCCGGGCCCGAGTCCTAGCGTCTCCCTCAGCGCTGGCGGTGAGGCGTCGTAGCTGGTCATCCTCTACGTGAGGGAAAACTGCCTTGAGGTCCTGCTCGATTCTTCGATAGGTGGGGAGATAGATTACCTG
Source organism: uncultured Burkholderiaceae bacterium (assembly GCA_965653625.1). Classification (GTDB taxonomy): domain Bacteria; phylum Pseudomonadota; class Gammaproteobacteria; order Burkholderiales; family Burkholderiaceae_C; genus Albitalea. Next base: position 13,407 of record CBFHAS010000110.1, on the reverse strand, counting down.
ATGGTTACCGGTCGACTTGAGGAGGCTGGAAAATTCGGTTATTCCCGGCGGATCGGTTCGATTCTCAAAGAGCGTTGTCTGCACCGACCTTGGCATTTCGTCGAGCATGCGACTTAGGATTGACGATGGCATCTGCATCTCGCGCGCCAACTGCCGGATTAGACGCTCGCGAGCTGGTGAGTCTTGCAACTGGGCAAGCCGGTAGTAGTCGGGGTGGTCGAGGACGGCTTGCACGAACCGTGAAGGAAAAGGCGAGCGAGTCGTGTACTGCGCAAGGATCTTCTGCTGCCGCTCGACCGCCTTTGCCTTTAGGCCAATGTCCTCTTTCTTAAGATGTATGGCGTGGTCATTGATCGTTAGTTCGACGGAAGAGAACTCGCATTCAAGTAGGCGGATCCACTGTTCAGTCAGAACGTAGTAGAGGAAGTTGACCACCGTGGTCTTGCCTAAGCCGTTGACACCTATTAGCACGAGCCGGTTGTCAACGATTGGGATGGCTATGTCCAGCTTCCCGTGTAAGCCAAAGATTGAGAAGTGAGTCAGCCTGAGCGTCATGTTTTTGGGTGTCCGTCTAAAGCCGCAACCCGGCAGTCGGGTCTGGGCAGTGTCGCAGGCAAGCAAAAGTCCAGAGTTAATGACAGACTCTGGACGCGGGCCCCCAAGAGTACCAGTGCCCGACGCTCCACAGGTCAGATCTCCGCTTGTAATCTGCACGAGCGCCGCTGGTTGGGAGCGAGTCCCATTCGCGGCCAAAGGAAATTGCCGTCGGTAGGCAGCCACCGCTCCGCGGCTCGTGTTATTTGGCTCCCGTGCGAGGCATGGGGCATGCCTAACGCCTGCAAGGTCGCCGAACGACAAGTTTCGACAGCAGTTGCCGTTCAAGCGGCAAGCCCGAGCGGCAGCACCCAGTCTTCGGACTAAACCGCGCTGAGCCGAAGACAGGAATGGGGCCGCCAAAAGCCATCCAAGTCACTGACCTCACTGCTCGGTGGTTGCCCTTCGGATCCAGGGAAACGATAGCTGATCGCGCTGTGCGCGTCACCGGGCAGTTGCTCCCGTTAGCTTCAGTTCCACGCGATCACCAGCCGTTCCTCAGGCATTGTTCTTCCATGGCAGCACCTTACGCGAGGCAAGGTGTTGCACTTCAACCGGCGACACCTTGTCGAACCTTGTCGCCCGGAGCGCGCCAGTTCCTGTCGGAGGCGCGCTGCGCCAGCTTGGAAAAGCCTTCGGCAAGGCTGAGCTGGTGGAGAGGGTGGCGCAGTTGCTTGGTTGATCCGCTCGCAGGCAGTGCGGAACTTGTGCGGTCTGGCCTACCGCAGCTTCGTCCTCAAGCCGTTTCCAAGGCCACGCGCCCTCGTTGCCGTCGGGTCAGCAAGCCCACGCCGATGGCGCTCAATAGGCCGACCACGCCGTAGGTCGCCCAGGGCAGATGGGGCAGGTTCAGGGCTCGAGACAGGTCCATCAGCCAGCCGCCTGCCACACTGCCCGCCGCGCCGCCGATCGCCAGGCTCAGGGAGCTGACGCCAAGGAAGGTGGCCAGCGCCCTGGGGTTGGCCATCTCGGCGTTCAGTGTTTGCAGGGTCGGCCGAACCAGCAGCGCGCCGATAGACACCACCGCCACGCAGCCCAGGAACGAACCGAAGTCTTGCGCCAGGCCGACCATGCCCGTGCCGAGTGCCATCAGCGCCATGCCGGCCACGAGAACCCGCGTGGCTGGCATCCAGCGTTCCAGCAGTCGTACCAGCGCGTACTGCAGCAGCACTGTCAACGCAGCACCGACGGCCAGCATCACGCCTACGCTGCTCTGCGTGCCGGTCAGGCGTTCCGCCTGCAGCGGCAAGCTGATGCTCATCTGCACGGCGGTGAACCAGTAGCCCATCATGACGACGGTGAACATGAGGAACCGCCGGTCGCGCAGGACGAGCCCCAGCCCGGTCGCAGCCGGTTCCCGCGCAGGAGCGTTTCCCACGGAAGGCAGGCGCAGCGCCACGAAGAAGTTCAACGCGAAGCAGCCGGCCGCCGCGAGGCACACGAAGCGGAAGTCCCAGTTCAGCAAGGCGACGCCGAGCAACGGCCCGCACGTGGACGCGACGCCCATCACCCAGTTGCTGAGCGCGAAGTAGCGGGTGCGCGACGCGGTGTCGGTCAGGGATGCGATCGCCGCCTGGTAGGGCGCCTCGAACAGGGCACCGCCCACGGCCGCGATGGCGAGCGCGACGCACAGCCATGTTGCATCTCCCGCGAAGGCGAGGCTTGCGAAGCCGGCCGCGCGCAACAGCACGCCCAGGCAGATCATCGGCCGCGCACCGAAGCGATCCGCCAGCACGCCGCCGACGACGGCCAAACCCTGCTGAGTGAGCTGGCGCAGAGCCAGCGCGGCACCCACCGCCGTGGCGGTCAGACCGACGTTGCTCACGAAATGCACCGAGACCAACGGCATCAACATCGCAAAGCCCAGCACCATGAAGAAGGTGTAGACCAGCAAGGCATGCAGGCTCGTGCGGCGCAAATGCTCGCTGCCGACCGGCTCTGAAGTCATCGCGCGCCGTCCGTGTAGAGGTACATCGTGCTCGGCTCGGCGCTGAACTGCGAGAACGGGAAGGGCTCCGCCGACACCGCATGCACGCCGCGTCCGAGGAAGCACGGCACGATGGCACTGCCCGTTTGCGCGTAGACCACCAGCGGGATGCCGCGCCGCCGCGCCGCCGCCACGATGGTGTCGAACGAGCCGTTGGACAGCGTCATGCCGGTGGCGACGATGGCGTCGGCAGTCTCCAGAGGCCCCTGCATGTCTTGCACGACGGCCAGACCTTCGTGGGTGCTCTTCTTGTTGAAGTCGCACGGCATGCAGACAGCGCCTCGCTGCTGGATGGCTGCGACCAGCGGATCCACCACGCCGATCAAAGCCACGGCCTGCCCCGGCCGGATCTTCAGCAGGTCGGCAATCGCCGCGTCGCGCGCCTGCGCTCGCTGCAGCGGTGTACCGCGAGGCAAGGTCACCGTGCTGACGTCGCCTGCCTCGCGGTGCGGGCGTGCGGTGGCAAGGTAAGCGTCCAGTGCGGCAATGCGTACCGGCAGCCGATCGTCGGCCAGCAAGGACGCGACCGTATGTCCGGCCAGTTCATCGGCGATGCTCGCGCTCAGCTGGTCGCGCTCGATGCAGCACGCCCCGAACGCCGCTTCTACGCGAAGCAGCAGGTAGTGGTTGCTGTATCGCTGTTCGGTCCCGGGAAAGCGGGTGGCTTGCCGCACCCAGAAGCTGCCGGCGATCGTGAGTGTCGAGGGGTCGGGCCCGTGCCGGCCGGCCATCACTTCCGCGATGAGTTCGGCCACGGTATTGCAATCGCTCGTCAGCGCAGTGCGCGTCTTCTCGCCCGTTGGGGCGAATGCAAAGCCGATGCGGGCCACCGCCTGCTCGGCATGGCGGCGCGCGCCAGGGCCGTGCGGGTCCACGGCCACCACGTGGCCGAGGTAGCACCCGTTGTCCACCGGGGGCCCGACGTCGCGGCCACCGGCACAGTCAAGGCTCCAGCGCGCGACGTGCTCGTTCTGGGCCAGCGTTTCGCCACCGTGCATCGCCAGCAGCTTGCCGCCGTGCGGCGGCACGATGAACTTGATCGCGGCACTGGCCACGCCGCTCGGACGGGCCGCCAGGTCGGGCCGGCGGCCGAGGGCAAGATCGACCTGCGCTGCGAGCAGATCGATGCCGGTCACGCGCTGGACCAGCTCTGCGATGTAGTTGCCGCCCAGACGTGGGTTGATCTCGACGATGCGCGGCCCGTGCGGCGTGAGCTTGATCTCGGTGTGGCTGATGCCGTGCTCGAAGCCCACCGCTTCGAGAGCGCTGATCACCAGCTCCTGCGCGGCTTCAGCGGTTTGCGCGGGAAGGGCGGCGGGAAACATGTGCCCGTCTTCGATGAAGTTCGGCTGCCCGCAGACGCTCTTGTCGGTGATACCGATGAAGGTGGTTTCGCCGCGGAACGTGCACGCCTCGACGCTGATCTCCTCGCCGCTCATGTACTCCTCCAGCAGCCACAGCGGCTCGCGCGACTGCTGCCGGAAGTTCTGCGGAAAGGCCTCCAGCGCGGCGAAGGCTTCGTGCAACTGCGCCTCGTCCTGCACCAGCCGCACGAAGGCGCTGGAGGCGAGATCGGAGGGCTTGAGCACCAGGGGATAGCCGATGCGCCTGGCGGCTTCGCGCGTCTCGCCCCACGTGCGTGTCACGGCAAAGCGCGGGTTCGGCAAGCCGGCTCGCTGCAGCGCTTCGCGCACCAGGTGCTTGTGCCGCACCCGCGCCACTTCGGCCGGAAAGGGCTGCGGCAGGCGCAGCGCCCGTGCCACCTCGGCCACTGCATCCACGTAGTAGTCGCAGATCGTCAGCACGCCGTCGAAACGCAGGATCTCGTGCTGCTGCTTCAGAAAGCGCACGAGGGCCGGGATGTCGTTGGTCTCGGTAGTGAACACGTGGTCTGCGTGTTCCAGCACGGGGTGGATCCGCGACGTTCCCGCGTCGAGGTAGTGATCGCGTTTGCGGGTCACGAAGGTGTAGCGATGCCCCAGCCGGGTCAGGGCGGGCGGCAGGAGACGGCCGGAGCCGCCAACCCAGCTTTCGATCATCAACAGGTGTGCCACGTGTGCTCCTCTTGAAGGTGAATGGTTGCCGGCTGCCGGTTCCAGTCCATCGCGGACCACGGCAGGGCCAGTTCGTCGGTACGGCTCACCCGGTGTGGCGCGAGCGAGCGGATATCGATGGCTTCGTCATGCCGCGTGAACACTGCTTCCGCGTAGCGGTGCCCGGTGTCGGGGCTGATGAACAACACGGTTCGGTCCGGATGGCGCTGCGCCTCGTGGTGCGCTGCCAGGTAACAGCATCCGCTGGACAGTCCCGCGAAGATCGCATGCTCGCGCAGCAGCGCCACGGCGCCGGAGAGGCTGTGGTCGAACGAGACCCAATGAATCTCGTCGTACAGCGCGTGCTGCACGTTGCGAAACGGAATCGAGCTTCCGATACCCGCGATGAGGATGCCGGGGTCCTCGATGTGCTGGCAGCCGAAGGTCATGCTGCCGAACGGCTGGATGCCGACCAGCCGCACGCTGGCATCGCGTTGGCGCAGCGCCTTCACGATCCCGGCCGTTGAGCAGCCGGAACCCACCGCGCCGACGACACTGAGCCGGTCCACACCGAGCTCGGAGCCGATCAGCTCGGCCACCGGGACGTAGCCGCAGTAGTGGATGTCGTCGTGATACTGGCGCATCCAGTGCATGTTCGAGTCGGCTTCGATCAGCTCCCGGATCCGCTGCACACGAAAGCTCTGGTCGAGCTTCAGCGAAGCCGACTGAGGAGCGCGCTCCACCGTGGCGCCCAGGATCTGAAGCTGCGCCATCAACGTCTTGTCCACGGCATAGGAGGCGACGATGTGGCACTTCAGGCCGTGTTTGTGGCAGGCCAGTGCGAGCGCATAGGCGTAGATGCCGCTGGAACTGTCGACGAGGGTCGAATGCCGGTTCACAACCCCTGCCTGCAGCAGTCGCTCCACCGCGACCAGGGCACAGTACACCTTCATGGTTTCGAAGCGGGCGACGTAGAGCCTGGGCCCGAGGCGAACCAGCGCCGGGGCCTTGATGGCGTCGGTGATGTGCTCGAACATGGCCGTTCAGAACCCGGTCTGCGCGAAGGCGCAGGCGTGGCCGAGGCCATCGAAGAACGAGCTGAGTTCTCCCATTTCCACCGGGTCCAGCCGGCGCACGAAGAGGTAGCCAACCAGCGTTCCGGTGTGTGCCACCACGATGCCATCGGCCTTGAACCGGGGCTGCTCGCGCAAGAGCGCATCGAAACAGCGCTTGGGGTTCACGTTCTGCGACAGGCCGGCGCTGGTCGTTGCGCAACGGGCGATGGTGTCGGCGTCCGATGCCGCGAAGGCGCCGAGCGCATGGTCGAGGTTGCGCAGGTACGCCTGCAGCCGGGCCTGGTAGTGCCGCAGCAGCACCGGGCCCATGGCTTCCGTGTCGACGGTGCCGCCTTCGTCCACGTAGCAGACCTCGAACCCCGGTGTGCTGCCCAGTTCCTTTACCAGTTCCTGCCGGCCGCTCAGGTAGAGGGCATAGCGGTCGAGGAAGACGCTGTCGGAGCGTTCGATCTCGCGCAGGATCCCGGTCAGCGATTCCAGCGAAGTGCGGCGCTGGAAGATGCTGTCGAGGCAGCGGATGGTGGCCACGATGTCGGCCGTCGAGCTTGCCATGCCCTTGCCCGAGGGCAGCTCGGAGTCGCAGCACCAGTGGCCCTCGGGGAGCGAAAGGCCCTGGCGAGCCAGGTAAAGCTGGATCGCACGGCGACATCGCGGCTTGGCATCGAATGCCGGGCTTGCGTGTGCTTGCAGACCTTGCGCGAAGCGCACGCGGCTGTAGCGCCGAAGCGGCAGCGAGATCAGGCCGATGTGCAGTTCGCCATCGCGGACCACGGGCCCCTGGATGAGTTCGCCGAGCGTGCCGTGGCAAATGCCGGTATGGATCATCTTGTGCTCTCCCTGAGCGGTCGGCGGCGTTTTTGCTCTACACGACCGGATAGCTTCGCAATCGTCGTCGCGCCCACAGCGCGAGCAGCAGCAGCGGCAGCGAAAGCTGCACGGCGCTGCGCCGGACGGCCTTCCACAGCTCCTCGGGTGGCAGCTCGGCCCATCCGAAGCGGGGCAGCGCTCGCAGATCGCCCTCGCTCATCGCCAAGCCATGGAGCAGCCGCGGCTCGAAGAACTCCTTCCACTGCAGGTGGTAGTGAGAGACCTGCCGACGAAAGCGCAAGTAGCGGCTGGAGGCCGTGCCGGCCAGTGCGGTGAGCGCTTCATTGGCGACGATGGCCGGCGAAAGCCAGGACCAGCGGTCGACCAGAGCCTGCTGGCCGGCGAGCTGAGCGTCGAAGCGGTCGATCAGCGTCTCGATCTCCCGATCGGTGTCGCGGCCGACCAGATACTGCGCGCGACGGCGGCTCGCCACCTCGAATTTGCCGTTCTTCGGCAGCAGCGTCTGAGGCTGGTCCACATAGCGGTAGTCGGCGCTGAGCAGAGTTTGGTAGCGGTTGAGCCCCTCGATCGCCGCCAGACGCATGCGCGCGGCCAGCTCGATGCGCGAGGGCGCCGGGCTCGCGACGGTGACCGCCAGGTTCAGCAACACCGGCACGACCAAAACCAGCATCACCCAGCTCGCCACCAAGGCCAGCGCATTGAAGGCAGAGCTGCGCCCCAGCATGTTGACCGCAGCGGCGAGCGCGAACCAGAACAGGCCGTAGGCGAGCACGATGCCGACGGCCGCGCCCACGTGGAGCAGGCCATCGGCCGACCGCAACGCGGGTCGCGCAGCAAGCAGCACGGCCACCAGCACCGCGGACACGGTGAACGACACCGCCAGCGCACGCAGCGCCAGCTTGCCGAGGACCACGGTGCGCAAGCTCACGGGCTGCGAGAGCAAGAGCCGCAACGTGCCGTGTTCACGTTCAGCGGACAGAAGGTTCCAGCTCAAGGCCAGGATGGCGAGCGGCAGCAGGTAGACGATCACGAACACCGGGTCGAACGGACCGCTGAGCAGGTGCCAGGGGCTTTCGAGTTCGGTGTCGTCCATGAAGCTGGCGCGACTGCGGTAGCTGACCCTGTAGTAGTTGGGCTGCATGTCTGACTGGCCCAACGCCAGCGGCGCGAGCGCCAGGTACGGCATCACGGCGTGGCGCGCGCCCATGCCGCCACCCACGGAGGCGGGATCGGCGGGATTGGCGAAGGGGTCCGGCTTTTCCTGCCCCGCCATGACGCGGCGCAGACGCTCGATCTGGCTCGCCTCGCGCCGGGGTTCCTGCTCAAGAATGCGTTCGAGCAGTTGCTCGCGCGCTGCCGTTTCGGCCAGCCCGTTGTGCAAGCCCCATCCCAGAAGCAACGCGAGCGTCGCGCACACCAGCCACAAGCTGCGGTCGGCCCACAGCACGCGGGCCTCGTGCGCAAACACGAATCCGAATCGGCTCATGGCTTGCGCACCCGCACGGCCCAGGCGGCCAGCAGCGCAGCCCCGAGCATCGCGACACTCAGTACGCCGAGGCTGTGCGCGTTGGCCCGCAACGAATCAGCGGCCGAGGGAGGCGAGTAGTCGAAGCGAGGTACCTTGGCCCACAGCTCCTTGCCGGCCTGGTAGGTGAAGTGCTGATGGCCCAGCGGGTCGGCGTGGGCCACCAGGTCTTCGCTGATGAGATCCTGCATCAGCCGGCGATGCCTTTCCGCCGCCACCGAGAAGTGGCGGTGCGCGGCGAAGTCGGTGCCGGCCATGCCCATCGACCACGCCCGCAGAGCCAGCAGCGGTACCGCGAGACCGGCCCATTCCTGCACGCGTTGCTGCTGCGCGAACGAATCCCACAGCTGCGCGAAATGGCGGTCGGTGACGTCGTATCCGGCCCGGTCGTCGATGCGCAAGGCGATGCCCCAGCGGTTGAGCGGCAACTCGGCGCCCCAGCGCTTGTCCGTGCCCAGCTGCTCGCGCCAGGCGCGTTCGTACTCGGCGTTCAGGTCGCCGTCGAGCGATTGGTTGAAGGACTGCCGCGATGGGCTCGGGAAAAGCTCTCGCCCCAAATCCGAAGACACGCGCGGTGCGAGTGTCGCGCCCACGACCCATAGCGTAAGGAGCACCACCAGGGCGAGCCGCGTACCTGGCACCAGCGCAGAGACCGCCAGCACGCCCAGCACGGCGATACCGAAGTACAGCGCATAGCCCAAGGCCATGAGCATCAGCCTGAATGCACCATCGGCCCCGCCCTGGGCCACGACCGCAAGACCAGCCGCCACCAGCAGGGGCAACAGGCACAGGGCCAGCGCGCCGGCGAGCGCCAGCGACTTGCCCCACAGCAGACGGGCGGGCGCCACGCCCAGGCTCAAGGTCTGTCGCAGGGTGCCTTGCTCGCGCTCTCCGGCGAACGCGCTGAAGCCGAGCACGATCACCAGCAGCGGCCCGAGTACTTGCAGCACCCAGGCCACCGACAGGGTTCCGAAACGCTGCAGGCCGGTAGCGTCCTGCGCGGGGCGGAATCGAAGCTCGCTCTGACGGTGGGCCTGCAGCCAGATCGTCGAGCCTACGTAGGGCGTGATGCCGGGGTCGATGAGCGCGGCCGGCGGGGCAGGCTTGAAGGCATGCAGGCCCTGGTGCGCAGCGTCATGCGGATGGCGCCGGTCCTGCTTCAGCCAGTCGTCGTAGTCCATGCGCTGCGCGACGCTGCGCTCGCTTTCGATGCTGCGTTGTTGCTGCCAGCCCACCACGATGGCTGTGGCCAACAGCAGCCATAACACCCCACCCGCCAGCACGAGCCGGCCGTCTCGCCACAGCTCGGTGACTTCACGCCTTGCGATGAGGAGCACCGCGTTCATTTCATGTGCTCCAGATACAGCGCCTCCAGATCGGCATGGCTCAGTTCATGGCCGCACATCTGTGCCACCAAGCTGCCTTCGCGCATGATCCCGATGCGGGTGCCGTTCTGCTTCGCGTGGAAGAGATCATGCGTCGTGGTCAACACCGCCACTCCCTGGTCGCGTGCCTCGCCAAGCACCTGCGAGAACTCGGCTGCGGCCTTCGGGTCCAGGCCGGACGTGGGTTCGTCCAGCAGCAGGGCCTTGGCGCGCTTGGCGAGCGCGATCGCGATGCCCACCTTTTGCCGCATGCCCTTCGAATAGGTTGCGACTCGGCGTGTGGCGGCGGCTTCGTCCAGCCCCACGCGAGCAAGCAGGGCTTGCAGTTCGCCACGCTGGTGTCTGCGGCCGGTGGCCAGGGCGGCGAAGTAGCCGAGGTTTTCCAGACCCGAGAGAGCGCCGTACAACATCACCTGCTCGGGGATGTAGGCAATGAGCTGCTTGGTGGCCAGCGGTTCGCGCGTCACGTCGAGACCGTCGACCAGCGCCTGGCCCTCGCTGGGCGCGACGAAGTTCAGGAACACGTTGACCAGGGTCGTCTTTCCTGCGCCATTCGCGCCGAGCAGGCAGTAGATCTCCCCCGGCTCCACGCGCAGCGTCACCCGGTCAAGGGCTCGCGTGGTGCCGAATTGCTTGCTGAGGGCCAGTGTTTCGAGCATGGCTTTCAAAAGTCGAACCGGGCGGAAAGCTCGACGGTGCGCGGCGCGCCGAGGATCACCTGGTTGTTCGCACTGGCACCTGACCAGGTGGCGTAAAGCTTGTCGGCCACGTTGCGCACGCGCAGCGTCAGCAGCGCGGGGGCCGCGTGCCAGCTCGCGTAGACATCGCCCAGCCAGTAGCCGTTGATGCGCACGGTGTTCGTGTTGTTGGTGTACATGCCGCCCACACCGCGCACGGCGGCGCCCATGCTGAGCGGCAGATCGGTGAAGCGGTAGTCAGTCCAGAAGTTGCCGGTCTTGCGCGGCACGTTGGGGGGAAGGTTGCCCACGCGCGAGGCCCCGCCGGCCTCGACCAGCGTGTCGAACTGGGCATCGAGCACCGCCACGTTGCCCGACAGCGTGAGTCCGCGGGTCGCACGCCATGCCGCGGTGATTTCGATGCCTTGCGAGGAGATCTGCCCGTTGTTGACGGTGACGGTCGGGTTGCCCGAGTCGCGCGAAAGCACGTTCGACTGCTCGATTCGATAAAGCGCCAGCGTCCAGTCGAGCCGCTGCCCGGGCAAGCTCTGCTTCATGCCCACCTCGATCTGCTTGCCTCTCGTCAGCGGGAAGCCGGCATTGCCTGAGGACAGCAGCAGCAGGTTCGAGCTGCCCACGGGCGCGGCGGCGTTGACCGCCTGCGCGTAGACCGCGGTGGTGTTCGACAGGTCGTAGACCGCGCCCAGGCGCACCGAGCTCGGCTTGTAGCGGGTGCCGAAGGCCGTGAAGCCGCCGGTGTTCAAGTCCCGCACCGTGCGATCGAGTTCGATGTGCTCGTGACGCAGGCCGCCCACGAGCGTGAATGCGGGGGTGAGCGTCAGCGCGTTCTCGGCGAATAGCGCCGTGGTGGCGAGTTCCGCGGTGATGTCCGTCCGGTTTCCGGAACCGGTGAACAGTGCCGGGCTGTCATTGAAGGTGCCGACCATCGGGTTCACGGCGGCCACTTGCAGCGTCTCATTGGTTTCGGCCGAGCCGTTGGAAAAACGACGTTGGCTCGCGAAGTCGGTCTTGCTGATTTCGACACCGGCGACAAACCGGTTCTTCATGCCGCCGACCTGTCCTTCATGGCTGACGTCGAGCCGATTACCGAGCACCTGATGGTCGTGGGTCACCTCCACCTGGTCGCGGTTGATCCGATCGGGCGCCACGAAGCTCAAGCTCTCGGCGTTGCGCCAGTGGCGGTCGGCGTCGTAGGCGGAAAGTTCGTTGCGCAGATGCCATTGCGGCGAGACCTGCCATGCCAGGTTGGCGCGCAGGCCAAGGCTTTCGGATTCCATCAGCGCGTCGCTGACGTTGTAGTTGGTGCGCGCCAGGCGCTTGTCGATCACGCGGCCGGCGCTGTCGCTGACAACGTCAGTCGGCTCGGCAGCAAACGAGGCCGGCACCAGAGGCGTGCCGAAGTAGGCCTCGATGTCGTCACGCAGATGATCGAGCGCCAGGTCGAGCTTCACCGATGGCGCCAGGGAAAGGCTCGCCGCGCCGGTCAGATGGTCGGACTTCTGGCTGTTGCGCTGCATCCAGCCATCGGTCTGGCTGTGGCTGAAGTCGACCCGGTAGGCGCCGGTCTCGTCCACGGCCCCTCCAAGACCCACCCCGGCGCGCGCCGTACCGTGGCTGCCGTAGGACAGCATCGACTGCATGCCGGAGGCATTGCGGTCGGGTTTCCTGGGGACGAAGTTGACGGCGCCGCCCATCGCGCCTTCGCCATGGAGCACGGAGGCGGGCCCTTTCAGCACCTCGATGCGCTCGTAGTTCCAGCTGTCTTGCGGACGGTTCGACATGGTCGGAGTGGAGATGCGTACGCCGTCGAACAGGTAGGTGACGAAGCCACCCGTGAATCCCCGCATGGAAGCAATGCCCGGCGAACTCGCGAGGCCGCCCACGGTGAGGCCCGCTGCACCCGCCAATGCCTCCTCCAGTGTCCGGGCTCCTCGGCGCTGCATCGCATCCTCGGAGATCAGTTCGACCGATGCCGGCGTCTCGCGCAGTGACAAGCCCAGCCGGGAGCCGGCGCTCGACGGTTGATCCAGCACGGTGTTGCCCTCGGACTGGCCGTTCACGGTGATGGTCTGAAGTGAGTGGACCGAAGCTTCCTCAAGCCCGGCCTCAGCCGCGCAAGCAAGCGGACAGGCAAGCGCGGCAGAGAGTGCGAGGCCATGGATGGGCGGGGCGCCGAAGCAGTGAGGCGAAGTCATCAAGTAAGGAAGGCTGGTGAGGTGACCGGGGGCGGTGCGGTGTCCACTCAATTCGTGAGGTAGGCCGGAGACGGAAGGGTCTAAGTATAGTGAGAACGCGATATCAATAAAGGCGGCGAACCCGCGCATCTTCGGATCGGTGCTGACGGCACCGATCAGGACGGCAGCGATCTCGATCTGCTGGTCGATGCGCTGCCCGGAGCAACGCTGTCCGACTTGGGCGGCCTGCAAGACGACCTGGAATCGCTGCTCGGCGTCCACGTCGATCTGTCTAACCCCGACTCATCTGCCGCCGTAGTTCGTGGCTGCATGTGGAGGTGGTCGGGCTGGCGGTTCTCGCTCATACCGGCTGCGCCTGCGTGAGCGCCGCGACGGATGCGTGCAGCTTCGTGGAAGGGCCGCCACGGATGGCCTTGCCGACAAGCGCAGCCCCGCAGGCCGGCATCATCAGGCTCATCCTCATCGCGGAGGCGGTCATAAAGGCACGATCCGCGCTCGGGCAAGTCCTGCTGAATGGCCGCAACAGAGGTCGATGTCGTCCTGGGCAGGCAAGCAAGACGCGGCCGAGATGATCATGGGCAACTGCACCACAACCGTTTCATTGAAAACACCACTGAAGCGTGGCACCCTCGAGTGGCTCGCCGCCAAGCACCAGTGCTTGGATGCGTCCTTGCACGTCGGTGGGGGACAGGCCCTGCTGCAGCAGGGCCAGATGCGAGGGCGTGAGCTTGACCGGCGCCAGCGCCCGAGCCTCGCGCAGTTGCTGCTGCCAGGCCGAGACGTCCTGCCCGGCAGGGCACAGCCGCAGCGGCCGTCCGCAGATGAGCGGCGTGTAGACGCCGGTGAGCGTCAGGTCGAAGCTGAAGGATGTGAAGACGAGCGAGCCATCGCCACCGGGCACGTCGAGATGCCGCGCGACATGAGTCGCGTAGTTGACGATCGAGCGGTGCTCCACCATCACCCCCTTGGGCTGCCCGCAGCTCGTCCAGGAGCGTCTGTCCCGGCAAAGGAGCCTGCTCGACCATCACCAGGCGCAGCGCATCGTTGCGTCGAACCACCTCGGCAATTGCGCGCTCCCACAGATCG
>CBFHAS010000109.1:0-14785 GCA_965653625.1 uncultured Burkholderiaceae bacterium | reverse complement strand
TGCACCTGCGGTCGATGCGCTACGTCTGAGCCTGCGAAGCCACGCTGACACGTGACCTCAGGGGTCCGTCTGGCCGACGCGGCAACTCTCGATGCTGACGACGAACACGCTGTCGGCATCGCGCCGCGCCGTCTCCGCGCCCCTCTCTGTTCCGGACCTACGTCGACGAGGTGCCATCAAGCTGCCCGTCATCACCGACGGCAACTGGCCGGGTGTGTGAGTTCACGACCACGCCAGAGAGCCGACCACCGAGTCGTTGCCCACAGGCTGCAAGGTCAGCTTCCGGGGATCCGGTTGTAGACCCGGACCCGGCCACTTGCGGACAATGACGAACGTCGGCTCTGTGGCGTCCCGATGAGCCAGCAACCTGTCGCAGAATGCGCCTCGCCTGGAAGGAGAGCGGCCATTCTCAGTCGTGAACCACAAGTGATTGCCGCGGCGAGAGCCAATGTGGAGCGCTTGGCTCAAGGTAGAGCGTCTATCGACCAAGCATTCATCGACAGGATGCCAGTGATCGAGGCCGAGCCCCGTAGTCGCAGGGTCGAATAGCGTGCGCCGGTCCGAACGCGGCATCATGACCCAGCGCGTCCTATCCATGCGAGGAGCGAGCATCCATGATTCATGTCGTCGCCGTCGTCGCTTTTTCTATGCTGCTTGCCGCCGGCGCCCAGGCGCAGACGCCTTGCGATCAGCTGAAGGGCGTGCTGGCTGCGGGCATCGACGCCGCCGGTGCGCGCGGCTACAACCTCGAAACCGTGCCGGCTGGCACACCCGTGCCGCCCGGTGCGAAGGTCATCGGAACCTGCGAAGTCGGCACCAGCAAGATCCTGTATCGCAGAGGGGGTGCCGCGCGGCCGACGGGCAACACGCCGAAAACGTTGCACCCAGCCTCGACCGTGGAGGCTCCCATCGTGCCGCAGGAGCAAACTCAACGGCCGGTCGGCGTTGAAGGCGATCGCTCGTCACGACCGACAGCCGCTCCGGCGAGCAGCCCCGCGCACCGGCTCGTTTCGCAGTCGAACGAGGCAACCGCTGCGCTCGCACAGCCGCAGCCAACACCTCCCGACAAGCTTGCCGCAACGAAGGAGCCAGCGGCACAAGAAGAGGCATCCGGATTCATTACCGAGCACTGGCGATCGATCGGCGCCCTGATTTTCGCGTTGCTCGCAGCTGCGATATGGGTCCGGCATGCGTACGTCAGTGCCTACAACAAGACCGGATTGCCACGCGGTCGCAAGTGCGGCACCGCGCAACAGGCAGCGCATCGTCTGCAAGCGCTGCAGATCGCCGCGGGCTCGATCAACCGCGCTGATGCATCTCGATGCACATTGCGATCGGGGTCACGCACCAAGATCGCTTGACTACAGAATGCACCAGGTGGCCGAGCAGTGCACTTCCACGCGAACGCGATGAATGCCAGCTACGAAGCGCCGACGGAAGCAGACGCGGGGTGGGCGGTTCGCGATTGACGGGGACGGCCAGGAGCAGTAACAGGCGCCTGTCAGCTTCCTGATGGCTCGCCAGCCATCGCTGCTGGCCGTAGTGCCTGGGGCAATCGGAAACCTGCGGCTTCTACGACTGCACGCGGGCCACGCTGCAGGCGCGGCCGTTCACCTGGGGCGTCGGCTACGCGCACGGTTCATCCCCTGGCTCGCCGGCCGAACCGGACGATGTGCCGCTGGGCGCCCTCCTCACCGAGGACGCCGTCGCCCGCGAGCGCCGCGGCCAAGGGCGGGCCGCGCGGCGCTGACGGAGTCGCTCAGGTGGCTCCGCCAGGGCGGCCGCTGGCGTCGAGCAGCGCCCGCGCCAGCTGCAGCGGATCGACCGGCTTGACCAGGTGCGCCGCGACGCCGGCTTCGCGCGTGGCACGGTGGTCGTCCTCGGTGCCGTCGGCCGACAGCACGATCACCGGCACCCGTTCGCCGCCCGGCCGCCGGCGCTGCGCCGCCGCCAGCTCGAGCGCGGCGCGGCCGCTGCAGAGGTTAAGGTCGGACAGCAGGACGTCGAAGCCGCCCTCGGCGATGCGGCGCAGCGCGGCATCGGCTTCGGTGCACATCACGACCCGGATCCCCATCGAGGCCAGCAGGCGCTGCTCGCTCTCGGCGATGTCCGGCTCGTCCTCGACGTAGAGTACCGACAGCGCGGCCAGCCGCGCGCGGTCCGCGTCGAACAGCGCATCGACCGCCGCCGGTGCGGTGGCTGCCGGCGCGCCATCGAGCGGCAGCCGCAAGCGGAAAAGCGCGCCGCGCCCCGGACCGTCGCTCGACGCGTGCAGCGTGCCGCCGAACAGGTCGGCCAGGCTGCGCGCGATCGCCAGCCCCAGGCCGAGGCCGCGGTGCGCATTCGGCGTGCCGCCGCCCTGCCGGAACGGCTCGAAGATGAGGCCGAGGTCGGCCGGGTTGATACCGTGGCCCCAGTCCTGCACTGCGACCTCGAGGCTGCTGTCGTCGTCATTGCGCAGCGCCACGCGCACCCGGCCGCCGTCGGGCGTGGCCTGGACCGCGTTGTTGACCAGGTTCCACACCACCTGCTCGAGCCGCACCGGGTCGGTGTGCAGCGGGGCCGGTCGTCCGTCGCCGACGACCTCGACCTCGATGCGGTGGCGCGCGGCCTGCGGGCGCACCACGTCCACCGCCTTGCGCACCACCGCGGTGGCGTCGACGCGCTCGAGGTGCAGCGCCAGGTTGCCGCTCAGGATGCGAGAGATGTCGAGCAGATCGTCGATCAGGCGCGCCTGGCTGCGCGCGTTGTGGATGATGCGGTCGGCCGCGTGGCGCAGCGCCGCGGTATCGTCCGGCGGCGTCTGCGTCAGCACGTGGGCCCAGCTCAGCGTGGCCTGCAGCGGCGTGCGCAGCTCGTGCGACACCTTGGCGAGGAAGCGGTCCTTCTGCCGGTTCGCTTCCTCGGCGGCGGCGTGCGCGAGGCGCGCCTCGGCGGTGGCCTGCGCCAGTTCAACGGTGCGCTCGGCGACCCGCCGCTCGAGCTCGCTGCGCTCGCGCAGCAGGGCGTCCTCAGCGTGGCGGCGGTGCGCCACCTCGGCCTCGAGCGCCTCCTTTGCGGCGGTGAGCTGGGCCACAGTGGGGATCGCCAGGATGCGCGGTACGAGATAGACGAGCGCGGCCGCGGTCAGCACCGACGCCGCCGCGGTCACCACCTTCACGCTGCCAGCGAGCCAGTAGTCGGGGTTCCACACCGTCCATACCTCGACCCAGTGCGTCGCGCCGCAGCTGACGATGAAGAGCGCGAACAGCAGCACGATCCAGTTGAACGGCAGGTCGGTGCGCCGGCGCACTAGGTGCAGCAGCGTGACCGGGATCGACACGTAGGCCGCGCCGATCAGGGTGTCGCTCGCGACGTGGGTCCACAGCAGCGTCGGGTTCCAGGTGAAGCAGTAGCCGTGCGGCAGGTAGCTACCGGGCGATCCGCGCTGGCTGGCCAGCAGCGCGAGAGTCCCCAGCGCGGCGCTGACGATCCAGGGCATGGGGGCGCGTCTGAGCATGAACTCTCCTCCGATCGGGGCGCTGCGCCCGGCGCGACGCATGCCGGGCCGCGTGCAGTGTAGGAGGTGACGGCGGCCGCCCGATTGCCATCCCATCTGCCCACTCGCTTTCCCCTCGAATGTTGTGTTCGGGCCCGAACGTCGGCTCTGGGGCAGCGAAATCAGCACGGCTGATGTCTCTTCAGGGGTCTGGCACTGCAAGTTTGCGCGGCAGAGAAGCGGTCGGCCGGCACTGTGCGAACCTTGTAATCGTGCTACGGCCGCGGTACCTCGTACAGCCGCCATTCGAGCCCGCCTCCGGTCGCCGGACCCAACGACTGCTTGATGCCTTGCAGCGTGAGTACGCCGGCCTGCGCTCACGGACCGCAATCGCTGCCAAGCGACCTCTTGCCGCTCCAAGGACGCCAAGCTCAATGCCCCAGTCCTATAAGCCGCGCCAGCAAGCTCGCTGCCCAGTCGGGCAGCACGTCGCCGAAGTCCTCGCTCTGCCCGTACTCGTCGCCTTCGAGAACCGCACTGTGGGTGAGCTGGCCGTCGCCTCGCACCAGCAACTGCAGCCATCCGTGAGCGTCGGCTTCCCACTCCAAGCTGATCTCCCCGTCCGGCGTCACCTGAATCTCCGGTGGCCGCCAGCCGAAGGGCTCGAGCAGTGCCAGCAGCCGGCCAGCCTCGGCCAGCGTGGCATCAGCGGGTGACCGCCAGCCGCGATCGCCCATCGCGCGGGCCTCTTGCAGTGCTCCAGCGAGCCCTGCATGCATCGTGTCGTTGTTGTCCATGGCGCATTCTGGGTCGATGCCAGCTAGAGTGGACGGGCGCCGACGCTCGGCGCCAGCCTCAATGGAAGTCCCGGCTCTCGGTGGTTAACCTACCAAGCAGCGGCGTGAGGTCCTCAAGGCGGCTGGCCACCAGATGCATCACATCGCCCTGCCGTTGCCAAACGCCGTAGACGGCAAGCAGCCGCGAGCGCAGCAGCGCCTCCCGATAGCGGTCTCGTACGTCGCGCCAAACGATCACGTTGACGACGCCCGTCTCGTCTTCCATCGTCAGGAACACCACGCCCTTGGCCGTTCCGGGCTGTTGTCGCATGGTGACGATCCCACACCCTCTCGCGGGTCGCCCATCGGGGTACTCGGCGAGCTCGGCCGCCGGGGTCAATCGCCGGCGCGCGAGCATCGGCCTCAGCAGCTTCACGGGATGGCTTCGAAGCGACAGCCCGAGTGCCGCGTAATCGAAAACAATCTCCTCGCCCTCCGGTGCCGGTGGTAGTTCGAGGACATCCTCGTCAACCGTGGCATCGGCCAGCACGGGCGGTGGCGCCGCCAGCGCCGAGGCGTCCCACACCTGCTGTCGCCGGTGCCCCGACAAGCTGAGCAACGCGTCCGCAGCGGCGAGGATCTTCATCTCCTTCGCATCGATCCTGGCCCGACGCGCAAGGTCCTCTGCATCATCGAACGGCTGTTGGCCTCGCACGTCCACGATTCGGCGGGCCGTCTCCTCGCGCAGGCCGGCGATGAGGTGCAGCCCGATGCGCACCCCGGGGGCGTGTGGCAGGTCCTCCAGCGTCGACTCGTACTCGCTCCACATCACATCGGGTGGTCGCACCTCGACACTTCCGTTGCGCTGTGCGTCCTGCACGAGCTGCGCCGGCTGATAGAAGCCCATCGGCTGCGAGTTCAGCAGCGCGCAGAGGAACGCTGCGGGCTCGTGACGCTTGATCCAGCAGGAGGCGTACACCAGCAAGGCGAAACTCGCCGCGTGGCTTTCCGGAAAGCCGTACTCGGCGAAGCCCTGGATCTGGGCGAAGATCTGCTCGGCGAACTCCCGCTCATAGCCGCGAGAGGTCATGCCCGAGATGATCTTGTCGTAGAAGCGTTCCACGCCTCCCCTGCGCTTCCATGCGGCCATGGCTCGACGCAGCTGGTCGGCCTCGCCGGCCGTGAAGCCGGCGGCGTCGATCGCGATCTGCATCACCTGTTCCTGGAAGATGGGCACGCCCAGCGTGCGGCCGATGGCCTTCTCGAGGCCCGGCGGACAGCTCGCCGGCTCGAGGCCTTGTCGGCGACGCAGGTAGGGGTGCACCATGCCGCCCTGGATCGGCCCTGGCCGAACGATGGCGACTTCCACCACCAGGTCGTAGAAGCGCCGCGGCTGCATTCGGGGCAGCATGGACATCTGGGCGCGACTCTCGATCTGGAACACACCGACGGTCTGCGCCTGGCAGAACATGTCGTCGGTCGCCGGGTCCTCAGCGGGTATGTCCTGGAGCTGGAACACCTGCCCTCGCCTCATGCCAATCAAGTCCAGCGCCCGACGGATGGCGCTCAGCATGCCGAGCGCCAGGACGTCGACCTTCATGAGGCCGAGCGCGTCCACGTCGTCCTTGTCCCATTGGATCACCGACCGGTCAGGCATCGACGCGTTCTCGATGGGGACGATGCGTGACAGCTTTCCCCGGGTCAGCACGAATCCACCGACATGCTGGCTCAGGTGCCGAGGAAAGGAATGGATCTCGCTCGTCAGCCTGAGCAGTTGCCGGATGCCCTTGTCGTCAGGATCGAGCCCCGACTCGTGCAGCCGCTCCGCTGTCAATTCCCTGCCGTCCCACCAGTGCAGGTTCTTGGCCAGGCGATCGACAGTCTCCTGGTCATACCCCAGGGCCTTGCCGACATCACGCACTGCGCTTCGCGCCCGAAAAGAAATCACTGCGGCGACCAGCGCCGCACGGTCGCGTCCGTAGTGCTGGTAGAGGTACTGAATCACCTCCTCGCGGCGCTGGTGCTCGAAGTCGACGTCAATGTCCGGCGGCTCCGCGCGCTCCTTCGAGACAAAGCGCTCGAAGAGCACGTTCATGCGCGCCGGGTCAACCTCCGTGACACCGAGGCAGTAGCACACCGCCGAGTTCGCCGCCGATCCGCGCCCCTGGCACAGGATCTGTCGAGACCGCGCGAAGCGGACGATGTCATACACCGTGAGGAAGTACTTCTCGTAGGCCAAGTCCGCAATCAGCTGGAGCTCGTGCTCGATCTGCTGATGCACCGAGTCCGGGATCCCTGCGGGGAACCGCCTGCCCGCCCCTTCGTAGGTCAGCCTTCGCAGATAGGTCGTCGGTGTCTCACCCTCGGGAACCACCTCTTCGGGGTACTCGTACTTCAGCTCGTCGAGCGAAAACGTGCAGCGCGCAACCACGCGCAGCGTTTCGGCCAGGAGGTCTTCCGGATAGCTGCGGGCCAACACGAGTCGCGTCCGCAGGTGCCGTTCGCCGCTGGGCTGCAGCTGCATGCCGCACTCGCGTAGCGTCTTGCCGACGCGGATGGCCGTCAGGGTGTCTTGCAGCGGCTTGCGCGAGCGCACATGCATGTGCACGTCGCCTGCGGCCACCAATGGGAGGCCGGCGAGCTCACTGATGCCGCGCATGCGTCGCAGCCAGGCGTCGTCATCGAGGTCGCGCAGCAGTTCCACCGCCAGCCATGCACGGCCTTCGAAATGCAGATCCACCCATTGCGCCTGCTGGAAGATCTGTGGGTCTGCGGCCTGCCGGTCAGGGACGTAGAGGACCATGCAGTCGTCAAGCCAGGCCGGGTAGAGATCGCTCCAGTCGAGGCGGTAGGTCCCCTTCTCCGCAGACATGCGAAGCCGGGTGATCAATTCGCACAGGTTGCCGTAGCCATTGCGGTTGATCGCCAGCACGACGAGCTTGAATGGGGACGGCGCATCGACTCGGAACTCCGAGCCGATCAGGAGCTTCAGTCCGGCCTCTTTTGCTTCGACGTGCGCGCGCACCACACCGGCAAGCGAGCACTCGTCGGTGATGGCCAGCGCCTGGTAACCCAGATCGCGGGCGCGCCTGACCAGCTCTTCCGCGTGCGACGCGCCGCGCAAGAAGGAGAAGTTTGTCAAGCAATGCAGCTCGGCGTAGTCCGGCAGCTGGGCCATTGCACGCTACCCAAAGATGCCGTGGAGATACCAAGGGCTACGGGCCTCCTCGTTGAACGCCAGGTCGCGGTAGACCCACAGCAGGCAACCTTGCTCGCCCACCATCACGTAATAGTCACGCCGGGCGAGAGGGCCTTCGCCGGCGGCGTCATCGCGGTCCCACCAACCTGCTTCAACACGATACGGTCCCGCAAGCGCCACGAGTGGGCCTTGGTACAGCGGCCTTTCGTGTCTCACCGCCAACCGCAGGGGCTTTTCGAGCAGCCACGTCGGCAGTGGCATGTCGGGCAGCGACGCCGGGTTGCGCGGTGTCGGTTCGTCGACGGGTACCCATTCCTGGGCCGCCTCAAAGCGATAGTCGCTACGAACGTTTCCGCGCAGAACGTTGTGCGGCCCCAGCCTTGCCGCCAAGCGCTCCGTGAGCTGCTGCAGCGACTCGCCTTGGCGCGCCTTGTCGAGCAACAACGTGGCGCTGACCTCCTCGAGCGGCACGACGTCGTCAGCGACCAGGACGAGTTCCTCGACGGAAGCGCCAAGGTCCGTTTGGGCCAGGCGCTCGGTGAGCAGGCGGCAGAAGTGCCCCACCTCCCGAGTGGGCTCCGCCGTTCGTATCGTGAGCTGGCCCCAGGCCGGTACGTCGTGCGGTCGGTGAAAGTCGTGCTTCCATCGCAAGGTGAAACCCGTCACGCCGGCGTGACGAGCAGCCAGCCACCCACTCATCTGCGCCAGCAGCCGGCGCGCCCCGAACATGAGCCCCTCGGCCACCTCGACCCGGCCTGGCAACTCGAGGCGCGCACAAAAGGCCTGCGGCAGTTCGAGCCATCGATGAGCTGTCGCTCGCGCGCCGTACGCCTGGTCCATGGCAGCGAGCAGGCCCTTGCCGAATCGGCGGCTCAGCCCGCCACGCGGAAGGCGCCGCACGTCGCCCAATGTCTTGCAGCCCAGCCGGCTCAGTACGTCCTGGTGTGCGGCGACCTCGCGCAGCGCGCACAGCGTGATGCGATCGAGGACCTTGTGCAGTGGCTCGCGCAGTTCCCCTTCGACCCCGGCGCGAGCGAGGGCGACAGCCGCGAGTGCATTGGAGGCTGTCGCGAAGCCGCTGCAGCCGAGCTCCGCGGCCTCGGTTCGAACGCGGCGGGTCAGCGCATCGGCCCCACCGAAGAGCCGCAGGGTGGCGGAGACCTCCAGGATTACGGCCTCATCCACGAGCGCCACGCGCGGGGTGAACTGCAACGCCCACCAGCCGATCGCATGCTGCTGGTCAGGAGGAGCCGGTGCCGTGGGCGACGTCCATGGGGCATCGGGATCGGCGGGACCTCCTTCAAGCCGCTGCGCGCTGGGCGCCGGTTCCACGAGCAGCGCCATCCAGAACTGGGGGGCCGACATGACGAGGACCTGCGGTCGAAGAAGTGCGACTCTCCAGACAGAGGCGGTCGAAGCCCGGAGGGTCGCAGTCGAGACGGAGCCAGCCGTCGTGCGCTGCGCCTTTGCGTTTGAGGATGTGCAGCTCGATGGCGCCTTTCGCCGGCACGAGCCTGGCCTGGACTCGCAGCGGTGCTGGGGACGCCTCGTGCTGTGCCGCCTCGGGGCGGACCAGGAACACCGGGAAACTGCTTTGCGCAGCCGCCGCCTGCAGACGCCTCAGTTGCTCATTTCGGGCGTTTGGCAGCCAGGCGACCACTGCAGCCAGCCCCTCTGCTCTGGCCGCCTGCTCTGTAGCCCACAGACGCTGCGCCGGCTTCTCGGCGCGGACAAGGATCAAGGATGCCTCGCTGAGCCCGTAGCGTCGGATTCCTCCGAGGAACGGTGCGTACGGGGGCGACACAGCGACGACCGGCTCTTTTAGTTGGCCCGCCGCCAATGCAGGCAAGAGGATGCGCCACTCCGCGATCCCAGCTTGCGGCAAGAGGAGCTCGGTGATGGCACCCTTGGGCCAGCCGCCGCCGGGCAACTCGTCGTCCAGCACCGGGAAGCCTGTCGGGACGACAGCTATCGGCGCGCCGCCGATCTCATTGCCGATCCACACCGCGCTCGCCACCTCCGACGGCAGACGCCGAAGCAGCGCATGGCGCCCGACGGCGCCATCAGCGACCGAGGAAGCCTCCCGGGCTGGAGCTGGCGGTTCCGTCATCGATCCGCCTGCGAGCGCGCCGTCCGGGCAACCCCCGTCTCCCGGCATGTCGCCGGAGAAGAGCGGGAGCGAAAGCTGTCGGGACATCGCGCGAAATACTGTATGGAACAACAGTATATAGAGCACTGGCGCGCCGGGTAGTTCCGCGGGACGCACTGGTGGACTTTGTCCACACTACGCGCAGGCCGAACAGGCTATCGCCTAGTCGGCCAAGGCAACAGAACTGGCAAAGTGAACGCTACCGCCAATGGCTCGACCGCGTCGCGGCGGGAGCGCGCTGAAAACCGGCCTTGTTCTAGGCGCGGCCTGACTTGCCATGGGCCTACTTGCTCACCAGCTGCCACTCGGCCTGCATCTTTTCGAGTGATTCGTGGGTTTGATATCGGGTGTTGAGCACCCGCCCCGCCGGCGTTGCACGATGCATGGTGACGCGGCCGGTCGAAACACTGATGATTTTGTAGTGCTGGCCGTCGGGTGCACGCCAGAGTTGCTCAGGCTCGACATCGTCGGGAAGTTGGCTGGGACGCCGCTTCATGACCGAACTGTAGCGAGTGACAGTTCGGAGGCACCAGTCTTGAGCTCGATAGGCTGTCGGATCTACGAGTCAAGCCCGAAACTCGGAAGTGCACAATCCGACGGCGCGGGAAAGCGACGCTCGCGACGACCCAATTGCCGCGATGCCACTTCACGCCCCCGACTCCCGTTATGCCTGGCTGCGCCTGATGATCACGCTCGCGCTGATGACGATCGGCAGTGGGGCGATGTACGTCGTGGCTGTGGTTCTGCCGCCGGTGCAAGCGGAGTTTGGCGTGGCACGCGCGGACGCGTCCCTGCCTTACACACTGATGATGGTCGGCTTCGGTTTGGGCGGAATCGGGATGGGCCGGCTGGCGGACCGCGTTGGCGTCATGTGGGTGGTGATGCTGGGCGCCGGCGGGCTGGCCGCCGGATTCATCGCTGCTGGCCTGTCGGGCGAGTTGCTAGGGTTCGCGCTGGCCCACGGCGTGCTCCTCGGCGCGCTGGGCAGCTCAGCCACCTTCGCGCCGCTGCTGGCCGATGCGTCACTCTGGTTCGTGAAACGGCGCGGCATCGCGGTGGCTGTCTGCGCCAGCGGCAACTACCTGGCCGGTGCGATTTGGCCAACGGTGACCCAGCATTTCATCGACGCGGTGGGCTGGCGCCAGACCTACATCGGCTTCGGCCTGTTCTGCGCTTTGAGCATGCTTTTGCTCGCCCTCATGCTGCGCGCCCGTCCCCCCGCGGCCGTGGCCGCGGCGGCAACCGGCACCCAAACCGTGCCCTCATCGCAACCGTTCGGCATGAGCCTGAACCAGGCACAGCTGCTGCTGTGCGTCGCCGGCGTGAGCTGTTGTGTCGCGATGGCCATGCCGCAGGTGCACATCGTCGCGTACTGTGCGGACCTCGGCTACGGGCCGGCGCGGGGCGCCCAGATGCTGTCGCTGATGCTCGCCTGCGGCATCGTGAGCCGGCTCGTGTCCGGCTGGATCTGCGACCGCATCGGCGGCATCCGCACGCTGCTGCTTGGCTCGGTCCTGCAAGGCCTCGCGCTGCTGATGTTCTTGCCGTTCGATGGCCTGGTGTCGCTGTACCTGGTGTCCGCCCTGTTCGGGCTGTTCCAGGGCGGCATCGTACCCAGCTACGCCATCATCGTGCGCGAACACTTCCCGCCGGCGGAGGCCGGTGCCCGGGTCGGCACGGTCCTGATGGCCACTTTGTTTGGCATGGCCCTGGGCGGGTGGATGTCTGGCAAGGTGTTCGACCTGACCGGCTCTTACGAGGCGGCGTTCCTCAACGGCCTGACTTGGAACTTGCTCAACTTGTCGATCGCGCTGCTGCTGGTGGTCCGCGTGCGCCGCATGTCCGGCGGCGTGCGAACCAATGCGATCGGCGCCTGAATAACACCCGAGCCGCCTTACCGCACATCGCCGTCATTGGCTGCCCACGGGCGGCTCTGATGCGCGGCTCACCGAACTACAGCAATGCAGCGTCATGCGAATATGCGCATGACGCTGCCTATGCGCAGGTGGGAACTATGTTCAGATGCCCGGAGATCAACGGCACCGACGCCACCGGGTGGTGGGCCATGGATGTCGGCGCCTCCTCCGCATAGTTACAGCGTCTGCAGGAACCGCATCAGTGCGTCAGGTGCCTTGAACCGAGCCAACTTGGTGTTCGGCGGCTCGAGCCGGGCGAGCGCCTTCTCCTTCATGGCGAGGTTGGCCTCGACGTAGCGATGGGTTGTGTTCATGCTCTCGTGTCCAAGCCACAAGGCGATCACGTTGAACGGTACGCCCGACTGCAGCAGGTGCATGGCGGTTGTGTGCCGCAGCGTGTGCGGCGAGACCGGCTTACCGAGGATGCCGGGCTCCTTCGCGGCGGCGCGTGCCACTGCGAGGTTCAAACGCTGCGCGACGTTGGATCTGGACATGGGCTGCCCATGGCGGTTAGGCAGCAAAGCGGCTTCGCCGCGCAGCATCGGATTCAGCCGTAGCCATGCGCGAACTTCCACGACGGTCGTGTCCCATAGCGGTATCGACCGCAGCTTGCGCCCCTTACCGTGCAGATGCACACAAGCCGCGCCGTCGAGGATGACGTCCATGACGCGGGTGCCACATGCGTAATCTCAACGCACCGAAGCCCCCGTCCTTCGCCTCGCTGGGTGTGCCTCAGGTCATGAATGCGCGGCGCGTGATGATTGCCACGGTTGCGCCAGCCCAACTGCTCGCGCAAGGCGCTGAAGACGCGATGCACTTGGCGATCACCCAGCGGCAACCCATGCCGCTGGCCTCGCGTGCCGATGAAGAACGCGGCTTCGAGTGCAGCGGACTCACCCGCCAAGTCGAGCGTACGGCGGTATCGTCGCAGTGCTTCGACGGTGCTCGGGTGCATGGGCACCTGACGCGACTTGCCGAACTTGGCTTTACGGATGAGGAGCATCCCGCGCCTGAGATCGACGTCCTCGTTGCGCAATGCGAGCGCCTCGCCGATGCGCAGTCCAGTGCTGGCAACAAGACCGAACAACGTCTCGAAGACGACTCCGCGCAGCGTCGATGACGGACCGAGTCGCCGCGCGGCCGCCAGCAGATCGACGATCTCGGGTTCGCTGTAGATGTGCGGGGCCAGGCGCTCGGGGATGCGACCGAAGATCGTGTGGTCCGGGATCTCGGTGAGTGGCTCGAACTGCCGCAGCCAACGTGTGATCGAGCGCAGATGCTTCAGACGCCGCGCCCACGTGTGCGGATCATCGCTGCCGTGGCTGTCGCGCCGCGCCCAGTCAGCCATGACTTCGATGGTCAGCGGGCCGCGATGGCCGGCGGCGTCGATATGGCGCGCGAATGCGCGCACAGAACAAGCAGGAGCCCGAAGGGCGAAGCCCAAGCGGCGGCGCTCTTCCAGATACTGCTCGGCAAGCGTACGTAAAGAGGTGCGCGCCTTCATGATGCGCTCCCCGGCCAGGGCAAGGCCACTTCGACGAGCTGGCGACTGTCGAGCTTGGCGTAGACCTGCGTGGTGCTCAGCGCTCTATGACGGAGCACGTCGGCCACCTCCTTGAGAGACGAGCCTCCCGCGAGCAAACGGCTGGCCATCGTGTGGCGCAACAGATGCGATCGCGTGTAGGGCAGCCCAGCGCGGGCGTAGGCCTGGCGAATCGTCGCGCGTACCAGGTCAGGGCCAACCGGCAAGTCACGTGGCGCAACGTGACGCACGAAGACCGCTCGATTGGAGGTCTCCGGGCGTTCGTGCTTCAGGTACGCCGCGATGGCCGCGCCGGTGGCCGCGGGCAGCGGCAACACGTCTTCACGCAGGCCCTTGGCGTGGCGCAGAGTGATCGTGCCTGCTCGCCAGTCGATGTCGTCGAGGCTGAGCCGCGCAACCTCGCCGCTGCGAAGGCCGAGATCCAAGGCACAGCGCACGATCGCGTCGGCGCGCCGCATCGAACGGCCTGGCTTGCCGAGAGAGCTCACCAGCTTCTCGACTTCTTCGGCCGTGAGCGACCTGGGCAGCGTCGAGAGCCGCCAATTGGCGGGAGCGGAAACCGCTCCAATCAAGCCATGAACGAGATCACCGAGCGAGGCTCGGTAGCGGAAGTAGCCGTGCAACGCGGCTACGACCGACCCGACGCCACCCGGCTTGCAGTGGAGCTTCGCCTGCTCGGCATAGAAGCGCCTGACATGCGCCGGCTTGATCGAAGCAATGTCGACGCGGCCACCGCCAAAGCGCTGGCGCAGCAACCGGCCGACGATGCGCAGCACCTGGGTGCGGGTCTTCGGCGCCAGGCCACGCACCCGATCCATGTGCGCGTCATAGCACCGCAGCTCCTCATCAACAGGTGTCATGCTCATCGCCGGCAATGCAATGACTCCCCGCGCACGCAACACGAAGAGCAGGTGCCCCAGCGCAGCGCGGTGGTCGCCGCGGTCGTGGCGGATCGGACCCTCACATCGGCAATGCGGAAGGTGCTGGTCGAGGAACTCGGCGATCGAGACCTCGTCTACTCGGCAAAGACGCAGACGCTTGCCCCGAACCCATTGCGCGAAGTGCGCGATGTTGCTCAGATAGCTGGCAACCGTCCTCGACGCGTACCTGCCATCGGCCAAGTGCTGCTTGATCGCAGCGGCATGCGGTGCGATTGGCCCGACGGTCAGCCAGTTGACGTCGGCGCAACGAGAACGGTAGACGATGCCCATGGTGGCCTCCTGAAGTGGGGCCACCAGTGCAGTCGAGCGTCGAAACTATGTCCAGTTCGACGTTGACCCATCGGGCTGATCACCGCGCCAAGCCACGGCTGCGGCGTTCCATCGCGCGGCACCTGCGCATAGTTCCCACCTGCGCATAGGCAGCGTGTGCTGACGCTGGCCGCCGGCAGACGTACTCACGCTGACCACCACCAAGCAGTCGCTGGGCCAGGCGGCCGGCGCTGACCCGAAGGGCGGCTATAGCAGGTGCTGCGGCCGCACGGCTCCCGTGCGCCGGGTCGCGACACGCCGGCGACCGCTTCTCTACCGCGCGATTTCGCAGTACCGACCCGAAGCCGCCTGCCGTTGCCCTGAACTCGGTGCCCTCCAGCGGCCGGACGGATCCGCGTGATCCGAGGCGGGGCTTGCACGGACGCTCGCCGCGCCTGACTCCCGTTTGGGGACGCCATAACGCCGCCGCTCAAGCCTTCACCTCGACTACCTGTTCGAAGCCGCCGAAGATCA
>CBFHAS010000108.1:0-14819 GCA_965653625.1 uncultured Burkholderiaceae bacterium | reverse complement strand
GGCTGCACGCGCCGACGCCGTGAAGGCCTACCTCACGGGCAAGGGCATCGCGGCCAACCTGATCCAGACCTCCGGCGTGGGCCCGGATCGCCCGGTCGCGGGCAACGACACGCCCGAAGGCCGGGCACGCAACCGGCGCATCGAGTTGCGCGTCATGCAATAGACGCGGCGTTCACGTCATGGCGACTCGGCCTGCGGCGGCACACCCAGCAGTTCCTCGATCTGCGTCAGCGAACCGCCGTTCTTCATCACAGTGCGCAGCCACACGTGCAGCGGCATCTCGCCCCACTGAGCCGCGCGTTCAGCCAGGTAGGCCACGGGGCTGTGAGGTTCCGTAGCGCGAAAGAACTGCGCCACCATGCGCAGCTGCGAGAGTGCCTGGGCGCGCGTCAGCGTCGGGCCGCTTGCCGCATGGCTGGCCGCGATGTAGCCGGCCCCCGCGGGCACCGCCTCGTCTTTGGCGATGGAGTCGCCGGTTTGCGCCTCCCCAGCGATCGCCCCCGCTTCGCGGGCGTAGCGCCGAGCGCAATGCACGGCCGCCTCCAACGCGCGGCGCGCCGACACGAAACCTGGACCATCCTCACCAAGAAAGCCGTCGATCGTGGCCTGCAGGCGGGCCAACGCATCGAGCGAGCGTTGGGCATCCGCGAGATTGACGAGGAGGAACTCGCGCGGTGTGTCGCGCTGGATGCGCGCCACCTCATCCACGGATAGCACGCCGCCCTCCGCTGGCGCCTTCTCAGCACCTTCCCGTGTGATGCTCTGCTGACGGGCACTGGCCGCATCGATGTCCACCAGCCCGATGGCCCGCGAGCCGGCACGCAGCTGCGGCACCGTGCGGCTGAGCGATTCCACGCGCGCGAGCAGCCATGCAAGATTGCCAGCCCGCAATTCATGCTCCCCGCGTTCGGGCAGCGGATGCATGCCATCCCAGAACCGCGCGCACAGCTGTTCGGTGAGTGCGAGGCCATCGGCCACGCCGCCGAACCCTCGCAGATGCGACCAAGCCTCCACCAGCCAGCCGGCCACGCGCAGGTCCTTGGTGCGCGACATGAGCAGTTGCTCGCAAAGCGAGGCGACACCTTGCCAATCAGCCAACTTCAAGTCGATGACAAACTCGCCCTGCGGCAAGGTGGCGTCGTCTTCACGCCGCAGCTCCTGCACCTTGTCGAACTCGGGGGAGAACGACATGTCGGCGCCGCATGGCGCGTCGCCATCCACGGGTTGAAGCAAGGTCTCTGTCGCCATCGCCATCCCTCTCTGAAATGCCCGCGCGATTCTAGGGGCCGCCCTGCGCTTGACGAGGTACTGGTGGGGATCCGTAGCGCATCACTCCGACGCCTTCCACCACCGCGGCCTCAGTGACGTGCCCGTGCCAGGGACGCAAGCAGGTGCGGCTGGCCGGGGTGAGCAGTGCGACGGCCATTGATCTAGGAAGGAATCGCCGGCGTGGTGCAGAAGATGGGCTAATGGAGACAACTTTTGACGATCAGTACTCGTCGCCGCCGCCGCTGCCTGGCGCCAGGTTGTCGAACTTGGTGAGCGGCTTTAGGAAAGTGAGCTTCGCCGTGCCAGTGGGCCCGTTACGCTGCTTGCCGATAATGATCTCGGCCACGCCGGGTTCCTTGCACGCTTCCTTGGTGTAGTACTCATCGCGGTAAATGAACATGATGACATCGGCATCCTGCTCGATCGCACCCGACTCTCGCAGGTCGCTCATCATCGGCCGCTTGTCGGTGCGCGTCTCGACGCTGCGGTTGAGCTGAGACAGCGCGATCACGGGGCACTTCAGCTCCTTGGCCAGCGCCTTCAGGCCTCTCGAAATCTCGCCGATCTCGGTGGCGCGATTTTCGTCGCCGCCACCACCGCTGCCGCTCATGAGCTGCAGATAGTCGACGATGATGAGGCCGAGCTGCCCGCACTGCCGGGCCTGACGTCGCGCGCGCGCCCTCACCTCGCTGGGCGTAAGGCCCGGACTTTCATCGATGAACATGCTCACCTTGCTGAGCTTCTCCACCGCCTCTGACAGCCGACCCCATTCGTCATCGCGCAGGCGGCCCGTCCGCAGATTGGACTGGTCGATGCGGCCCAGCGAACCGACCATCCGCAAGGCCAGCTGCGCGGCACCCATTTCCATGGAGAACACCACCACCGGCAGACCCTCGTTCACCGCAACGTGCTCACCGATGTTCAGAGCAAAGGCGGTCTTACCCATCGATGGTCTCGCGGCGAGGACGATGAGATCTCCGGGCTGCAGGCCCGCGGTCATCCGATCCAGGTCGTAGAAGCCGGTGCGCACGCCCGTCACGTCCTCAGCGCCGCTCTCATGCAACTCATTCACGCGGTCGATGAGCTGTACAACCAGCGAATCCATGCTCTGGAAGCCCTGCTTGGACTTCGAGCCCTCCTCGCCAATCTTGAAAATCATGCCCTCGGCCTCGTCGAGGATCTGCGTGACCGGCCGGCCCTGGGTATTGAAAGCGTTGGTGGCGATCTGGTCGCTGGCAGCCACCAGCTTGCGCAGCACGGCACGCTCGCGAACGATCTCCGCATAGCGTCGCAGGTTGGCAGCGCTCGGCACGCTTTGCGCGAGCGCATTCAGGTACGCCAAGCCACCGCACTCATCCGCCTTGCCGAGGTTCTGGAGGTGCTCGAACACCGTGATCACGTCGGCTGGCTTGGTGGCGTTGATCAGGGCGCCGATGGCCGCATAGATCATGCGGTGCTCGTAGCGATAGAAGTCGCTGTCGATCAGCAGGTCGCCGGCGCGATCCCAGGCGCTGTTGTCTAGCAGCAGCCCGCCCAGCACGCTCTGCTCCGCTTCGATGGAATGCGGCGGCACGCGCAGCTTGGCCACATCGAGGTCGGGTTCGCCGGAGGCACGGTCGGGAGACTGGAAAACAGTGGACATCGATCGATGCTAGGCAGTGCGCTGCACTCAGCGAAGACGGGAAGACCCGCTGTGCGCAAGCTTGTGGATATCCGGTGGGGCGGCAGAGGATTCACCGGGACAACCGGCCGCCCCAAGAAGAAGGGGCCGGCAAATGCCGGCCCCTACATGCGTTTGCTGCGGCAATGCTCAGTCAGTTTCGCCGAGCACCACCACCTTCACTTCAGCCATCACGTCGGTGTGCGGCACTACGGTCACGGTGTGCTCGCCCACGGTCTTGATGGGGCCGTTGGGCATGCGCACCTGCGACTTCTGCACCTTGAAGTCGATGCGGGTGAGCGCCTCGGCGACATCGAAGTTGGTCACCGAGCCGAACAGCCGGCCGTCCACACCCGCCTTCTGGGTGATGTGCACAGTGCGGCCGTTCATCTTCTCGGCCAGGGCTTGTGCGGCAGTCAGCTTTTCGGCCGCAGTTTTCTCCAGCTCAGCGCGCTTGGCCTCGAATTCCTTGATCGCCGCCTCGGTCGCGCGGCGCGCGGCACGGGTGGGAATCAGGAAGTTCCGGGCGTAGCCGTCCTTGACCTTGACGACATCTCCGAGGTTGCCGAGGTTGGCCACCTTTTCCAGCAGGATCACTTGCATGACATGGCTCCTCAGGCGCGGTGCTGGTCGGTGTACGGCAGCAGGGCCAGGAAACGCGCGCGCTTGATCGCGGTCGTGAGCTGGCGCTGGAAGAACGCACGGGTGCCGGTCAGGCGCGCCGGCGTGATCTTGCCGTTCTCGCTGACGAAGTCGCGCAGGGTATCGACGTCCTTGTAGTCGATCTCCGTCACGCCGGTCACGGTGAAGCGACAGAAGCGCTTGCGACGGAACAGCAGCGACTGCTGGTTGCGCTTGGGCTTGCGGTCCTTGGAAAACTTGCCTTTACCACGTGGCGGGGGCATATCTATCTCACCTCTTTCGAATCTGTACGGATCAGTGTGTGCGTGGAATCAGTCAGTTCAGCTCGGTCACATGAAAAACGATGCCGCGTCCGTTGCGCTGGGAGCCGAGGAAGCCGGCGAAGCCATGTGTGCTTCCCATCTCCAGTACCGCCAAGCGCTGCGTGATTTCCCCGATGGCCCTTGCCTTGATCTCCATCGAGACCTTGCGCGGCTGGCCTTCCTGCGTGACCTCGGATTCGTGCTTCAGGCCCAAATCCAGAGCCGGCAGCCCGGCGGGGGTGTATCGCATGGCGCCTCGCTCGACCAGTTGCGCAGTGAGAACCAAGCGGTTCATCGTGCGGCGGCCAAGCCGGGCGCGGCCATCGTCTTCAGGCCGCCGCCTCCTGCTGTTGCGGCGCCTTGCGGGCCTCTTCCTTCTCGACCATCTTCATCATGACCGAGGGCGTCGTCTCGGCCTTGCTCTTGACCACCGTGAGGTGGCGCAGCACAGCGTCGTTGAAGCGAAAGCCCGTTTCCAGCTCTTCAAGTACCTGCTTGCTGCACTCGATGTTGATGCACAGGTAATGCGCCTTGGCGAGCTTCTGAATCTGGTAGGCCATCTGCCGACGCCCCCAGTCTTCCACCCGGTGGACCTTACCGCCTCCGGCGGTCATGATGCCCTTGTAGCGCTCCAGCATGGCTGGAACTTGTTCGCTTTGATCCGGATGGATCAGCAGCACGATCTCGTAGTGACGCATTGAAACTCCTTGTGGGTTCTGCCCGGCACGGCAATTCATGCCAAGCGGCGAAGCCACCCCGAAGCGTCGGTCCCGGGTGTGGCAAGGGAAAGCCCGTGATTATAGCCAGGCAGGTTTCCTCGGCCGGCGCGGCATTAAACACGCGAGTCTGTCGACGCGCTCCCCTCGGGACCCAGGATGCGTGGCCGCCAACCAGCCGCTCAGGCCGTCTTCTCGCAGCCCCGGTTGGCCAACGCATCCGCGCGCTCGTTGCCCGGGTCGCCCGCATGGCCGCGCACCCAGCGCCAGTGAACCTGATGAAGGTCGCGCAGCGCATCCAATCGCTGCCACAGCTCGACGTTCTTCACGGGCTTCTTGTCGGCCGTCTTCCAGCCGCGCTGCTTCCAGCCGTGGATCCACTCGGTGATGCCCTTGCGGACGTATTCACTGTCGGTGTAAATCGTCACCTCACAGCTTCGCTTCAAAGAAGACAGCGCCTCGATCACCGCGGTGAGCTCCATGCGGTTGTTGGTGGTGAGCGACTCTCCACCGAACAACTCTTTCTCATGGCCATCGGCCGACAGCCACGCGCCCCAGCCACCGCGGCCCGGGTTTCCTTTGCAGGCGCCGTCGGTGTAGATCGTGACATGAGGCCTGCGGATGGCGGGCGCGTCGGACACGGGATCCGAGCTACGGGTGCTCGTTGTCATGGGCCTTTGGGTTCATCGGTACGTTGGAAATGATGGTTCTGCGCAACAGCGGCGGGCGCGGGCTTGGGCTTGAGCAGCTCCTTTCGCACCATGCCCACGAGTCGCATGCCACGCACGCGCTTGACGGCCGTCAACGCATAGACGGCGCCGAACACCGGTAGCCACCGGTCGCCGAATTGCTCGGCCCATTCGAAGCGCGTCAGCCATCGCTCGGAGGTAACTGGAGGACGGTAGCAGCCGAAGCGACCAGCTTCCACCTCGAAGCTGAGCAGCCGCAGCCAGTCGCGCAGGCGCCGATAGCCAATGAAATCACCAGCGGCGGGCAGGAACATTGGCCGTCGGCGACCGAATCCCAGGCCGCGCCGCATGCGCCCCAGCCGCTGGCGCAAGCCCCATAGGCTCGCGGGGTTGAAGCCGAGGATCACCACCCGCCCGTCTGGACGCAGCACACGCTCGACTTCGCGCAGCGCCAGATGTGCATCGCGCGCCAATTCCAGCGAATGCGGCAAGACGACAAGATCGAGGCTTTGCGTGTCGAAGGGCAGCGCGTCGAAGTCGCAATGCAAGGCCACTACCGCCGAGGGCGCATTGGAGGGTGCCACGCACGGACTGCCATCACCGCACACCCACCGGTGCGGCATGCGATTGGCACGCAGCGCATCGAGATGGGGCAGACCGACCTGCACGGCGTGAAATCCGAACACATCAGCGACTGCACGGTCGGCATACTGCTGTTCCCAAGCCAACAGGTAGCGGCCAGCCGGGGTTCCGAGCCACTGGGCCAAACCTATAATCGCGGGGCTTGTTGTCATGGAGTTGATCGCGCAGCCTGCCATCGTTCGACCCGGCGCCATCGTCGTCGAGCCGGTGGACCCGGTGCCTGTGGTGAGCGGTTCATGTCGGTCATGCTCACACTGTGGGGCATTCTAGTGACCCCTCTTTGAGGTAATCCTGTCGCAGGCCGTGCAAACCTGCGATCTTTTCCAAAGAGCCTCTGCAACAGCAAGCAGGGCCTTGAGGATGCAAGAACGAATCCGATGATTTCCTCTGCCCTTGCACGCCGGCTATGGTGGGCGTTCACGGCGTTGGTCCTGGCCGGTTGCGCCAGCCTGCCAGCGCCGGACGCACCCGTTGTGGTCGATGCCCCGCCCGTGCCAGCGGCTGCAACGGCCACGCCTGCGCCGCAGGCCGAACCCGCATTGGTGGATCCCGCCCCCTTGCCAGACGCGACTTCATCCGTTTCTGCGGCGGACGAGGTCACCGAGGCACCTCTCGTTCCGGTTGACCCGCTCAACCCTGACCGTCTCGTCAACCTGGACGACCAGGACGCGCACAGCGACCTGTGGGCGCGCGTGCGGCGGGGCTTTGCCATGCCCACGCTCGACAGCGAGCTCGTGCGCCACGCGGAGCAGTGGTACGCCACTCGACCCGATTACGTGCAGCGTATGACTGAGCGTGGCGGCCGCTACCTATTCCATATTCTTGAGGAGGTGGAGCGCCGCGGCATGCCCACCGAACTGGCTTTGCTTCCTTTCATCGAGAGCGCCTTCAACCCGCAGGCGCTGTCTTCAGCGAAGGCTTCCGGCATGTGGCAGTTCATGCCGGCCACCGGGCGGCACTTCGAGTTGCGGCAGAACGTCTTCCGCGACGACCGCCGCGATGTGCTGGCCTCCACGCGCGCTGCTTTGGACTATCTGTCACGGCTGCACGACATGTTCGGCGACTGGCAGCTGGCGCTGGCGGCTTACAACTGGGGCGAGGGAAATGTGCAGCGGGCGATGGCGCGCAACCAGCGCGCGCGGTTGGCCACCGATTACTTGAGTCTGCGCATGCCGCGAGAAACGCAGTACTACATGCCCAAGCTGCAGGCGGTGAAGAACATTGTCAGCCGACCTGAGAACTTCGGCCTCTCGTTGCCTGCCGTGGCGAACCACCCCTATTTCCTCAGTGTGCCGATCACCCGCGACATCGATGTCGATGTCGCCGCGCGCATGGCGGGCATGAGGCTGGAGGAGTTTCAGGCTCTGAACCCGCAGATGAACAAGCCTGTCATCCTGGCCGCTGGCACACCCTACGTGCTGCTGCCCTACGACAATGCCAACGAGTTCGTGCGGGCCATCGCCGAGCACCGCGGGCCGTTGGCGAGCTGGACCGCCTGGGTGGCGCCCAAGACGCTGCGGCCTGCCGATGCAGCCAGGCAACTGGGGCTTCCCGAGGCCAAGCTGCGCGAAGTCAACAGCATTCCACCACGCATGCTGGTACGTGCGGGCTCCATCCTGGTGATCCCGCGCAACGGCAAACACCATCACGATGTGTCGGAGGACATCGCCCACAACGCCACGGTCATGTTCGCGCCCGACCTTCCGGCGCGGCGCAAAGTTTCGCTAAAAGCCGGTCGCAAGGACACCGTGGCCAGCGTGGCGCGCCGCTATCGGGTGCCGGCGTCGCAGGTGGCATTGTGGAATGGGGTCGGCGCGAGAGCGCGGTTCGTGCCGGGACAGACCATCGTCGTGTATTTGGCTGCCAAAGCAGCGAAGGGGGCCACGCGGAGAGGGTCGGCAGGGCCCCGGGCCGCAACACAGGCACGAAAGTCGGCCAAGGTAACTGCGGCGCGACCCACGGCGAAGGTCAGCGCACGCCCGAGCCGGGCATCCCGCAAACGCTAAGCTCTGCTCACGTTCCGCCCGGGCGCAGCTCGCTCAGCGCCGATCTACCAGCGCGTGCGCGATCGTGCCCAGGTCCACGTACTCGAGCTCGCTCCCGATGGGCACGCCGCGCGCCAGCCGCGTGGTACGCACGCCGCGCCCCTTGAGCGTCTCGGCGATCACATGTGCAGTGGCTTCGCCCTCCGCAGTGAAGTTGCTGGCGATGATGACTTCCTGCACCATTCCGTCCGCCGTTCGCTTCAGCAACTCGCGCAGCCCGATGTCGCGAGCGCCGATGCCGTCCAACGGGC
This sequence comes from uncultured Burkholderiaceae bacterium, assembly GCA_965653625.1. GTDB lineage: Bacteria > Pseudomonadota > Gammaproteobacteria > Burkholderiales > Burkholderiaceae_C > Albitalea. The sequence goes on along the minus strand of CBFHAS010000108.1, from coordinate 6,603 downwards.
TCAAGCGGCCCATCAGCACGAAATAGAGGCCGCGGTAGCTGCCCGTACGCTCAAGGGCAGCCTGGTCCGCGGGCGTTTCCACCACGCACAGCAGCCGAACGTCGCGAGAGCGGTCCATGCAGGTACTGCACACCGCCGTCTCAGTGAAGGTATGGCAGCGCTCGCAGTGGCGAACGTTCGCCACAGCCGCCTGCAGCGAGGCAGCCAGGCGCAACGCGCCTTCGCGGTCATGTTGGAGCAGGTGGAACGCCATGCGCTGCGCCGACTTCACGCCCACGCCCGGCAAGCGGCGCAGCGCGTCCACGAGCGCGACCAGCGCAGGCTCAGCCACGTGCGTGTCAGAAGGGGAATTTCATGCCGGGAGGCAGCGGCATGCCGGCGGTGATCTTGGCCATCCTGTCTTGAGAGACCTGCTCGGCGCGGCGCACACCGTCGTTGAAGGCGGCAGCCACCAAGTCTTCGAGCATGTCTTTGTCCTCGGCCAGCAGGCTGGGATCGATGACGACGCGCTTCACGTCGTGCTTGCAGGTCATCGTGACCTTCACCAGACCAGCGCCGGACTGCCCTTCGACCTCAGTGGCAGCCAGTTCGTCCTGGGCCTTCTTCAGGTTGTCCTGCATCGTCTGCGCCTGCTTCATCAAGCCGGCGAGTTGGTTCTTCATCATGATGGGTTTCTCCGGACGTTCAATGCGGTTTGATCGACCCCGGCACGATGCGCGCCGTCTTGTATTGCGACATGAGCGCCTGCACCAGCGGGTCGTTGTGGATGATTTGCTCGGCCTCCCGCTGCCGGCGCTCGCGCTCGGCGGCGGCGCGCAATGCGGGCGAATCCTCCGCCACGCCGGCCTCGATCTCGAGACGCACGGGCCGGCCGAGCGACTGCGCCAGCGCCGCCTGCAGCTTGTCTTTCTGGGCCGGGGCACGCAGCATCTCGCGCTCCACGCGCAGGCGGCTGACGAAGGCGCCGGCTTCGTCAGCTACGGACAGGCATTGGGCCTGCATCGCCAGCTCGCGCGGCAAGGCCGCGATGGCGCCGTCCTGCACGAGTTGCTGAACCAGTTCAGCCCAGCGATCGCCTGCCGGGGTGAGCACGATAGCGCCGTCGGGCTCGCATGACGGGGAGGACTCCAGGCGCGACACGAGCGGGGGCCGAGCCGGAACCTCTTCGATGGGAAACGGCGCCTCCTCGTCCCAGGGCGGCGGCTCGGGCTGGGCCGTTGCTTTTGCGGCAGGAACTGCCGTGGCGGCGCGGGCCATCTGGGCAGCCACTGACCGGACGGGTGCAGCGGTCGCCGGCCGCGGCAAGGGCTTTGTGCCCCCCTCGCCTTGCGGGCGGAACGCCAGCATGCGCAGGAGCACCATCACAAGGCCGCTGTACTCGTCAGGTGCGAGGCTCAGCTCAGCTCGGCCGTGCAGAGCCATGCTGTAGGCGAGCTGTGTTTCGTCGGCGGGCAACAGGGCCGCGAGTTGCACTGCGGCGGCGCTGTCAGGATCCGTCGCGTCCAGGGCGGAAGGCACGGCCTGGGCCACTGCCATCTGCTGCAGCAGGCCGGCCAGCTCTTCCAGGGTACCGGCGGCCGAGAGGCCCAGGCCACGCAGCGCATCGGCCGCGGCCACCAGTGCTGCACCATCGCCTGCGGCGATCGCCTCGACGATGCGCACCGCGTGCCCTCGGTCTACCGCACCCAGCATCTGGCGCACGCCGGTTTCGGCCAGCACTCCGGCACCATAGGCAATGGCCTGATCGGTGAGAGACAGGGCATCGCGCATCGAGCCGCGCGCGGCTCGCGATAGCAACCGAAGCGCGCCCGGCTCGGCGTCAACACCTTCGTCGGCAAGCACGCTGGCCAGATACTCCTGCACCGTCTGCGGCGCCATGGGCCGGAGGTTGAACTGCAGGCAGCGCGACAGCACGGTGGGCGGCACCTTCTGCGGATCGGTGGTGGCCAGCACGAACTTGAGGTACTCCGGCGGCTCCTCCAGAGTCTTCAGCATGGCGTTGAAGGCAGTCGTGGAGAGCATGTGCACTTCGTCGATCATGTAGACCTTGAAGCGCCCCAACACGGGCTTGTAGACCGCTTGGTCGAGCAGCAGCGAGATCTCCTCGACGCCACGGTTCGACGCGGCGTCGAGTTCGACATAGTCGACGAAGCGGCCGGTGTCGATGTCGCGGCACGCCTCGCACACGCCGCAGGGCTGCGCGGTGATGCCGCCCGTGCCGGTGGAACCCGTGCAATTGAGCGACTTCGCAAGGATGCGCGAGACAGTGGTCTTGCCGACACCGCGCGTGCCGGTGAAGAGATAAGCGTGATGCAGCCTGCCTTGCGTGAGGGCGTTCGCCAGCGCCTGTACCACGTGCTCCTGGCCCACCATCTGCTCGAAGCTGCGCGGTCTGAATTTGCGTGCCAGGACAACATAACTCATGCGGTCGATTCTACGGGTGCGTGCCGGTCAACCTTGCCAGTGTCGAAGAGATGCGTGGCCGATAATCCCGGCCCATGAATGCTGCCGCCACGCCTCCTTCCCACGCCACGCTCAGCTACCAGCAGGCCGGCGTCGACTACGACCTCATCGACCCGCTCAAGGTGGCGGCACAGCGCGCTGCCGCGGCCACGGGCGTGCATCTCGCCGCGCACGGATTTGCCGAGGTCGCGGCCTCGCGTGGCGAGTCGGCCTACGTGGTGGACGTCGGGCCGTTCTACATCGCCAGCATCGTCGAGTGCCTGGGCTCCAAGGCACTCGTCGCCGATGAGATGGCCCGCCTGACCGGCCGCAGCTACTACGACGGCATCGCGCAGGACACACTCGCGATGGCGATCAACGACCTCATCACCGTCGGTGCGACGCCGCTGGTGGCGCAGGCCTACTGGGCAGCCGGCGGCTCCGAATGGTTCTCCAACACCGCGCGTGCGAAGGCCCTCGTGGAAGGCTGGAAACGGGCCTGCGACACCTGCCGCGTGGCCTGGGGCGGCGGCGAAACACCCGCGCTGGCCGGCATCGTGGCCGATGGCCGCATCGACTTGGCGGCTTCGTGCACCGGCATCGTCAATCCGAAGGAGCGGCTGTCTGTGGGTGATCGGCTGGGGCCCGGCGATGCCATCGTCCTGCTTGCGTCCAGCGGCATCCATGCCAACGGGCTCAGTCTTGCACGCAAGCTCGTGGAACGGCTGCCGCAGGGCTACCTGACTGCGGTGGCCGAAGGGCTTTCATACGGCGAGGCTTTGCTCGCACCCACCGTGCTTTATTCGCCGGTGACCGAGGCACTGCATGCGGCCGGCATCCGCCCGCACTACTGCGCCAACATCACCGGTCACGGCTGGCGCAAGCTCCTGCGCCATCCCGCCGCACTCACTTACCGCATCGACGCGATTCCCGATGTGACGCCGGTGCTGCGCTTCATCCAGCAGCACGCGCAACAGGATGATCGCGACGCCTACAGCACACTCAACATGGGCGCAGGCTTCGCGATCTATGTTGCCCCAGAGGACGCCAAGCGCACAGTCGAAATCGCGCGCGGCCTGGGCGTGCCGGCGCTCATCGCGGGCTGGGTGGAAGCGGGGCCCAAGCGGCTCGTGATCGAGCCGCTTGGCCTCACCTTCGGTGACGACGCGCTGCAGCTTCGCTGAGTGTGGGGCGGCGAGGGGCATCGCACCCTCGCCTACAATTGCCCTCGACGGGCCTCCCCGCATGGAAGCGCGGCCAACCGGGTCAGGTCGGGAACGAAGCAGCCCCAACCGTTGTGACCAGTGCCGGGGGTAAGGCTCGTCAACCCCACCCACCGCCTTCGGCCTCCATGAGCCGGCCTTGTGTCGGCATGGCGCACCCTGGCACCACCAAGCATCCCGGTCGTGGCGCGGGTTGCTGGGTCAGTGCCTTAGCGCGTCACTGCCTCAGTGCCGGCTGCGCTGCAGCGGAGAAGACTGGCCACCCAGGGCTTCCCGATACTCCGACTGAGCCTGCCGCAGGCATTCGCGCTGCGCCTCGCGTGAGCCAGCATCGCGACAACCTTCCGTGCGCGCATAGCGCAGCGCAGCCGCGGCTTCCTCACGGGCGGCGCGTGGATCCTGCGGGGGCGGGCTTTCCGTCTTGAGGTCGACGTTGACCTCGCTGGGGGCTGTCGAAGCGGTGCTGCCGGCCGCGCTCGTGGTGCCCATGGAAGGCGAGGTGCCTGCCGCAGCCGGGCTGCCGCTAGAACTGCCACCCGCAGGTGAAGTGCCTGTGTCGTACGTGGTGGTCTTACCCACCGCCGCGCCGGTGCCCGCCGACGATGTTGCCCCCGAGGGCTCAGCCGCGGTGCCCGAAGTGGAGCTTCCCGCGGCCGAATCAGGGGCAGCCGGGTGCATCGGCAGCGTCGCCGGCGATGGCGCCGCGGTCGGCTCCGCCCCCGCGGCCGGATGGGTCGGCGCCTGGGTCGTGCTGCTCGGGGTTTGGGTGGACTGCGTCTCCACCTGAGTCTGTGTCTGCGCGAGCGCGAGGCCACCGCAAGACAGGGTCAACAGCGCGGTCAATGCGAGCTTCATGGTCGTTCACTCCTGTTCCTGGATCCCAAAGAAGACCCCGGATGAACTGGCAAACGACGTGCCCAGACCACTGAAGCGCGTTTCACCCCGCCTGCTTAAACGCCATGACTGCCTGGTTGCGCAGAGTGCGAAGCAAGGAGAGTTCCTTCTCGCCTAGTTCAATGCCACCGGGCCGGGCCTTGTCAGCGTAAATCAACGCAAACGGCGCGCCCTTCAGCATGAGCGGCAATAGCAGGAACGCCGGCGCGTTGACCGACTGCCGGTACCACGCGGGCAGCCGTGTCGCGATGTTGGATGCCGTGGAGTCGCTGATCAGCGTATCGGCGCCTTTCAGGCATACGGCGGAGAACAGGTCGCCAGCGCCTTTAAGTGGGATACGGAAGCTCGCCGCTACGCGCTCCACGTCTTCGCCGACGCCGAAGCGGCCGGCCAGCGTGTCGGTACGACCATCGCGAAGGCAGAACACCACTCGGCGGAAGGCCAGGGCGCGGAACATGGTCTCGAGGATCATGCGCAGCACCTCGTTGAGCCGGAAGCTTTCCACCATCGAATTGGTGATGTCCTGGATGCCGGCGGCCATCACCTCGGCCGCGCTGCCCCAGGGCTGCGGATCCAGAGGTGCGGGCAGCGTCGCTTGGAGTTCGTGAGGGGTGAGCGTGTCGTGTGCCTCGTCGGGCGGCGCTGCTTCAGCCGACCCGCGCATCAGGCGGCTTGCCGGCGTGCCCGGCGCCACCTGCAGGTTCATCGCCTGGGCCATTTCCGCCAACCTATGGCGGGCGGCCCCTGCAGCGCGCTGGACTTCCTGCGCATCAATGGCCAGCAGCCGGCCGTAGCGTTCTGCCACGCCCGCGATGCGTGCCGCCGACTCCGCGGGGTCCACATTCATCAGAGCATCGGTGATCTCGTTGGCCGCCACCGCGAGCCAGCGCAGGCGCTCGCCCGGCTGGTCGGCCACCCGGGTGGGCACGTCAGGCGGCGGCATACGCATACAGCGCTGCAGCGCCTCAGGCAGCCCCCAGCTCTTGGCGACGCCCACGCCCAACTCCTCGAAGCTGATGCCGAGCACTGCGACCGATGCCGACTCCTCCACTGCTGGGGTGACGTTTCGCCCGCTCTTGGCGTGGTCAGCCAAGACCGCGCGCACTTGGCGCGCCTCCTCGGGAAAGTAGAACTCTGTGAGCAACCGGCCGAGGTTGCGGAACATCCCGCCGATGAACGCTTCTTCGCGTTCCCGGGACACCCGACTCAGCTCGCCGGCCACGGAGCCAGCCATCAGCGAGCGCAGGAACTCCTCCTTGAGCTTGCCGGCATGCGCCTTGTCGTGCATGTGCTCGAGCAGAACCAGGCTCAGCGCCATGTTGCGGATGCCGGCGAAACCCACCAGCGCCGCCGCGCGCGACACAGTGCTGATACTGCCGCCGCCGGCATGGCGATACGACGCGGTATTCACCAAGCGCAAAAGCTTGTTGGTGAGCGCGACGTCCTTGAGGATCTCGTTGGACAGGCTGGCCAAGCTCTCGTTGTCGGAGTTCGCCACACGCTGGATGCGGCCCACTGCGTCTGACAAGGCGGGAAAGTCGCTCCGGTGCTTCATGCGCCTCAGCAGAAACTCAAGCGTTCCGCTTTGTGCACTTTCCGCAGGCGCCGCGATCAGCGCGGGCGTGAGCCAATCCTGGAGCGCTTCTCGGAACTTCGCCGCACTCGCGTGCCGCTGCGTCGGATCGCGCGCCAGCGCACGCAGCACGATCGCGCGCAGCGCGTCATCTGCGTCAGGGACCAGGCCGCCCGGCAGCCCGAGGTCTTCGTGAGCCACGCGGTAGATCGCGCGGTAAGGATCCTTGTCAGCGATGAGCGGCTTGCCGGTCAGCGCCTCCGCCAGCACCAAGCCTGCGGAAAACACATCCATCGCGGGCGACGGCGCCGCACCGTGCGCCGCCTCGGGCGACATGTAGCCCGGCGTACCCACCACCCGCTGGTCAGGGCCGGCATCTTTCACGCGCACCGCAATGCCGAAATCCATGACCCGAGCGCGCCCGCTGCCGTCCACCAGAATGTTCGAGGGCTTGAGGTCGCGATGCACCAC
>CBFHAS010000107.1:0-14897 GCA_965653625.1 uncultured Burkholderiaceae bacterium | reverse complement strand
CAGCTCGGCCGGGGACTTGCACCCCGAAGATCGCGCCCATGCTGGGCGCACAAGCACAGCCGTAGCTCGGGCTACGGCGAGCATTTGCAACGACGAGTGGGCCCGTTTGGCGGGTATGAGCGGCCATGTCGGAATCCCTCTCAACCTCTCAGGCGCCCACCCGCTCCAGCTTGGCTGCCAAAGCCTGGGCTAGCGTCTCGGCGCTGTCCTGCAGGTGGGCCTTGGCCTCCTGGCTCAGCCCCCGGCGCGTAGCGGCGGACTGGATCTTCGTGAGCATCCGCTGCGCCTGCGACCGCAGCAGGCTGCGCGCATCGGCCCGGCTGAGGCTGCCCGGACGCACCAGCATCTGCGCCACGCGGTTCACGTGCTCGCGCTGCAACTCGCGTCGCAGCCCGGGAATGTCTCCCTTGGCACCCAGCTCGCTCCACACCGCGCGATCCAGTCGGCCGTAGAGCTCCAACAGGCGCAGTGCCTGGCCGGGCGACTTGCCCTCGCTGTCGAGCAGCCGCGAGGCGACACTGTCACTCAGGAGCTGACCGATCACGTTGCGCTGCAGCTCGATCACCTGCGTGGCAAGCGAGAAGTCGGTGTTCGCGGTCGCCTCGCCGCGGAACACCGCATCGGTGCGCTCCTGGTAGTCGAGGGCGAGCTTGCGCTGCAGCGCAGGCGACAACGCGAAGCTGTCGGCCGAGAGGAACCCCACCGCCAGCAGATCGAGCGCGGCACGCTGCTCGGTGGCCGGCACCGGCTGCAGCGGGTCTCGACCACTGCCGGCGTGGTCGCGCAGAGTGCGCACCCCACCGATCTGCCGTGTGAGGATGCCCGCGGCGCGTCCCATGTCGCGCAACGCAAACGACACCGAGCGGCGCAGCACCGAGTAGTCCTGCCCCGCGGGCAGCTCGCGGCTTTCCTGCCGCGCCAGCAGATCGCGCGCAATGGTCACGCGCTTTCTGGCGAAGGCCACGGCATCGGCGCCCAGGTCGAACTGCAGCGACTCGGGATCGACGCCGATGAAGTTGTCCTCGTCCGTGCCATACGCGAGCGCCGGCTCGGCGCTGCGCGCGGCGATCTTCTCCAGCTCGGCCTTTTCGCTGTTCGCCGGCAAGGGCTTGTAGGCGTACTCGACGGCCCAGTAGTCGTAAGGGCCCAGCGTGGTGTTGAAAGGCGCAGGCAGCTTGTCGCGCGGTGTTCCCGGAGGCGCCAGGTTGATGGCGGCGTACTCCATCACCGAGCCCGTGATGCCGTGCTCGGCGGTGAAGCGCGGATCCGACAGCTGCTGGTCGGTGTAGATGCGCGAGGACCGGAAGTTGTGCCGCAGGCCCAGCGTGTGGCCGACCTCGTGCATGGTCACGTCTTTCAGGTAATCGTGCACGAAGCGCTCGGCCTCGGGACTGGCGGGATCGAGATCGCCACGCGCTTCCAGTACGTCGAGCGCATAACCAAGCTGCTCGGCAGCCTGGTCAGCGAGTTCGCACAAGGCGAGCGCCCGCGCGCCGAAGTTCCCGAAGGCACCCGCGCCGTGTGAATGCCCCTCGTGCCCTGCCCCTTGGGTCAGCGGCGCGGCAAGCACCTGGGCGCGCAGCGAGCGCAGGTGACGCGAGGACAGGCTTTCCAGGCCGATGTCCGCGTCGAGGATCTCGCCGGTGCGAGGATCCACGTGGCTCGGGCCGATGGCGCCGAACGCGGGGTCGGCATTGGTCATCCAGCGAATGGAAGCACGGCCGAAGTCCAAGGTGTCCCAATCAGCGTCCTCGGGCTGCATCGCCACCCGGATCGCATCGCGGAACCCGATTTTCTCGAAGGCCTTGTTCCACTCCAGCACACCGGCGGTGATGGGCGCGCGGTACTTCTCGGGAATGCTGCGGTCCAGCCAGAAAGTGATGGGCTTCACGGGCTCGGACAGCGCAGCTGACGGATCCTTCTTCTCCAGCCGCCAGCGATTGACGAAGCGCTGCTTTGGCGTTCGCTCCAGGTCGTCACTGAAGTCCATGACCGCGCTGGTGAAGTAGCCCACCCGCGCGTCGGCCGGGCGCGGGCGCATGGGCTGCTCCGGCAGGCGGGCGATCGAGTAGTGCAGGCTCATGAAGAGGCTGCGCGGATCGGGGAGTGCGAGCGGCACGCTGGGCGCTGGGCCGAACGAGCCGGGCTGGGCCTGCGCCACGGAGCCGGTGGCATAGTGGTTCAGCGTCTCCAGCACCACGAGCTCAGGCGTGGCGCGCACGGCAGTGATGGCCGAGTTGCGCGTGTCGAGCGAGTAGCCTTGCCGGTACGCGCGCTGGAGCTTGGCGCCGAGGCTCAGCATGTCGTTGACGAACAGCGCGTTGGCTTCCACGAGGAAGGACTTGCGCTCTGGGTGCGGCTGGCTCAGCACCGTGGTGCTCGCCAGCAGGCTGGGCGAGAACGACGCACTGACGGCGCGGCCGGCCGGCGTGCCGGGCGTCGCGACGAACTCGGTGTTGCGCGCCAGCATCTGCAACTGGTTGTGCACCCGCCGGAACTCGATCACGGTCTCCTGGGCCATGAGCCCGCCGGAGAAGCGCCCCTCGCCGATGCCGGTCTTGGACTTGGGCGACAGGAAGAACGGCTGGCCAAGGTCTTCGGGACGCAGTTCGAGCCAGACCTTGTCGTCCTTCTGCCAGAGGCTGAGCAGGCCCTCGATGCGATGCGCGTCCTTGATGACTTCGGCAAAAGGACGAAGGCCGGCCGGGGGCGACGCCGGCTTGATGCTCGCCACCGGCGGCACCGCGGTGGTGCCGGCCAACGGCGTGCTGGTGCTGGCGGCCGCTGCGCCACCGCCGGGCACCAACCCGGTGCTTACCAACGAATCGGTGCCCGCGCTGTTCGCGCCTGGGCCCGCGATGCTGGCGCAGCCGGACAGCAAGACGGCGATCAACACAGACAGCGGGATTGCGCGCGCGTGTCGCAACGCAGCGGAGCGAGACGAGGGCAAAAACTTCATTGACCGACCCTGGTGCAGTGGGCGGCTCGGAAGCACCGTTCGTGCCGCCCTGGACGCGCCTTTCAAGGGCGTTAGAGCGACCGGATTTTGCAGTCGGTGACCGGGCGCGTCACCCCGGGCGTGCCCGCCTCGCCGCGGGACGTCAGCATGCAGTTATTTCAATGCCTTGAACCGCACGCGCTTGGGCCGTGCACCCTCTTCGCCCAGGCGCTTCTTCTTGTCGGCCTCGTACTCCTGGTAGTTGCCGTCGAAGAACACCCACTTCGAGTCGCCTTCAGCCGCCAGGATGTGAGTAGCGATGCGGTCGAGGAACCAGCGGTCGTGGCTGATCACCATAACCGACCCGGCGAACTCGAGGAGTGCGTCTTCGAGGGCACGCAAGGTTTCCACGTCGAGGTCGTTCGACGGCTCGTCGAGCATCAGCACGTTGCCGCCAGCAATCAGCGTCTTGGCCAGGTGAAGCCGACCTCGCTCGCCGCCCGACAGGTTGCCCACCAGCTTCTGCTGATCGTTGCCTTTGAAGTTGAAGCGGCCAAGGTAGGCGCGCGAGGGCATCACGAACTTGCCAACCACCAGGTTGTCCAGGCCGCCGGACACGTCTTGCCACACCGATTTGTCTGCGACGAGGCTGTCGCGACTCTGGTCGACGAAGGCCATCTTCACGGTCGAGCCGATCTTGATGCTGCCCGCGTCGGGCTGCTCCTTGCCGGCGATCATGCGGAAGATCGTGGACTTGCCTGCGCCGTTCGGGCCAATGATGCCCACGATGGCTCCGGCAGGCACTTTGAAGCTCAGGTCGTCGATGAGCACGCGGTCGCCGAAGCTCTTGGTGACGTTGTTGAACTCGATGACCTCATGGCCCAGGCGATCGGCCACGGGGATGAAGATCTCCTGCGTCTCGTTGCGCTTCTGGTAGTCGTAGTCGGAAAGCTCTTCGAAACGGGCGATGCGTGCCTTGCTCTTGGCTTGTCGGCCCTTGGGGTTCTGGCGCACCCACTCGAGCTCCTTCTTCATCGCCTTCATGCGGGCGTCTTCGCTCTTTTGCTCCTGCTCCAGGCGCTGCTCCTTCTGGTCGAGCCAGGTGGAGTAGTTGCCTTTCCAGGGAATGCCCTGGCCACGGTCGAGCTCCAAAATCCACTCGGCGGCGTTGTCGAGGAAGTAGCGGTCGTGGGTGATGGCCACCACCGTGCCGGGGAATCGGCCCAGGAACTGCTCCAGCCAGTCCACCGACTCGGCGTCCAGGTGGTTGGTGGGTTCGTCGAGCAGCAGCATGTCGGGCTTGGACAGCAGCAGGCGGCACAAGGCCACGCGACGCTTCTCGCCACCGGAGAGCTTGCCGATGGTCGCCTCCCAGGGGGGCAGGCGCAGTGCGTCGGCCGCGAGTTCGAGTTGCAGGTCGGTGTTCTCCGAACCAGCGGCGGCGATGATGGCCTCAAGCTCGGCCTGCTCGGCGGCCAGCTTGTCGAAATCGGCATCGGGCTCGGCGTACTCGGCGTACACCTCCTCCAGCCGTGCCTTGGCGGCCAGCACGCCGCCGATGCCTTGCTCCACCGCGTGGCGCACGGTCTGATCGGGGTCGAGCTCAGGCTCCTGAGGCAAATAGCCGATCTTCAGGCCCGGCATGGGGGTGGCCTCCCCCTCGATGTCATTGTCGATGCCGGCCATGATCTTGAGCAGCGTGCTCTTGCCCGAGCCATTGACACCCAGCACGCCGATCTTGGCGCCGGGGAAGAAGGACAGCGTGACGCCCTTGAGAATCTGGCGCTTGGGCGGAACGATCTTGCCCACGCGGTTCATCGTGAATACGTACTGAGCCATTCTGACGGTCTTGGGTGGAGGAGGCGCGCTGCGCCGAACGGCGTATTGTCACCGCACTGCAAGGCGCCACCCACTACCGTGGTGGTCCCGTATCCCGCCTGCTGTACCTGGCTCTGTGCAATCTCGTGACCAGCACGGGCGTTCGTCATCTGCGGCATCCTGACGCCGCTTGCCGAGTCGTTCGGCGAGCGTGCCCACCGGCGCCGCAGGGCTCCTCAAGGCGCATGAGCGCAGCGCGGGAAGGCACCGCTACAATCCGCCGCACCAGCGCCAACTCCAGTCATCGGCGCTGCGTTCATTCCTGACACCGAGCCCGCGCGCTCGCCCACCGTCTGCCTGCGACTGGCGCTCACCTCATCGAGCGACAGGCCGATTCCCCCGAAGAAACCATGTCGTTTGATTCACTCGGCCTTGCCGAGCCGCTGCTGCGTGCCGTTCACGAGCAAGGCTATACCGCCCCCACCCCCATCCAGGCCCAAGCCATTCCCGCCGTGCTTTCCGGCGGCGACCTGCTCGCCGGCGCACAAACCGGCACCGGCAAGACCGCCGGCTTCACCTTGCCCATGCTGCACCGCCTGTCGGGCAGCCCATCCGCACGCGACGCCCGGGGCCGTATCGCCATCCGCGCACTTATCCTCACTCCCACACGCGAGCTCGCCGCCCAGGTGGAAGAAAGCGTGCGCACCTACGGCAAGTACCTCAAGCTCAGCTCGATGGTGATGTTCGGCGGCGTGGGCATGCAGCCGCAGGTCGAGCGCTTGAGGAAAGGCGTGGACATCCTCGTGGCCACACCCGGGCGCCTGCTCGACCACCATCAGCAAGGCACGCTGGACCTGAGCCGCGTGGAGATCTTCGTACTCGACGAAGCCGACCGCATGCTGGACATGGGCTTCATCCACGACATCAAGAAGGTGCTGGCCATCGTGCCGGCGCAGAAGCAGAGCCTGCTCTTTTCCGCCACCTTCAGCGATGACATCAAGACCCTCGCCGACCGCCTGCTCAACAAGCCGGCGCTGATCGAAGTGGCGAGGCGCAACCAGACCGCCGACACCATTTCCCAGAAGGTGCACCCCGTGGGACGGGAACTGAAGAAGGACCTGCTCACCCACCTCATCAAGAGCAACGACTGGCACCAGGTGCTGGTCTTCACCCGCATGAAGCACGGCGCGAACCGGCTGGTGGAGCATCTGGTCAAGCACGATGTGAGTGCCATGGCGATCCACGGCAACAAGAGCCAGGGCGCGCGCACCAAGGCGCTTGCCGACTTCAAGAGCGGCGATCTCCGCGTGCTGGTGGCCACCGACATCGCGGCTCGCGGCATCGATATCGACCAGCTGCCGCACGTGGTGAATTTCGAGCTGCCCAACGTGCCCGAGGACTACGTTCACCGCATCGGCCGCACTGGCCGTGCCGGGGCACAGGGCGAGGCGGTGTCGCTGGTGTGCGTGGACGAAAACACATTCCTTCGCGACATCGAGAAGCTGATCAAGCGCGAGATCCCGAAGGAGATCGTCTCCGGTTTCGAGCCCCCGGCGCACGAGAAGCCCGAGCCCATCGTGCTGGGCCGCATGGTGATCGGCGCCGGCGGGGGCCGCGGTGGACGCGCAGGGGGATCGGCACGGCGGCCCGCAGGCCACAAGGATCACGCACCGGCGGCCAAGCCCTCCCAGCCAACGTCGCGCACGTCCAAACCGCAATCCAAACCGCAACCGCAGGCCCACGCGCATCGCCAGGCACCCCATGCGCCGGCACGCCAGCCGGCCGCTCCAGCGCCCCACGCCGCCGGCGCGCGCACTGCCGGCACGCCTTCGGCCGCCCATGGCGCAACTCGACCCGCCGGTCACACCACCGCCCCGGCAGGTGGTGGACGACGCGATTCACGGCCCCAGCCCCGGCTGACGCAACCCAAGCGGTGAGCTCAGCAACCAGCCCTTGCATTCGGATTCCTCTCGACACAGACCCACGCGCTTCGGCGAGTTAGCGTTTAGGGTTCTGGAGGATTAGGTCATGCAAAGCACCTGGCGCACCGCCTGGCAAGGTCAGGACATCGTCGTCTTTCGCGACGAGACCGAAGCAGACCGCGTGAACGCATCGCAGATCGAGCGGGTGGTGTTCGTCTACGCCGGTAACGGTGAGTCGCCCGGCGATCTGCAGTACGCCGTGGTGGAGACACCCGAGGACTGCATCATTTTTCCCGCAGAAACGGGCTTTGCCGGCCGAGTGAATTTCGAGCGGCTGGATTACTGGGCCGAGCGTGGCTGCGTGTACTGGGTGCGCCAGTCACGCGCTTCGCTGCCTCTGCGCTTGCGCCGCGGCCGCTTCTGGCTGCGCCTGTCGTCGTCGCCTTCGCACTACATGCGCGTGCCGCGCGCCGAGCTGGGCTCGCTCAGCGAGCAGTGGCCGCTCGAAGGCCCGCAGACGTGGGAACAGCGCAAGTGGCGCCGCATCGAGCGCAGCCGGCCGTTCGCGAAGCGCGACGACGACGCCACACACAAGGTGCGCGCCTGAGCGCGCTCCAGAGCCTTGGAGCCATCGCCGGCCTGGCCGGCGATGCGCGCTAGCGCTGGCTCAATTGAAGGTATGCAGCTTCACCTTCAAGCTGCGGTCTGCCTGCTTCTGCAAGACATGCGTCGCAATGCCGCCAAGCGAGGCGGGGTTGCCCTTGTCGTCTCGACCCTTGGCGGACCACTTTGAGGCCACGACAAGCACGTCACCGGCTTCGATGATCTTGATGGGCTCGAGGGTGTGCCCGGTAACGCGGTTGCCGAGAAGCCCCGAAAAGAACTGCTCGATGCCGGAACCGCTTTTCACTTCGTGTGATGGCGGAAGTAACACTGCATCGCTTGTGTAGAGCGCGGCGACCGCCTTCGCGTCGCCTTTATTGAAGGCATTGTTCCAGGCGCCGAATGCCTTTTCGACACTCTCCTCGTTGGGTCCTGTAGTGCATCAACCGTGCCGCCTCTTCGAATCGCGGCGGGCAACCTGCCCTGCCGGGCCGTGAGAACCACGTCATCGGCGGGGTCAGTGGACTCTAAGCCGCCTTGATTAATCGAAGCGCCGCTCGCGCAGCCACTTGGTCGCCACCCACTTCTCCCCCTCGATAACGGGCGCACCGCCGTGCAACGAGCGGGTCATGGGATGAGGCCGGTCGTAGCTGAAGAACACCGCGTTGCCCTTGACCGGGCTCGCTTCGAAGTGGACGTCGGGGAAGGTCGTGGCCCCACCGCGCTTGGGCGTGTTGAGGTACATGAGCACCGTGGCGACCCGCTGGCCGCCGCGCTTGAGGATGCTGGGCGTGCCGGGCTGCGCGGGATCGAAGTAATCGTAGTGCGGCTTGTACTGTGCGCCGGGCCGGTAGCGCAGCACCTGCATGCCCTCGCCGTTCTCCAACGGCCACTGAAGCAGCGTGGAGATGCGCGCCTCGACCCGGCGGCACACCTCGTTCTCGCCGCGCGCGAAAAACATGCCCTCGCTCGTGCGCGCCTCATTGACCTCACTGGCGCCCGTGGAAAGCTGAACCGTTTCCGAACGAGCCAGGCGCTGGCGGGCGGCCTCGGCCAGTTCGTCGCATTCCTCGTGCGACAGGAAACCGCCCAACACGATGACACGCGGGCTGCGCATCGCGGCCAGCACCTGCGCCTCGCGGTCGCCGCAGGACAGCGTGGTCTCGCCCTCCATCGACATAGGTTCGGGCACCACCACCGGCGCCGGCAATCCGTTCGCCTTGGCGTGGTCTACCAGATAGCCACGCAATGTGTCCTCCAGCGCGGTGACAGCGACCTCTTCATGCCACCCGCTGGCCATCATGGACTTGAGCACGACCTCGGGCGAGTGGCCCGCTGATGCCTGGGCCACGATCCATTGACGCAATTCGGGAGTGATCTGTTGCGCGTTCATGGGTGCCAATTTTGCGCTGCGATGCCCCGCCCGGCCGCCGGGCCGGCGGTAACGGATGGCATCCACGCCGCAAGTCGTGCACCATGGCACGCGCCCCGATGGCTGGCAGGGTCCGCAGACCCTCAGTCAAGCCGGCGACGGAACATCAGGCGGTCGGGCTCCGAGGCCGCCGCGTCGAAAGCATAGCCCTCGAGATTGAAAGCTTGCAGGCCCTGCGGCGTAGCGATGCGATGGCCGATGGCATAGCGGGCCATCAGGCCACGTGCCCGCTTGGCGAAGAAGCTGATGATCTTGTAGCGGCCGCCCTTCCAGTCTTCGAACAGGCAATGGATGACGCGCGGCTTTAGCGCCGGGCGGTCGACGGCGCGAAAGTATTCCTGCGAAGCCAGGTTCACGATCACCGGCGTGGCGTCAGCCGCCAGCCGGACGTTGAGGTGCTCCGCCAAGGAATCGCCCCAGAACTCGTAGAGGTTGCGGCCCCGCGCCGTGGAAAGCGACGTGCCCATCTCCAGCCGGTACGGCTGCAACTTGTCCAGCGGACGCAGCACGCCGTACAGGCCCGAAAGGATGGCCACATGGGCCTGCGCCCAGGCGATGTCATCCTCGGCCAGGCTCTGGGCATCGAGTCCTTCGTACACGTCACCGTTGAACGCGTAGACGGCGGGCTTGCTGTTGCGCGCTGTGAAGCGCGTCGACCAGGCGGCGTACCGCTGGACGTTGAGTTCGGCCAGCGGACGGGACAGTTCCATGAGCGCGGCGATCTCGTCGGGCGATTGGGTCTTGAGCGTGTCGATGAGCTCGGCGGACCGCTTGGCGAACACCGGCGAGGCAGTGGCCTTCAAGGGCGCGGGCGTGCCGTAGTCGAGGGATTTGGCGGGAGACAGAAGGAAAAGCATGGGAGCGCGGGCGATAGGACAGGCAGGACTCTATCGAATGGAGCAGGTGCGCGAGGGTCGGTTCGAGCCGTAGCGGAGGGACAAACTCCGTGGCCGGTAAGTCCGTCGGCCATCCGAGCTAAGCGACAACGCTCACCTGAAATTGCGGCTTCTGGTCTGAAGCCCCTGCAGCAACGCGGAGTGGTCCATGAGCTTCATGGCCACCAGATGCATCACGTCGCCCTCTCGCTGCCATTGCCCGTATACCGTGAGCAGTGTGGCGGCCAGCAGTGGCTTGCGCTGCGCATCGACCACCTTGGGCCAGACGATCACGTTGACCTGGCCAGTCTCGTCTTCCAGGGTGACGAACACCGTGCCGTTCGCAGTCTCGGGGCGTTGTCGATGAGTGACCAGGCCGCTGGCGCGGGCGAGGCGGCCATGCGGATAGGTCTTGAGCACCGCCGCCGGCTCGATGCGAAAGCGCGCCAGCGACTCGCGCAGCAACGCCAGTGGATGGCGATTGAGCGTGAAGCCCAGCGAGCGGTAGTCGGCCAGCATGTTCTCCACTTCGGTGGGCGCCTCCAGCGCGGCCGGGGCTTCGCTCACGCGGGTGTCGCGCAGCAGCGCCGTGGGCCGGGTGTCGATGCCCGCCACGCCCCAGGCAGCCTGGTGCCGATGGCCGGCTAGCGCCTGCAGCGCGTTGGCCTCGGCAAGCACCTGCAGTTCGTGAGCATTCAGCTGCGCGCGGCGCGCCAAATCTTCGGTGCTGGCGAAGAGCCCTGACTCGCGCGCCTGAACGATGCGACCGGCTGCCTCCTGCCCGAGTCCGCTCACGCGGTTCAGGCCCAGGCGCACGGTGCGCATCGGTTCGCCGGTGGCGCTGCGGCCCGCTTCGACCTCGTCTTCCAGCACGCACTCCCAAACGCTCACGGTCACGTCGGCCGGAAGCACCGTCACGCCATGCTCACGCGCATCGCGCACCAGCTGGGCGGGGGCGTAGAAGCCCATGGGCTGGCTGTTGAGCAGACCGGCGAGGAAGGCATCGGGGTGGTGCAGCTTGACCCAGCCGCTGGCGTAGGCGATGAGAGCAAAGCCGGCGGCATGGCTCTCCGGGAAGCCGTATTCGCCGAAGCCCTGGATCTGCCTGAAGATGCCCTGGGCGTACTCACGCGCATAGCCTTTCTCCACCATGCGGCCAACCAGCCGGTCTTCGAAGGGCTCGAGGCCGCCGCGTCGCTTCCAGGCGGCCATGGCGCGGCGCAGGCGGTCGGCCTCGCCGGCGGTGAAGTCGGCCGCCAGCATGGCGATCTGCATCACCTGCTCCTGGAAGATGGGAACGCCCTTGGTGCGCATGAGCGCGGGCCTGAGTTCCAGCGGGCAGTCGATCTCCTCGTCGGGCACGCCACGGTTGCGCAGGTAAGGATGGACCATGCCGCCCTGGATGGGGCCGGGCCGCACGATCGCCACCTGCACCACGAGGTCGTAATACTCGCGAGGCTTCAGGCGCGGCAGCATGCTCATCTGCGCGCGGCTTTCGATCTGGAACACGCCGATGGTGGCGGCGCGGCAGATCATGTCGTAGGTAGGTTCATCACCATCAGGGATGTCTTGCATCTCGAAGCGGCGCCCGAGCTTGCAGCCGATGAATTCCAGCGAGCGGCGCATCGCGCTCAGCATGCCCAACGCCAGCACGTCGACCTTGATGAGGCCCAGCGTATCGAGATCATCCTTGTCCCACTGCACGACGCTGCGGTTCGCCATCGCGGCGTTCTCCACGGGCACCAGCTGCTCGATCTGTTCGCGCGCGATAACAAAACCGCCGGGGTGCTGGCTCAGGTGCCGCGGAAAGCCGATGAGCTGGTGTGTAAGCTCCAACCACAGCCGCGTGAGCGGCGCCTGCGAGTCGAAGCCGTTCTCGCGCAGGCGCTCGTCGCTGATGCTTCGCCCGTCGAACCAGTGCTGGCCCTTGGCCACCGCATCGATGCGCTGCAGGTCGATGCCCAGCGCGCGGCCCACATCGCGCACTGCCGAGCGCGGGCGGTAGCAGATGACCACCGCAGTGAGCGCGGCGCGGTGGCGGCCGTACTTGCCGTAGATGTACTGGATGACTTCTTCGCGGCGCTGGTGCTCGAAGTCGATGTCGATGTCGGGTGGCTCGTTGCGCTCGATGCTGATGAAGCGTTCGAACAGAAGCGAGGCGCGGCGGGGGTCGACCTCGGTGACTTGGAGGCAGTAGCAGACCAGCGAGTTGGCGGCGCTGCCGCGGCCCTGGCACAAGATGCCCCGCTCTCGCGCCCACCGAACGATGTCGGCGACGGTGAGGAAATAAGGTTCGTAGTGCAGCTGCTCGATGAGAGCGAGCTCATGCTCGATCTGCCCGCAATTCTCCTGCGGCAACCCGCCAGGAAAGCGCTTGGGCACACCGGCATACACGAGCTTGCGTAGGTGGCTGGTGGGCGTTTCGCCCGGGGGCACGATCTCTTCGGGGTACTCGTACTTGAGCTCGGACAACGAGAAACTGCACCGGCCGGCAAGCACCAGCGTGTTCTCCAGCCATTCGCGCTCGTACAAAGCAGCGAGGCGACCGCGCGAGCGCAGGTGCTGTTCGGCATTGGGCGCGAGCTGCAAGCCACACTGAGCCACCGGCAGGCCCAGCCGCGTGGCGGTGAGCGTGTCTTGCAGTGGCTTGCGCGAACGCAGGTGCATGAGCACGTCGCCCGCGGCAACGATGGGCACGCCGGTGAACTGCGAAACGCGCTGCACCTTCTCGACCAGATCCCCATCACCGGCGCGATGCAGCAGCTCCATGGCGAGAACCGCGCGATCGCCGAACCAGGTCTTGAGCCACATGGCGTGGGCGAAGATCTCCTCGAAAGGCTGCGATGCATTCGGCACCAGGATGGCCAGGCAGCCGGGCAGCCCGGCGAGCGTGGGCGCATGGGGCACCTTGCCTTCCAGGTCGCCCGGATGCGCAACATAGCTGCCCTTGGCGGCCCTTCGCCGCGCCACGGTGATCCAGTGCGAAAGGTTGCCGTAGCCGCGGCGCGTCTGCGCGAGCAGCACCAGGCGGGCGTGCGGCGCACCGCCCTCGGGCAGCGTGAGCCGCATCTCGCTGCCAATGATGAGGTGCAGTTCGCGACGCTGTGCCTCGGCGTGCGCACGCACGACGCCGGCGACTGAGCATTCGTCGGTGAGTGCCAGCGCGCTGTAGCCGAGCTCATGCGCACGCTCGACCAGCTCCTCCGGATGCGACGCACCCGTGAGGAAGCTGAAGTTGCTGCGGCAATGCAGCTCGGCGTAAGCAGGAAGCTTGGGCACGTATGCATGCGGGAGAGTGCCGGAGGGGCGATCCGCCCTATGGGGCCGGCGACTCAGTACGCCATGGGGGAAGAGGTGCGGTGGCTCGAACCCCAGCTGCGGTAACGGGCACGGCCCGGTAGAGCGCCGACGGCTGCGCCGTCACCAGGCAGCCGCCGCGGGTGCCTTCGGCGGCGAGCCAGCCGCGGAGGGCACCCACGCCCTGCGCGGCCGGACAGTCCCCCGGGACATGCGGCACCCGATAGGCGGCCGCCGGCATCCTTGCCTTCACCTTCATCGGCGTGCGCGAGGCCGGCTCGGAAGAAGCCAGACCGGCGCCTTGCTCACCGACGACCGTCATCTCGCCGCGCGGCGGCAGCCAGCCTGCCAATGCATCGAGCGGGCTGCGCACCGCACCACCACCCAGCTTGAGCACATGCGTGTAGATCATGGTGGTGCTCACGTCGGCATGGCCGAGCAGCTCCTGGACCGTGCGGATGTCGTAGCCGCTTTGCAGCAAGTGGGTGGCGAAGGAGTGGCGCAGCGTGTGGGGCGTGCCCGGCTTTGCGATGCCAGCGCCTTCGAGTGCACGCTTGAAGGCGCGCTGGATCAACTGCTCATGCAGATGGTGACGCTGCGAGGTGCCGCTGCGCGGATCGATCGAAAGCTGCGCTTGCGGAAAAACCCAGAACCACGCCCAGGACGCACCCGCGCGGGGGTACTTGCGGTCCAGCGCGAAGGGCATGTGCACCCCGGCCCGGCCGGCATTGCGGTCGTCTTCCCACAGCATGCGGGTGCGGCCCAGCTGATCGCGCAAAGCGGACACCAGGGCCAGCGGCAACATGACCACCCGATCCTTGAAGCCCTTGCCTTCGCGCACGATGACGGCGCGACGCTCGAAATCGACATCCTTCACCCGCAGGCGGACCGCCTCCATGATGCGCATGCCCGTTCCGTAGAGCAAATGCATCACCAGGCGCTGCTCTCCCTCTGGCAGGCAATCAAACAGGTGCAACACCTCGTCTTGCGTGAACACCACGGGCAACCGCTTGCGCCCCTTGGGCCGGCCCACGTCGTTCATCCACGGCAGGTCTTGGCCGAGCACCTTTTGGTAGAGGAACAACAGCGCCGACAAGGCTTGTTTATGTGTGGCCGAGGCAACCCGGCGTTCGGCGGCCAGCCAAGTGAGAAAGGCCTCGACTTCCGGCTGACCCATCTCGCCGGGATGACGCATGCCATGAAAGCGCACGAAAGCGCGCACCCAATAAACATAGGCTTGCTCCGTGCGAATGCTGTAGTGCAGGTAGCGGATGCGCTCGCACCTGATCCAGCAGACGGGAAGACTGCAATGGTGGCAAGGTGCAGGCAGGTGGAAGATGGCTTGGCTTCATGACTGTATGAATATACAGTCCATAGACCAACTCAATGCAGCACAAGGCCCTCAGGGAAATGATGAAACGAAAAGGAGCACCATCTGCATGGCGGATGCCGTCCCCGCCACCGCGGCCAAGATCTTCGGACGCAGCCGCGTGGCCGAACGCTGAAGCCCCACTGGATCCTGACCCCCGCGAAGCCGCCGCCCTGGCCGCCACCGTGGCGATCTACAAGAGCACGCGGGTGACCAAGAAGCTGAGTCCGCTGCAAGCTGGCGCCCGCAAACTGACCCGCCTCTACGGCGATGCGCTGGTCTGCGTACGCTACCGCCAAGACCTTCAAGGCCACTACCGATACACGACTGTCGAAATCGTCGTCGAGCGCATGCCGCTCGTGCGGCGCACCGCCATGGCGAAGCGAGTCAAGGTCAGAATCGCATTCCAGGAAACGCACCTCCACCAAACCGCCGAGGACCACGGCGCCACTTGGGACGACCGCACCTGCCTTTGGGAGATGCCTCTCGGGGTAGCGAAGAAACTTGGCCTTCTGCACCGTGTGGTGCAAGGCTAACCATTGGTGGAATCCACCAGAGGAAGGATCGGGCTAGCTATGGCAAGTTGAACTAAGCCGCTGACGCGGCGGTTGGAACTCGACGAGGGAGCTGCTGCGTTGATCGC
>CBFHAS010000106.1:0-15097 GCA_965653625.1 uncultured Burkholderiaceae bacterium | reverse complement strand
CCCCTCAAGGGGGCGCCACCGGCGGACCGGCGGAGCCGGATCCGCGGTGGCTGCTGGATTGCTTCGTTGCAAGGAGATTTCGTGATGAGCCTCAGTGGCAAGACCATCGTCGTGACTGGGTGCTGTTCGGGCATCGGTGCCGACTTCGCCAAGCTCGCGCGCCTGCAGGGTGCCCGTGTGATCGGCATCGATCGCAACGATCCTTCCCTCACCCTTGATGGCTTCGTCAAGGCCGACCTGAGCGATCCACAGGCTATCGACGCGGCGGTGCAGCAGCTGCCCGGGCACATCGACGCGCTGGCCAACATCGCCGGCGTGCCGGGCACGGCGCCGGTGGAGCTGGTGGCGAGCGTCAACTACCTGGGGCTGCGCCATCTCACGAAGCGCGTGCTGGAGCGCGTGGGCGAAGGCGGCTCGGTAGTGAACATCTCCTCGATCCTCGGCGCGCAGTGGGCCGAGCGCCTGGAGCTGCACCGTGCGCTGGCAGGCACGGCGAGCTTCGAGCAGGGCGCCAGCTGGCTGAAGGAACACCCGGTGCCGCAGGAGACCTGCTACCAGTACTTCAAGGAAGCGCTCATCGTCTGGACGCTCACGCAATCGCAGGCCATCTTCATGCAGCGCGGCGTGCGCATGAACTGCGTGGCGCCGGGCCCGGTGTTCACGCCGATTCTTGGGGACTTCGTCACGATGTTGGGCGCCGACCGGGTGCAGAAGGACGCGCATCGCATCAAGCGCCCGGCCTTCAGCGACGAAATTGCCCCGGTGATCGCCTTCCTGTGCGACGACGCGTCGCGCTGGGTGAGCGGCATCAACCTGCCCGTGGATGGGGGGCTGGCCTCCACATACGTCTGACCGGCGCACCGCCCTGCATTGCTTCGGCCATCCGGCCGGCGCTGAACGATTTCGACAACGACTGGAGACCACGTTGATCCACCGCCCTTCCTCGATCGCAGCCGCGGTCGCCCTGGTGCTGCTGCCTGCGGCCCATGCCTTCGACATCGAATCGCCGAACCCAGACTACCGGATCCGGCTCGACCTGACACCCAAGTACAGCGCCGCCTATCGGCTGAAGAACCCGTCTGACGCGCTCACGCGTCTCGACGTGGCGGTGGACCCAGGCACCGTCAACGAGGACGACGGTGACCACAACTTCCGCAGGGGGCTGATCTCCAGTCGCTTCGATCTCCTCGGCGAGCTCGACGTGTCGGGCCCGAACTTCGGCGGGCGAATCAGCGGCACGGCCTGGCGCGACTCCGTGTACCTGCGCCCCAACGACTACCAGGGCACGCCTCTCTTCGCGGGCGGCGTACCGACGGGCATCGCCGTCTCGACCGCCAACAACCTGCCGAGCCAGGCGCCCAACGAGTTCCTTGCGGCCACGCGCCGCCAGCATGGCGAAGACAGCGAACTGCTCGACGCCTTTGTCTACCTGAAGGGCGACATCGCCGACAAGAAGGGCACCCTGCGCATCGGCAAGCACACCCTGCAATGGGGCGAGAGCCTGTTCTTCGGCCAGAACGGCATTGCCCACGCGCAAGGGCCGGTCGACGTGGCCAAGATCATGTCGGTGCCCGGCTGGCAGTTCAAGGAGGTGCTGCTGCCGGTGGAGCAAATCTCGGGTTCGCTGCAGGTGGCCGAAGGCGTGTCGCTGGGCGCGTACGTGCAGGCGAAGTGGCGCCCCAGCCGCATACCGGGCGTGGGCAGCTACTTTTCGAATCAAGACTATGTCGGCACCGGCATCGTGAACTTCGGTGTCGACAACAACGGCGCTCCCATCCTGCTGGCCTATGACCCGAGCAAGGACATCAAGCCCCGCGACAGTGGCCAGGGCGGCGTGCAGCTGCGCTGGAGCCCCACGGGCAGTGACTACGAGTACGGCTTGTACGCGGCCCAGTACCACGACAAGACGCCCGGTGCACCGGTGTTCGACTTCGTCAACGGCAACGTGCACCTGGCCTACGCGAGCAACATCCGCACGCTGGGCGCGAGCGTCACCTCGTCGGTGGGCCAGCTCAACTGGGCGCTGGAAGGCTCGATGCGCTGGAATGCACCGCTTACCAGCGACCCGGCGGTGCTGGGTGCCTTCAGCCCGGTGTTGACATGCGGCACTTCCGACGATGACCCCTGCTACGCAGTAGGCCGCACCGCCCACCTGCAGGTGTCGGGCATCTACGTGCTTCAACCCGGACCGCTCTGGGGCGGCGGCGCGGTCGTGGCCGAGCTGGCCTACAACCGCCGCCTGGCCGTGACGAAGGACATCTTCGCGGCGCCCGATGGCAGCAACATGGGCGTGGGCGGGCTCGACCGCAACACCACCAAGGACGCCTTCGCGCTGCGCATGCTGTTCGAGCCGCAGTACTTCCAGGTGATGCCGGCGCTGGATCTTTCGGTGCCCATCAGCCTGGGCGTCAACTTCGGCGGCCGCTCCTCGGCCATCTTCAACTTCGCGGGCGGCGCCTCGGACGCGGGTGACTACAGCATCGGGCTGAAGGCCAAGTACCAGAACGCCTGGAACGTCGCCCTCAACTACACCGACTACTTCGGCAAAGCCAAGACCTTCACCGAGACGCTGGTCCCCGGCAGCGGCAGTCCGCGCCAGCTCACCTACGCCCAGTCGCTGAAGGACCGTGCCCACGTGTCGTTCACCGTCTCGCGCACCTTCTGATTCCGGAGCTTCCATGCATCGCCAAAAACTCCTTGCCCTCCTGATCGCCGGTTTGTCCACCGCGCCGCTGGCCCTGGCCGCCGTGACGGCCGAAGAGGCCGCCAAGCTCAAGAGCACGCTCACGCCACTCGGCGCCGAACGCGCCGCCAACAAGGACGGCAGCATCCCCGCCTGGGACGGCGGCATGACGAAGGCGCCCGCCGGCTACAAGGCCGGCGACCCGCGCCCCGACCCCTTCGCCACCGAGAAGCCCATCGCCTCGATCGACGCCAAGAACATGGCGCAGCACGAAGGCAAACTCACCGACGGCGTGAAGGCGCTGATGAAGAAGTACCCCGACTTCCGCATCGACGTGTACCCCACACACCGCAGCGCCGCCGCGCCGCAATGGGTGTACGACAACACCTTCAAGAACGCCACGCGCGCCAAGCTGGTCGATGGCGGCCACGGCACGGAGAACGCCTACGGCGGCATCCCCTTCCCCATTCCAAAGGACGGGTACGAGATCTTCCAGAACCATCGCCTGGCCTGGACGGGCACCTATATCCAGACGCCGGTTCGCGTGTGGGTGGTCACGGCCGACGGCAAGCGCGCGATGGCCTCGGGCGGTGTGCAGAGCTTTCGCAACCAGTACTACGACCCGGAAGGCAGCATCGAAAAGTTCGACGGCTACCGCCAGCTCGGCAAGTTCGCGGCCACCGAGCCCGGCTCCAAGACCGGTGAGGCCATCCTCGCGCACGACCCGCTGAACGCTTCGCAGCCGCGCGGGCTGTGGCAGTACCTGGTCGGCCAGCGCCGCGTGCGCAAGGCTCCCTCGGTGGCCTATGACACGCCCGACTCCGTGACCTCGGCGATCGGTCTGTTCGACGAGGCCTTCATGCTGTTCGGCCCCATCGACAAGCACGAGCTCAAGCTCGTGGGCAAGCGCGAGATCTACATCCCCTACAACAACAACCGCGCCGCCTCTGCCAAGGTGGCCGACCTGGTGACGCCGAAGACGCTGAACCCAGCGCTGGTGCGCTGGGAGCTGCACCGCGTGTGGGAGGTGGAGGCCACGCTGGCCGCCGGCAAGCGGCACGTGGTGCCCAAGCGCAAGTACTACATCGACGAGGACACGTGGCAGATCATCCTCATCGATGGCTGGGACGCCAAGGGAGAAGTTTGGCGCACCAACTTCACGCTCACGCTGCTGGCGCCGGACGTGCCGGCGGTGGTGGGCAACATGGTGTGGGGCGGCTACGACCTGCAGACCGGCGCCTACTACCTGAACATGGCGTCGAACGAGCTGGCCGCGCAGTACAAGACGGTGCCGCAGATCCCGAAGGCGTTCTTCAGCCCTGAAGAGCTGGCGAACGAAGGAACGCGATGATCGACCACCCCCGAAGCGCCTGCGGCGCTCCCCCTCAAGGGGGCGACACCCGCGGACCGGCGCAGCCGGATCCGCGGTGTTCGCTGGGGGTGACGCGTTGTGGCCCGCCCTCGCCGCGTCGAGCAAGGCCGCTACGCGCCGCCGCCATCGCCTTGGCCTGCGCCCTGCTGCCGCCCGCCTTCGCGGCACCCGCGGTGCCGGCCGTCCTGAGCGAGCCGGCGTTGCAAACGCCGCGCGCACTGGGCGCCGCGATGCTGGCCGTAGGGCGGGCAGGCGCCCGCCTCGTGGCCGCGGGCGAGCGCGGCATCGTGCTGCTGTCCGACGACGGCGGCACGAGCTGGCGCCAGGCCCAGGTGCCCGTGCAAACCACGCTCACCGCGCTGCGCTTCGTCGATGCGCGCACCGGCTGGGCCGCAGGCCATCTCGGCGTGATCCTCAAGACGGAAGACGCAGGCGCCACCTGGCGCACGCAGCTCGATGGCGTGCGCGCCGCAGCCCTCATGGCGCAGGCATTGCGCGCCGGTGGCGACGAGAAGGGCGAGCGCGCCGCGAAGCGCCATGAGGAGGAAGGCCCCGACAAGCCGTTCTTCGACCTCGACTTCATCGACGCGCAGCGCGGGGTGGCGGTGGGCGCCTACAGCATGGCCTTCGCCACGCAGGACGGCGGGCGCACCTGGACGCCGCTCGGCCCCAGGCTGCCCAACCCGAAGAACCTGCACCTGTACGCCGCGCGCTACGCCGGCGGCAGCCTCTTCATTGCTGGCGAGCAGGGCCTGCTGCTCAAGTCCACCGACGGCAGCAGCTTCGAAGCCCTGCCCTCGCCCTACAAGGGCAGCTTCTTCGGCCTGCTGCCGGCACGCTCGGGCACCCTGCTCGCCTACGGCTTGCGCGGCAACGCCTTCCGCTCCGGCGATGGCGGGGCGAGTTGGGACAAGGTGGACACCCGCACCGCCGTTTCAATCAACGCGGGCATCGAGCTGCCGGACCACTCGCTGGCCCTGCTGGCGCAGACCGGCGAAGTGCTGCACAGCCGCGACGACGGCCGCAGCTTCACTCGCCTTGCACACGACCCCGCGCCGGCTGCCGGCCTGGCCGCCACGGAGAAAGGCCAGATCGTTCTGGCCGGCCTGCGCGGCATGCGTCGCCCCACCCCCTGAACACCATGCACCCAACCGACAACCTCGCCGCACAGCCCGTGGTGGCTCGCCTCGAGGATTTCGACACCGGCTCGGGCTCGCTACCGGAGCGCGCCCTGTTCAACTACCGGCCGTGGGTCATCGCGCTGTGCCTGCTGGCCACATTGCTGCTGGGCTGGCAGGCGATGCGGCTCAGGCTCAACGCGAGCTTCGAGAAGACGATTCCCGTCGCGCATCCGTACATCGCCAACTACCTGGCTCACAAGAGCGATCTCGCTGGCCAAGGCAACGCGATGCGGGTCGCCGTTGAAGCCACGCAGGGAACGATCTTCGACAAGGCTTACCTGCACACGCTGCAGAAGCTCAACGACGAGATCTTCCTGCTGCCCGGCGTCGACCGGCCGTTCATGAAATCGCTGTGGACCTCGAACACCCGATGGGTGGCCGTCACCGAGGAGGGCCTGGACGGCAACACCGTCATCGGCGACGGCTACGACGGCTCACCGCAGGCACTGGCCGAGGTGCGCGCCAACGTGGAACGCTCCGGAGAGATCGGTCAGCTGGTGGCGAACGACTTGCGCTCCAGCATCGTGTTCGTGCCGCTGCTCGACAAGGACCCGCGCACCGGCGAAGCGCTGGACTACGGCGAGCTCTCGCGCCGCATCGAATCGCTGCGCACCAAGTACGAGAGCGAGCACATCCGCATCCACGTGACAGGCTTCGCCAAGGTGGTGGGCGACCTGATCGACGGGCTGCGCCAGGTGCTGCTGTTCTTCGCGGTGGCACTGGTGATCTGCGCCACCGTCCTCTACGGCTACACCCGCTGCGTTCGCAGCACCGCTTTGGTGGTGACCTGCTCGGTGGCCGCGGTGGTATGGCAGTTCGGGCTGCTCGCGCTGCTGCACTACGAGCTTGATCCGTACTCGGTGCTCGTGCCCTTCCTCGTCTTCGCCATCGGCATGAGCCACGGCGCACAGAAGATGAATGGCATCATGCAGGACATCGGCCGCGGCACGCACCGCGTGGTGGCCGCGCGCTACACCTTCCGCCGCCTCTTCGTGGCGGGGCTCACCGCGCTGCTGTGCGATGCCGTGGGCTTCGCGGTGCTGGCACTGATCCGCATCCCCGTGATCCAGGACCTGGCGGTGATCGCCAGCATCGGCGTAGCCGTGCTGATCTTCACCAACCTCGTGCTGTTGCCCATCCTGCTGTCGTATGTGGGCGTGAGCGCGAAGGCCGCGGCGCGCTGCCTCCAGCAGGAGACGGCGAGCGACGCCGAGCGTCCATGGCTGTGGCGCCAGCTCGACCGCTTCACCGAGCCCGGCCCCGCGCTCGTAGCGCTGGGCATCGCCGCGGTGCTTGCGGCAGGCGGCTACGCAGCCAGCCTGCACCTGAAGATCGGCGACCTCGATCCCGGCGCGCCCGAACTGCGCGCCGACTCGCGCTACAACCGCGACAGCGACTTCGTCGTGAAGCACTATGCGGCCAGCAGCGACATCCTGGTCGTGATGGTTTCCACCCCCGAGGACCAGTGCACGCGCTACGGCACCCTCGCCAAGGTGGACAAGCTGGCGTGGCAGCTGGAACAGCTGCCCGGCGTGGAAGCCACGCACTCGATGGCGGCGCTCTCCAAGCTTGCGATGGTGGGCTACAACGAGGGTCAGCTGAAGTGGTACGAGCTGATCCCCAACGCGGCGGCGCTGGGCGGAGTGCAGACCCGCGCGCCGCGCGAGCTGTTCAACCAGGGCTGCTCCTTCCTCTCGCTCTACGTCTACCTCAAGGACCACAAGGCCGAGACGCTTTCGCGCGTGGTGGAACAGGTGGAGCGCTTCGCCGCCGCCCATCACAGCACCGACGAGCGCTTCATGCTCGCGGCAGGTTCGGCCGGCATTGCCGCGGCCACGAACATCGTGGTGCACCAGGCGATGCGCGAGATGCTGCTGTGGGTGTACGGCGCAGTGGTGCTGCTGTGCTGGGTCACTTTCCGCTCATGGCGCGCGGTGGTGGCCGCGGTGCTTCCGCTGGCACTGACCTCTGTGCTGTGCGAGGCGCTGATGGTGGGCCTGGGCCTGGGCGTCAAGGTAGCCACGCTGCCCGTGATTGCGCTGGGCGTGGGCATCGGCGTGGACTACGCGCTCTACGTGCTGAGCGTGATGCTGGCGCGGCTGCGCGCCGGCGCCACGCTCTCCGAGGCGTATCACGACGCGCTCAAGTTCACCGGCCGCGTGGTGCTGCTCACCGGCATCACGCTCGCGCTGGCCGTGGGCACCTGGGCCTTCTCGCCAATCAAGTTCCAGGCCGACATGGGCATCCTGCTCGCGTTCATGTTCGTGCTCAACATGCTGGGCGCATTGGTGCTGCTGCCGGCGCTGGCCTGCTTCCTCCTGCGTCCCGCGGCGCCGCGCGCGCTGACGGCGCCGCAGCCCCGGGCGGCGTGAATCTTCAAAGGACTCTGCATGCTCGACCTCCAACTAGCACAGATCCTGGCGCAGGCACAAGCCGCGGGACTGCCGGACTTCTCCGAACTTCCTCCGCGGGCCGCACGAGGGCTGTACCGCGAGATCGTCGCTGCCGCGGACGTCGCGCCGGCTGACGTGGCCGTGAGCGAGGGGCGCCTGCCGCGGCCGGCGCCGGGCACCGGCACGATCGGCGTGCGGCTGTATCGCCCGCACGGCGAGGGCGTGCGCCCGCTCATCGTCTACTACCACGGCGGCGGCTTCGTGCTGGGCGACCTCGACAGTTACGACCGCCTGTGTCGGCGCCTGTGCGAAGACACGCAAGCCATGGTCATGTCGGTGGACTACCGACTCGCGCCGGAGCACCCTTTCCCCGCCGCCGTGGAGGACGCCTGGGCCGCGCTCGGCTGGGCCGCAGAACACGCCGAGTCGCTGGGCGCTGATCCGACACGCATCGCCGTGGCCGGTGACAGCGCCGGCGGCACGCTGGCCACGGTGGTGTCCATCCTGGCCCGCGACGCCGGTGGCCCGCGCCTGGCCTGCCAGGCGCTGGTGTACCCCGCCACGGCCATGACCCTGGACGGCGACTACGAATCTCGCAAGCGACACGCCGAAGGCCCGACGCTGACCCGGCGCTCGATGGACTACTTCAGCAAGCTGTACTTCGGCGACAGGGGCGCCCCGGATTTCCGCGGCGCGCCGATGCTCGCGGCCAACCTGTCGGGCCTGCCTCCTGCGCTGGTGCTGGTGGCCGCGCACGACCCCCTGCGCGACGAGATCCTGGCCTACTCGAAGCGGCTGCTGGAGGCCGGCAGCCCCGCCACGGTGATCGAATACCACGGGCTGGCCCACGGCTTCATCAGCATGGCCGGTGCGGTGCACGCGGCGAGGCTGGCGCAATTGCAGCTCGCCAGCGGTTTGCGCGCGACGCTGGAAGCAGCGGTGTAATTCGCCCGCGATTGGGCGACTGCTGAAACAGCACGTCGCCGTGTTGGCACAGCTTTCGCCAGCGTCGGGCATCGCCATGACGCTGGCGTGAGTGGGCACGCCGGGAGGCGATGACCTGCCGATGGAAGCTTCGCGCGGCGGCGTTCATCAAGCTGTCGCAATGCCGTCATACGCTGTTGGCGTGGACACCGCTCTTGAGCTCTAAACGTTGGACGCTGCCGTTCCATTGATGGCGCCCGGGCCGCTGAGCCGAGAGCGTTCGATCCTCGAGTTCAACCGACGCGTGCTGCGGAAAGCGCGACGCAACGACGTTCCGCTGCTCGAAAGGCTGCGCTACGTGACCATCGTCTCGTCGAACCTGGACGAGTTCTTCGAGGTGCGCTTCGCAGACTTCATCGAAGCGTCGCGCCAGCCGGGCAGCGGCGTCTCGCAAGGCGACGTACTGTCCATCTCGCAAGCAGCACACGAACTCGTCGATGAGCAGCACGAGGTGTTCAACAAGGAGGTCATGCCTGCGCTCGCCCAGCATGGCATCGTCGTGCTCACCCACCGGCGTCGCAACGAGGCGCAGCGGCGCTGGGTCGCGAACTTCTTCGAGACACAGGTGCGGCCGCTGCTGACACCCATGGGCCTCGATCCGGCGCATCCGTTTCCGCAAGTCGCAAACAAGTCGCTCAACTTCATCGTTCGCCTGGACGGGCGCGACGCGTTCGGCCGCGAGAACGCGATCGCGATCGTGAAGGTACCGCGTGTACTGCCGCGGGTCATTCGCCTGCCCGACTCGCTGGCTGGCGGTGTGCAGGCCTTCGTGCTCCTGTCGAGCGTGATTC
Source organism: uncultured Burkholderiaceae bacterium (assembly GCA_965653625.1). Classification (GTDB taxonomy): domain Bacteria; phylum Pseudomonadota; class Gammaproteobacteria; order Burkholderiales; family Burkholderiaceae_C; genus Albitalea. The sequence continues at coordinate 5,693 of CBFHAS010000106.1, read as the reverse complement.
AGGCGCATTTTCAGGAACTCTTCGGCAAACGCACGCTCACCTGCTTCTCCCAGTTTCGAGTCACGCGCGACTCCGACCTCGAAGTCGACGATGAAGACATGACCAACCTGCGGCACGCGCTGCGCTCAGGACTGACCACACGTCATTTCGGACAGGCTATCCGGCTCGAAGTGATGAGCAGTTGCCCGCCCGAGCTGTCATCGTTCCTGCTACGGCAGTTTGGATTGCAGGAGCAGGCGCTTTACCTCGTCAATGGCCCAGTGGACCTCGTGCGCTTGAACGAGCTGATCGAGCAGTCACATGCGCCGGGCCTGCGCTTCCCGCCCTTCGAGCCGCGCCGGCCGGCCTTCGGCGTGTCCGGTGGCGGCCGGATGTTCGAGCGCCTGCGCGAAGGCGACCTGCTGCTGCACCATCCCTTCGAGAGCTTCGAGCCGGTCGTGCAGTTCCTGAGCGAGGCGGTCGAGGATCCCGACGTACTTGCGATCCGTCAGACGATCTACCGCACAGGCGCCGAATCAGCGTTGATGGAGCTTCTGCTGCAAGCGGCCCGGCGCGGCAAAGAGGTCATGGCGCTCGTCGAGTTGAAGGCACGCTTCGACGAAGAAGCGAACATCAATTGGGCCGAGCGGCTGGAAGCCGTCGGCGTTCAGGTGGTCTACGGCATTGTCGGCCTGAAGACCCATGCCAAGCTGTTGCTGGTGACGCGGCGCGAGCGCTCGGCCCGCGGCAGAACATCGCTGCGGCGCTACGTGCACCTTTCGACTGGCAACTACAACTCGAAAACCGCACGGCTGTACACCGACATCGGCTACTTCAGCGCCGACCCTGAGCTCGCGGCTGACGCCGACGCGGTGTTCCACCAGCTCGCCAGCCTCACGGCAATGCAACCCTTGCGCCGCCTGCTCGTTGCGCCGTTCGGGCTTCAGGCGGCAATGCTCGGGCTGATTCAACGGGTCGCCGACAGCGCTCGGCGCGGCCGGCGGGCGCGCATCGTCGTCAAGTGCAATGCCCTCACCGACCCTGCCCTGATCGGTGCCCTGATCGAAGCCTCGCGTGCCGGGGCCGACATCGATTTGATCGTGCGCGGCGCCTGCACTTTGCCGCCCGGCCTTGAAGGGCTGACCGACCGGATCCGTGTGCGTTCGATCGTTGGCCGCTTTCTCGAGCATTCGCGCATCTTCTACTTCTGCTGGGGCGATCGCGAACGCGACGAAGCGCTGTATCTATCCAGCGCCGACTGGATGACCCGCAACATGCTGCGCCGCATTGAGCTGGCTTGGCCTGTGCACCATCCAGCACTGCGCCAGCGCGTGATCGATGAGTGCCTCGTACCCTACCTGCACGACAGCCGCGAGGCCTGGGGGCTGCAGTCCGACGGCCAATACCAACACCTGGGAACCGATGGCGGGATCGGCGCGCAGCATGCGCTGGTCGCGAGGTTTTCCGACACCGTGTGAGTTGTGGAATGGACCGCCTTACTCGGCGGCTGCGCTGTCATCGATGTTCAGCTCCAGGACCAGCGCCTGCGACCGTGCCCAGCGGTCGCATTCCTCGCGCAGCAAGTGATGAGTGCGAGGGTCGACATGCGCGCCGGCATCCAGTTCAAGCTCGGCGTTGACGCCGCGAGCTCGCAGATGCCAGCCTTTGAGGTCAGGGTCGGCACGCCGATGGCAGGCAATGATCGCGAGACGCAAGCACAGCAACTGGCGAGCGAAGGCAGCTTCAGCGAGCGCACCTTCGCACTTGCGCATGCCACCGCGCTGACCCAACACCAGCAGACCCAGCAGCCGCTGCTGGCTTTGCGAGAAGCCCGCAGCGTCGACATGGGACAGCAGGTAGGCGCTGTGCCGGTGGTGGTCGTGATGCGACACCAGCATGCCCATTTCGTGCAACGCCGCCGCCCAGCCGAGCTCGCGCCGCGCTTCGTCCGCCGTCCCGCAGCCCGGGCAAACCTGGTCGTACAGGGAGAGCGCCACGCTCAACACGCGCGAGGCCTGCGGCACGTCGACTCCGAATCGTCGTTGCAGATCGGCAACCGAGCGATCGCGCATGTCGGTGGGCGGCTTGCGGTGGGCGGCGCGCAAGCGCTCGTCCAACTCGACGATGACACCCTGTCGCAGCGCGCCGCGCGCGGGCATGAGCGTGCCGATGCCCAGCACCTCGCACAGCGTGGACAGGATCGCCAGCCCGCCGGCGATGACGGGCCGCCGATCCAGCTTGAGCCCGCGCAGATCAAGCCGCTCGACGTGCCCGGCACCGATGCAACGCTCGGTACACCAGGCGAGAGCTTCCGGGGTGATGCGGCCATCGGTGATGCCTTCGGCGGCCAGTACCTGCGACAGCGCGCCCACGGTTCCGGATGAACCCAGCGCTTCGTCCCAGCGCGAAGGAGCGAATGTGGCGAGCGACTCTGCGAACTGGGCGCCCGCCGCCACCTGCGCGGCGCGAAAGGCGGCGGCCGTGAGCCGCCCGTCGGCGAAGTAGCGCATCGCCAATTCCACGCAACCGGTGCCGAACGACTCGGCCGCAAGCGGCGTGCGATCGCGCCCGAGGATCAGCTCGGTGGAGCGTCCTCCAATGTCGAGCACGAGGCGACGCTGCGTCGACGGTTGCAGATGTGCCACGCCGGCGTAGACGAGCCGCGCTTCCTCACGGCCAGAAATCACCTCGACCGCGTGGTCGATCGCAATGCGCGCGCGCTCCAGGAATTCATCTCGATTGCTCGCCTCGCGCAGCGTCTGCGTAGCCACCGCGCGCACCTGCCATTGCGCGAAACCATCGAGCCGGCGCGCAAAGCGAGCCAGACATTCGAGCCCGCGCGTCGCGGCTTCCTCGGTGAGACGGCCATCGCCGTCGAGACCGGAACCGAGGCGCACGGTTTCCTTCAGATAGTCGATGCGGCGGTAACGCCCATGCTCCACCTGGCCAATCTCCAGACGAAAACTGTTGGAACCGAGGTCGATGGCGGCCAACGGACCGACAGGTGGAAGTGAGCGTGGTTGCTGCATGCGTGTCGATTGTCGGGCGCACCGATGTCTTCGTGCTCACGCAAGCTGATGGACAACCTGCGGCGAGCCTTGCGCCGGCACCAGCATCGACATGAACTGCTCGTAGGTGCGGTTCCAATCGAATTGCAACGCACGCGCCCTCGCGGCGTGACGGGACAGGTAAAGCGCCTCCAAGGCGGCGGTGCGCAGGTCCTCGTGCAGCACGCCGCCATCGGAATCGCCCACCACGTCAAGCGGGCCCTCGACCGGGAAAGCCGCCACCGGCGTGCCGCAGGCCATGGCTTCGAGCATCACCAGCCCGAAGGTTTCGCTGCGGCCCGGAAACACGAAGACGTCTGCGCTGCTGTACACCGCGGCCAGCTGCGGGCGCGGCACGATGCCGCACCACTCGACGCCGGGGTAGGCCGACATCAGGCGTTCACGCAACGGGCCGCTGCCGTACACGACCTTGGTGCCGGGCAGGTCCAGCGACAGGAATGCCTCGAGATTCTTCTCGTACGACAGGCGGCCGACATACAGGAACACCGGTCGTGCGCGCTGCGTCGGCGCCGGCTCGGCGGGTCCGAACAGCTGCAGGTCGACGCCATGCGACCACAGCTGTGCGTTGTCGAAGCCGTGCCCTTGCAGCAGCTTCAACATGCCGTTGCTCGGCACCATTACCGTGCTGGCGGGCGCGTGAAAACGTCGAAACCACGCATAGCCCCAACGGGTCGGGATGTGCAGAGCCTTGGTCAGGATGTCCGGAAACCGAGTGTGGAATGCTGTCGTGAAAGCGAGCCCGTGGCGCAGGCAGTAGCGCCGCGCGGCAGCGCCGAGCGGCAGCGCCGAGCGGCCCTTCGGTGGCGATGTGAATGGCGCCGGGCTGGAACTCGCCGAGCCGGCGTGCAAGCTCGCGGCCGGGGCGCCATGCGAGTTCCATCTCGGAATAGCCCGGGCAACGAAAGCGGCGGAACGCCGATGGCTCGATCAGCGCCAACTCGTGACCTTGGCTGCGGATGCGCCCGACCAACTCCACCAGCGTGGTCACTACGCCGTTGACTTGTGGCGACCACGCGTCGGTGACGAGTGCGAGCTTCACGCCGCGATGCCCGCCGGTTCGACAGCCGGCCATGCAGGCCGCAGGTTCGACAGCCGCTGCAAATCGAACGGCTCGGACTGCGACCAATCGACGAGCGAGAGGCGGCCATCGGCATGCTCGACGAGCGCGGTCAGGCTCTCGACCCAGTCACCGTCGTTGCAGTACAGCACACCATGGATCATGCGCATCTCGGCGTGGTGGATGTGCCCGCACACGACACCGTCGACCCCGCGCCGCCGCGCCTCGCGAGCCACCGCGTTCTCGAAATCGCTCACATAGCTCACGGCGCGCTTCACTTTGAACTTCAGATAGCGCGACAGGCTCCAGTACGGCAGCCCCAGTCGACCGCGCAGCGAGTTGAGCGAGCGGTTCAGGCGCAGCGCCACGCCGTAGAGCGAGTCGCCCAGGTACGCCAGCCATTTCGCGCATTGAACGACGCCATCGAACAGGTCGCCGTGCGTGATCCACAAGCGCCGGCCGTCGGCGGTGTGGTGAATCCAGTCTTCGGCGACCTCGATGCCGCCGAAGATGTGCTCCACATAGCGACGTGCGAACTCGTCGTGATTGCCGGGCACGAAGATCACGCGCGTGCCCTTGCGCGCCTTGCGCAGCACCTTTTGCACGACGTCGTTGTGGGTCTGGGGCCAGTACCAGCTGCGCTTGAGCTGCCAGCCGTCGATGATGTCGCCGACGAGGAACAGCTGCTCGCACTCGACGTGGCGCAGGAAGTCGAGCACGGCATTGGCCCGGCAACCCGGCGTGCCAAGGTGAAGATCGGAGATCCAGACCGTGCGGACCTTCATGGTCCTTCGCTGGAGGTAGCCCGCCTTGGCTGCGGAGGAGAGATCGCGCTGCATGGTGCGCTCATGCTGCTTGGAGGACGTGACCGCGGCGTGACTGCGGCGTGAACTTGAGGTGACACACCGCGCCAAACGGACCGCTTCGGCCGCTCATGGACTCGTCACGCCTCGTCCACAGAATGGGTGCTGCTCTCGCCGAAGCCGCCGATGGAGACGACGCGCGCTCGGACTGCGGTCGCGGCGATGAGCCTGGTTTCGCTCCCGCTGAAAAAGGATCAGCCCATGCTCACCCATCTCGCCCAACTCATCGCAGCGTTGTCTGGCCGCCAGCGCGCGAAGCCGCCACTCGCGCATGTCATCGGCCATGAGGTGCTCGAACCGGGCCGCCTGCATGCGCAGGCCCAGCGCTGCCTGGTGGCGATCGACGCGCTTTACGCCGCGACATTGACACCGGCGTCGCTGCGTTCGCTCGCATTGCAAGGTGCGCCCATGGACCCGCACTGTCCGCTGAATCCTTGGAACTGGCGGTAGTGACTTGCTGAGACGAGGTGCGATGCAGGCTTGCGGCGCCAAACGATGCACCCGATGAACCGGGCCGCTTGGCGCCCGTGCGCGCCATCCCGGTCTTCAGCCGCTTCACGGCGTCGGCACAGACCCCACGACGCCAGTGCCTACGTAGTGTTTTCACGGCGCCGTGAGTTGTGTGAGCGTGCTGAGGTCGCGGGTTCAAGTCCCGCCGCCGTTCCATCACTCCTAGGAGGCTGTCGGACTTGAGCCCAAGCGAGTCCGATTGATCGGTGCGACGCG
>CBFHAS010000105.1:0-15349 GCA_965653625.1 uncultured Burkholderiaceae bacterium | reverse complement strand
ATGCCGGGTGGTGTGGGAGGGGTCCGGTCAGTACTGACCGGCCCCTATCCCGATCTGCGAACGTCGCCACGGCGCGGGGCATCGCGCAGCAGTGGGATGTGGCCACCCTGCGACGTGGTGAGCGCCACCGGTGCCAGATCATTCGCCGGGTCGTACGGCATCTTCTTGTACAAGTACGGGCCGAACGCGCTGGGCCCGTTGAAGCCGATGCCCAGCGTGTAGCCATCGGGCGAGGCTTTGGCGAGCGCGTCCATGCCGAGCAACCCGCCGGCGCCTGCTTTGTTGTCCACCACAAACGGCTGGCCCCAGCGGCTCTTGAGGCCCTCGCCGAGCGTGCGGACGATGATGTCGAGCGAGCTGCCGGCCGGTGCCGGCACGACGACGCGCACGGGCCTGGCCGGCCAGTCTTGTGCTGTTGCGGAGGCGCCCAGGCCGACAGCGGCATTTCTGTGGCGGCTGGAGTTTGGAAGCCGTAAGGGACCCTTCTCAAGCGAGGCTTGCACAAACGGTACGCCGAGTCGCGCGGTGATGCGCGTGCCTGTCACCAACCACGCGCTGGCAGGCATTCCCGAGCGGCCACACGCCGCAAGGGCGGCACGCTGCTTCAGTTGCGCATTCCGAGAAGCTGCAGCACCTTTCGCACGTAGTCTTGGGTCTCGGGGTAGGGCGGGATGCGATGTCCGCGCTTGATGACGGCGCCTTCGCCTGCGTTGTATGCGGCCAGCACCAGGTCGACGCGCCCGGGAAACATGGCGTGCAGATCACGCAGGTACCGCGTGCCCACGTCGATGTTCACCGTGGGGTCGAGCAATGACCTGGGATTCGTCACACCATAGCGCGCGCCGGTGGCCGGCATGATCTGCATCAGCCCCAACGCTCCCTTCGGCGACCTCGCGCGGGGCTGGAAGCCCGACTCCACGTGAATGAGCGCGGTGACCAGTTGCGGATCGATCCCGTACCGCTGGCTCGCGTCAGTGACGAGGGAGAGGTACCCGGACGCCATGGACGAGAAGCTCCACCCCGGCTTGAGCGCAGGCTTGAATGGCCCGGCAAGAAGAGGCGCAACAGGATCGACCAGTGTGAACGGCGTGGCGCGCACCCTGCGGGTGTTGGCCAGCGAGACCACACGCGGCTGCTTCGACCACATCGTGTCGGCCGACGCCGGCACCTGGAAGGCCTCGCACTGGAACACGGCCCGGCGAAACACGCGGGACAAGTCTTGCGTGGACTCGCGCACGTCGCCATCGGGCAAGGTGCAGCGGTAGCGCGTCTCCATGGCGCTTGTGCTGGCGTTCGCCATGGCCATGCAGGCCCAACCGAGCCCGGCCAGGCCGCTCATTGCCTGCAACAGCACGCTCCGCACGACTGCCATAGGAGAGCCCCCTCCGATTCCATGTGCTCGTGGCAGCATCACACCACGACTGCAAAGTGGTTCCGCTCGGGGATGATGCCAATGCGGACCACGGTGAGGCGGCGGCTATATTCGGGCTGCGACCCCGGGCAGATCTCCGAGGCAGATCTCCCAGGCAGATCCCTCAGCGAGGCAAGTCCATCATGTCTTCCCTCAATCAGAAGGCTTCTGCCGGCGCTGCATTGGCGCGCCGCATTTTCCTTTTTGCCTGCCTGTCCAGCGCAAGCTTGGTCGCGGCGGAGGACCGCAGCATCGTGATGGCCTCTACCACGTCCACCGAGCAGTCGGGTCTGTTCGCCCATCTGCTGCCCGCGTTCAAGCGCGCCACGGGCATCGATGTTCGCGTGGTGGCGGTGGGCACAGGTCAAGCGCTCGACATGGCCCGCCGTGGCGACGCCGACGTGCTGTTGGTTCACGACAAGGCCGCCGAGGAGAAGCTGGTCGCCGAGGGCTTTGGCTTGGAGCGCTCCGATGTGATGTACAACGATTTCATCCTCGTCGGCCCTGCAGCCGATCCGGTCGGCACCCGGGGCCGGGACATCGTTGCAGCATTACGCAAGCTCTCGCAGTCCAACGCTTCCTTCATCTCGCGCGGCGACAGAAGCGGCACGCATGCGGCCGAGCTGCGCTATTGGAAAGCTGCGGGCATCGACGCGCCGGCCGCCGCGATGGGCGGCTACAAGGAATGCGGCTGCGGGATGGGGCCAGCGCTCAACATCGCCTCGTCCAGCGATGCTTACGTGATGGCTGACCGCGGCACCTGGCTCAGCTTCAAGAATCGCGGTGGCTTGGCGGTGCTCGTGGAAGGCGACACGCGCTTGTTCAACCAGTACGGAGTCATCGTGGTGAACCCGGCGAAGCACCGGCATGTGAAGAAGAAACTGGCGCAGGCATTCGCGGACTGGGTGGTGTCGCCTGAGGGGCAGGCGACCATCGCGAGCTTCGGGATCGGCGGGGAGTCGCTTTTTTTTCCCAACGCCAAGCCCTGAGTGGGCGTGCGCAGACTCGATCGGCTCTCAGAGCCTCCATGAGACGCTCCACCTCGGTGTCTCTGGTCTTCGCTGCGTCCTTGGAGTTCGAGCGGGATGAGCTTGCGATGGCGCGTGCAATCAAGTTGCCGTTGTCGCGGATGTCATTGAGCAAACTATTCCGCTGAGACTCTGAAACGGCGGTGTGCTGTGGCCGATCCATGTGCTTTTTCATGTGACTCGCTCTTGGCTCAATTGGGAGGTAAAGGGTATTTGCTGATGTAGGCCACTAAGTGCCATAAGCGAACGTGGAGTTGCTCCCGTTGGCCCATCGCTCCGTATGAAGAAGCGTTGCTGACGGTGACGTACTTACCCACCATGCGAACTGAATAAGGGGAATCTGGCATGGCCGTATCCCGTTGGACAAAGACCACCCGCACCTCCCCCTCCGCCGCCCCAGACGGCCGGTGCGCCGCCATCGTTTCGTTCGGAGCCGTCCGCCTCCCCCCAGTCCCCGGGTGGAAGCCCACCGAGCGCGCCTAGCGTGCCAAGCTGGTATCACGAGTACTGTCGAGGCTCGACTCCCGCAGGGACGCCACCCGCAGGGACGCCACCCGCAGGCGCGCCACCCGCAGGCACGCCGCCCGCAGGCACGCCGCCCGCAGGCACGCCACCCGCAGGCACGCCACCCGCAGGCACCCCACCCGCAGGTTCGCCGCCCGCAGGCACGCCACCCGCAGGCACGCCACCCGCAGCCCCTCCGTCCTACGCTTCAACGACGGAAGTTACGGAGGAGGACCGCCGAGGAGTGTTCGGAAACTTGCTTGCCTCCAATCTCGAGGAACAAGGGATGAAGGAGCAGGACATCGCCTTCGATTTGGACGAGATGAGCAAATCGCTCGACGGACAAGAGTTCACCAACACACTCAAAGATGTGAAGGACCTCGACTCCTACGCGGCAAACGCCACCAACTTTGTGGATGACGTGTCGGGCGACCAGTTGGAACTCACCAAGTACCAGACGGAAGTCGCCGACCTGCAAACGCAGATCGATGCTCAAAGACAGCTTGATCTTGCCGCTGCAGAGAAAACCGGCGTGCCACTCGCAGACTGGTACAAGCAATATGGCAAGGACGAGTTCATACGCGAGAACGAATCGCGCACGAAATTGGCCCACGCGAATGCCAGGTTCCAGGAGTCGCAGCTCGATTACATCAATGAGCTGGGCGGACAGGCGCAGCAGTACCTGGATGGCTGGGACAAGATCAAGGGCACCGTGAGCGGCAAGGAAGGGCTCGAGACCATCACGAACCTCCGCCAGATGCTCAACGATGCCAGCGCTGGGACCGACTCGGTCTTCGGTCGGGCATTGAACAACCTGAGGGATGCTTCAGAAGGAACGAGGACACTGATTGACGATGCTGATCGGTACCAAGGGCAACTACCCACCTCCGGTGAGGAGCCGCCCACGCCGTATGAGCAAAGCAAGCTTTTCCGCAAGCTGGATATCGAGGATTCCGCCGGAGCCATCAAACAGATCGACAGCGGGATCAAGAACTTCACCGGCAAGGAGGGCACGATTCAGCAGCTCATCAGCAGGCTCAGGGATGAGGAGAAGCGGCTGAAGGAAGAAGGTGACAAGGCGCCTTCGCAGCCGTTCCTGCCCAATGAATGAGCCCTGCCCCGTGGGTTGACAAAGCGTGACCTTATGGCCCGGCACCACAAGGTGCCGGGCTTGCCCTGCCAGCTTCTGTTTGCTGCGCCTTCGCGGGTTCAGCGGAACGAGGCTGGCAGCGCCGCTTGCGCAATACCTCGCCGCTATGATGCGGCGGTCGTACCTCCAGCGCGATCTGAGTCATGGGCTGGAAGTACCTGGCATTGACGCATGGCAAGCACAGCTCATGCAAATCGCATCTACCGTTGCAGTGGGTCTGATCGGCCTGCTCCACGCCGCAGCGGGCTGGTGGCCTTTGATGCGCCGTTGCGCAGGATCGGGCGAATGAACCCTCTGCTGGACTTGCATCCCGACGTGGCCGCGGCGCTGGCCGACGGCCGGCCGGTGGTGGCGCTGGAGTCGACCATCGTTTCCCACGGCATGCCGTGGCCTCAGAACGTCGAGACGGCGCTGGCGGTCGAAGCCGAGGTGCGCGCCCACGGCGCGGTGCCTGCCACCTGCGCCATCGTGGCGGGCCGCCTGAAGGCCGGCCTTGGCGACGACGAGATCCAGCGCCTTGGCCGGGGAGGGCCGTCGGTCGCCAAGGTGAGCCGGCGCGACATGGCGCTCCTGGTGGCGCGCGGCGGCACCGGCGCCACCACGGTGGCCGCCACAATGATCGTGGCCGCCCTCGCCGGCATTCGCGTATTTGCCACGGGCGGCATCGGCGGCGTGCATCGCGGCGCGCACATCAGCTTCGATATCTCGGCAGACCTGGAGGAACTGGCCCGCACACCCGTGGCCGTGGTGTGCGCGGGCGCCAAGTCCATCCTGGACCTGGGGCTGACGCTGGAGTACCTGGAGACCCACGGCGTGCCGGTCATCGGCTACCGCACTGACACACTGCCTGCGTTCTTCACGCGCGACAGCGTGTTTGGCGTGGATGCCCGGCTTGAGGAGCCGGATGAGGTGGCCCGTGTCATGAAGGCCCGGTGGGACCTGGGCCTGGGCGGCGGCTTGGTCATCGCCAACCCCGTCCCGCCACAGTACGCGCTGCCGACCGATGTGGTGGAGCGGGCCATTGACCAGGCCGTGGGGGAAGCACGCGCGCAGCGCATCAGCGGGAAGGCGACCACGCCGTTCCTTCTGTCGCGCGTGAATGCCTTGACGGGGGGCGACAGCCTGCAGAGCAACATCCAGCTCGTGCTCAACAACGCGAGGCTTGCGGCGGCGGTGGCTGTGGCGTACGCGGCGTTGGTGGGGTAGCTTTGCGGCGCTTCAGCTGAGCCCGGTTACAGGCAGCGCCGCGCCGTGAATCGCACGGGCTGCATCCGACGCAAGAAACACGATCACTTCGGCCAGCGCCTGCGGCGACACCCATCGCGTGGGGTCGGCTTCGGGCATCGCGGCGCGGTTCTCGGGCGTATCGATGATGCTCGGCAAGACGCTGTTGACGTTGATGTGCTGCTCGCGCAGTTCGGCCGACATCGCCTCGGTGAGGCGCATCACGCTGCTTTTAGCGGCGCAGTAGGCGCCCATGCGGGCCATGCCCTTGTTCGCAGCCTGGGCGCCGACGGTGACGATGCGCCCACCCCCGGCCTCGATCATGTGCGGCACGACGGCGTGTGCAATGTTCAGCAACGTGCGGGCATTGATGTCGAAGAGGAAGTTCCAGCTCGCAGCGTGAGTTTCGTGCACGGCTTCGCCCATGCGGAAACCGCCGGCCAGGTGGCACAGCGCATCGACGCGCGAAAAGCGGTGCACCGCGGCGGCCATCGCCGCCTGGCATTGCGTGCCCTCCAGCAGGTCGGCCGTGACGAGCAGGCAGCGCGGGTCGGCGCCGAAGGCTTCTTCCAGCGATTCGGCATCGCGGTCGAGCAGCACGAGATGCGCGCCCTGCTCAGCGAAGGCCGCGGCAACCGCGTGCCCCAGTCGGCCCGCGGCGCCGGTGACCATGACTGTGCGGTCGGTGAAGTTCATGTTGTCGGGCAGAGCGGTGCTCACGATTCCTCACTCTGCGGCCAGCACGCCGCGGCGGATCTGGTCGCGCTCCATGGATTGGAACAGCGCCTTGAAGTTGCCCTCGCCGAAACCCTCGTCTCCCTGGCGCTCGATGAACTCGAAGAATACGGGCCCGAAGACCGGCTGCGAAAAGATCTGCAGCAGCAGCCGCTTCTTTCCCCCGGCCGTGCTGCCGTCGACCAGGATGCCGCGCGTCTTCAGCTCGGGCACCGGCAGGCCGTGGCCGGGCAGGCGCTCGTCGAGCATCTCGTAGTACACCTCGTTGGGCGGGGGCATCAACGGCACGCCGGCCAGCGCGAGCCGGTCGATGGTCGAGAACAGGTCGTCGGTGAGGAGCGCCACGTGCTGGATGCCTTCGCCGTTGAACTGCATGAGGAACTCCTCGATCTGCCCGGAGCCCTTCTTGGACTCTTCGTTGAGTGGGATTCGGATCTGGCCGTCCGGCGCTGTCATGGCCTTGGAGGTGAGGCCCGTGTACTCGCCCTGGATGTCGAAGTAGCGGATCTCGTGGAAGTTGAAGAGCTTTTCGTAGAACCCCGCCCAGTAGCCCATGCGGCCGCGGTACACGTTGTGCGTGAGGTGGTCGATGAGCTTGAGGCCGTGCCCCTCGGGGCGGCGGTCTGCGCCCTCGGTGAACTCGAAGTCGATGTCATAGATCGACTTGCCGTCCTCGAAGCGGTCAATCAGATACAACGGCGCGCCGCCGATGCCTTTGATGGCCGGCAGTCGTAACTCCATGGGCCCGGTGGGCATGTCCAGCGGCTGGGCGCCGAGATCGAGCGCGCGCTTATAGGCGCGATGCGAATCCTTCACGCGGAACGCGAGACCGCAAGCCGAGGGGCCGTGCTCGGCGGCGAAGTAGTCCGCGGCACTGTGCGGTTCACGGTTGACGATGAAGTTGATGCCGCCCTGGCGGTACAGCACCACGTCCTTGGAGCGGTGCCTGGCCACCATTGAGAAGCCGAGCTTCTCCAGGATGGGCTCCAGCGTGCCGGCGGTGGGGGAGGCGAATTCGACGAATTCGAATCCCATCAGGCCCATGGGGTTGTCGAAGAGGTCCTTGTCCATGTCGGTCGTCCCGGTTGAGGTCGATGGCGTTCGGCCAATGCGGCGCTTGATTCGCCATGATGGCCTGCGGGGGCGTGCATGGCAACGGCGGCGCATCGGCGCTGGCCGCACGCTGGGCACAAGGGAGGTCGTGCACCACCGGGGGGGCTTCGACAAGCTCAGCCCGAACGGAGGGGGAGGAGCGCGCTGGCTTCGACAAGCTCAGCCCGAACGGACGCTCAGCCCGAACGGACGCTCAGCCCGAACGGAGGGCTATGTCGGGTCCTTCGACCCGCTCAGAACGAGCGGGGATTGGGGGTCGGACAGGACGGGGCTTGGCCCTTAAGCCTCAACCCGGAACGAGCTCATCGCCTCTGACAGCCGCCCCGACTGCCCGCGCAGCGACTGCGCGGCGGCGGCCAGTTGCTCGACCAGCGCGGCGTTTTGCTGAGTCATGTTGTCAAGCTGTGCGATCGCCTGGTTCATCTGGCCGATGCCGCTGCCTTGCGATTGGCCGGCTTCGGCGATGCGGGCGATCAGCTGGGACACGCGCTGCACGGCGTCGACGATTTCCTTCATCGTGCTGCCGGCGCCATCCACCAGCTGCGTGCCGGCCTCGACCTTGTCTGTGGAGTCGGCAATCAGCGTCTTGATTTCGCGGGCGGCCGACGTGGTGCGCTGGGCCAGGCCGCGCACCTCGGAGGCGACCACCGCGAAGCCGCGGCCGTGTTCGCCGGCGCGAGCTGCTTCCACCGCCGCGTTGAGGGCCAGCAGATTGGTCTGGAACGCGATGCCGTCGATCACGCCCACGATGTCGCCGATGCGCGCCGCGCTGGAGTTGATCTCCGCCATCCGCTGCACCACCTGGTGCATGCGTTCGGCGCCTCGCTGGGCCACCTGGCTGGACTGCGCGACGAGGTCTCGTGCCTCGCGGGTGCTGTGGGCGTTGGCTTGCACCGTGTCGGCCAGCTGCTGCATCGAGCTGGCGGTCTGCTGCAGCGCGCTGGCCTGGTTCTCTGTGCGCGAGGACAGGTCGGTGTTGCCGTCGGCGATCTCGGCGGAGGCAGTGTTCACGCCGTCGACGGTTTCGCGCACCTGCAACACCGCCTTGCGCAGCTTCTTGCGCATGACATTGAGCTCATGCCGAAGCCAGGAGATTTCGTCCTTGCCCGGCGATTCGATCGAGGTTTCGAGGTCGCCGCCGGCGATGCGCACCACGCAGTTCACCGTGGGCTCCACCGACTCCTTGATGCTTGCCCTGATCAGCCAGCCGGCCGCCAGCGCCCAGCTGCATGCCGCCACCGTGCCCACCCCGATAAGCCAAGACCCGCGTGAGGAGGCGGCGCCTTGTGCAAGGGCCCATGCCGCGCCGCCGCCCACCACCAACATCATCAGCGCCATCACCGAAAACCCGATCACCACGCGGTGAACAAGGCTGACCCTGCGAATCCACTGCAACTGCATAGAGATACTTCCTTCGACCGCAGGGCTCGGTGCGCCGGCTGCGCGTATGCGGGCACTGTTCCATGGCTTGCGCCAAGCGTATCGGTCGATAAAGCGCACCTCTTGAGCGCAATCCGCACACCACGCGCTGGTGCAATGCAGCACCGGCGCGCGGAGGTGACAGCCCATTTAGGTCATTTGCAGCACGGCGCGTCTGGGCCTTGCCGCATGGCGGCGCCGCACCTCGCTATCGCGAGGTCGACGGCGTGGTGGTGGAAGGAGAGGTCGACGGTGTGGTGGAAGGATAGGTGGGTGGCGTCGAGGTGGCGGAGCTGGGGGTGGTCGACTGCGACGACTGCCGAGTCTTCTCGTCCTCCTCAGCCTTCTTCATGCACTCTTGCTGGGCCAGCTCGCCAGTCAGGTTCTTGCATGCCTGCTTGGCTTCTGCGAGCTCCTTCGACTCCTGGCCGCTGGTCATACCACCGGATGTGGTCGGGTCGGGCGACGTCGTCGGGTTGCTGCGCAAAGTGGGGTGCGTGGCGGGAGTCGACGGCGAACCGGTGGTGCCGCCTGTCGTGTCGGAGGGGGCCGTGCCTGGGGTGGGCATCGGGGCCTGAGAGGGCGTCGTGGCTTGTGAAGGTGTCGGGGTGGTTGAGGGTGACGTTGTCGTGGTCTGCGCCATGGCCATAGGCAGGCCCGCGCCGATCGCGATCACGCCAGCGGTGCAGAGGGTTTGCAGTTTCCTGAACATTCTCGGCCTCCATAAAAGGGAGACCCAGGAACGGGCAAACGTCGTTCCTGACCGGCTGGGCCCCGGGGCATCAAGGAAACGCGGACAAGGACTCCATGGCCTGGTACCAGCCGCGCAAATCGGCCAGCATCACCGGCCCGGTGTCCTGGCCCACGGACAGAGCGGGCTGCCAGTGCCTGCGGTCGTGCAGGCCGGGGCCGATGGCGATGGCGTCGTCGATGGGCGCGGCGGCGAAGTAGTGGCTGCGGGTCACCACCACAGCGATGCCGGCCGCGCGAGCCGCTGCGGCGCCGCCGGGAGAGTCTTCCACGGCCACCGCCTCCAATGGGCCCAGGCGCAAGGCCTGCAAGGTAAGAAGGTAGGCCTCGGGGTCGGGCTTTTTGCTGCGCACGTCCTCGCCGCAGACCAGCGCGTCGAGCCGGTCGCGCCAGTCGGCGCCCCAGTGGGCGCTCAGCAGGGCTTCGACGTTGGCGCGGCTGGTCGTGGTGGTCACGGCGACCCGTATGCCTTGCGCGCGGCACTCGTCGATCAGCGACTCCACGCCTTCGCGCAACGGGATGCCGCCGTTGCGTACGAATTCGCCGTAGATCTGGTTCTTGCGCTCGTGGATCGCCTTGGCCAGCACATGCCGCTCGGACGGCACGGCAGGCGCATCGCGCCGGTGGGCCATGTCGTGCAGGAGGCGCTCGCGGCCGCCGCTCACGGTCAGCAGCGCGCCATAGGTTTCTTCATCCCAGCGCCAAGGCACGCCGAAGTGCTCGAAGGCGAGGTTGAACGCGACGCGATGCCCGTCGCGCTCGGTTTCGGCGAGGGTGCCGTCGACATCCCACAGAACTGCACGGAACATGACGTTCCCTTTCAAGATTCAGTAATAGCGCGCGATCATGGCATCCATCGGCACCGGCTTCGATCGGCATGCTCAGCCGTGAAGATCGTGGGGGATGACAGGCTCTGTCGGGTCCATGGGCCTGCAGGCGTTGGCGCTCAGCACATGCGCCGCGATCTCAGGCAGCTCCTGGAAGATGTGGTGCGGCTTCGCCTCCTCGATGGGCAGGCCGCCGTTGTAGCCGTGGGGCACGGCCCACGCCGCCACGCCGGCATTGCGCGCCGTCTCGACGTCGATGGCGGAGTCGCCGACATGGGCAAACTCCTCCGACGGCGCCTTCATCATGTTCAGCGCGTGGTCGATGACAAGACGGTTCGGCTTCTTGTGCGGCAGCGTGTCCCCGGCGATGAGCAGGTCGAAGAATCCTTCGAGTCGTGCGCACTCCAGCACCTGCCGGGCGAAGCGCTCTTCCTTGTTGGTGATGCAGGCCAGGCACACGCCGGCGTCCTGCAGCTGCTGCAGCGTCTCCACGCAGCCGGTGTAGGGCTGGGCGAGCGTGCCCGCGGTCCGTTCGTAATGCCGATCGAAGCTTGCCAGCACCTCTTCGACCGGCAACCGGGCGGCGCGCAGCGGCCGCTCCTTCAATACATGGGCGAGCAGCGTGAGCATGAGCTGCCGCGTGCCGCCGCCGATGAGCCGCGTGATGAGCGCCTGGGGCTGAGCCCCCACGCCGAACTCGGCGAGGGTGAGATTGGCCGCGTGGGCGATCTCGCCGGCCGTGTCGACCAGCGTGCCGTCGAGATCGAAGCTGAGTGCGGTGTAGCGCACGTTCACGGCCTCAGTGCGCCGCGCCGGCCGCATCGAGCTGGTCTTGCACCAGCCGGGCCAGCCGCTCGGCTGTGAAGCCGAAGTGTTTGAACAGGTTGGCCGCAGGTGCCGACTCGCCGAAGCGGTCGAGGCCCAGCACCGCCGTGCAGCCGTAGTGTCCCCAGAAGCATGAGACGCCGGCCTCGACCGCGATGCGCGGCAGGCCCGCGCCCAGGACGCTGCGCCGGTAGCCCGGGTCCTGACGATCGAACACGGTGGTGGAGGGCATGGAGACTACGCGTACGGCGATGCCCTGTTCGTCGAGCAACTGTTGCGCCTGCATTGCAAGCGCCAGCTCGGAGCCGGTGGCGATCAGCACGGCACGGGCATCGTCGCGGTCGCAATCGCTCAACACATAGCCGCCGCGCCGGATGTCGCGCAGTTGCTCGGGCGTGCGCGGCTGGGCAGGCAGGTTCTGCCGCGACAGCAGCAAGGCGGTCGGCCGCTCGGCCGACTCCACCGCGCAGATCCAGGCCACTGCGGTCTCGGCGGCATCGCCCGGGCGCCACACGTCGAGGTTGGGCATCATGCGCAGCGTGGCTGCGTGCTCCACCGGCTGGTGGGTCGGGCCGTCTTCACCCAGGCCGATCGAGTCGTGCGTGAAGACATGGATCACGCGCTGCTTCATCAGCGCCGCCATGCGGATGGCGTTGCGGCTGTAGTCGCTGAAGGTGAGGAAGGTGCCGCCGTAGGGGATGAAGCCGCCGTGCAGCGCCATGCCGTTCATGAGCGCCGCCATGCCGAACTCGCGCACGCCGTAGTTGATGTGGCGGCCACCGGCTTGCCCGCCGCGCACCGCACCACAGCCGGGGAAGTCGGTGAGGTTCGAGCCGGTGAGGTCAGCCGAGCCGCCGATCAGTTCGGGCACGCTGGCAGCGAGCAGCGCGATCACCTTCTGCGATGCCTTGCGCGTGGCCATCGCATCGCGAGTCTGGGCGAAGCCCGCGATGGCATCGGGAACGGTCTGGGACCATTGCTCCGGCAAACGCCCCGCCATGCGACGCTCGAACTCCGCTGCGGCGGCCGGGTGGACGCGGCGGTAGTCCTCGAACAAGGCATTCCAGCCGGCCTCGCGCCGTGCGCCTTCAGTGCGTGCGTCCCAGCCGCTGCGCAGATCTTGCTTGATCTCGAAGGGCTCATACGGCCAGTCGAGCGCGGCGCGGGTGCGAGCCACCTCCTCGGCGCCCAGCGCCTCGCCATGCGCTTTGGCGGTGCCGGCACGCTGCGGAGAGCCCTTGCCGATGATCGTCTTGCAGATCACCAGGGTGGGCGCTGCGCCATGGGTGCGCGCCTGGCCGATGGCCGTATCGACGGCATCGACATCGTGGCCGTCGATCGGGCCGATCACGTTCCACCCGTAGGCGCGGAAACGCTGTGCCGTGTCGTCGGCGAACCAGGGTGTCACCTGGCCATCGATGGAGATGCCGTTGTCGTCGTACAGCGCGATGAGCTTGTTCAGCTTGAGCGCGCCGGCCAGAGAGCAAGCCTCGTGGCTGATGCCTTCCATCAGGCAGCCGTCGCCGAGGAACACATAGGTGTGGTGGTCAACGATGCGAAAGCCCGGACGATTGAACTCGTCGGCCAGCAGCTTCTCCGCCAGCGCGAGGCCCACCGCATTGGCCAAGCCCTGGCCCAGCGGGCCGGTGGTGGTTTCGACGCCGGGGGTGAGACCCGCCTCGGGGTGCCCCGGCGTCTTGCTGTGCAGCTGGCGGAAGCTGCGCAGCTCGCTCATGGGCAGGTCGTAGCCCGTGAGGTGCAGCAGGCCGTAGAGCAGCATCGAGCCGTGCCCGTTGCTCAACACGAAGCGGTCGCGGTCGACCCAGCGCGGGTTGGCGGGGTTGTGCTTGAGGTGCCGGTGCCACAAGGCGACGGCAATATCGGCCATGCCCATGGGCGCGCCGGGATGGCCGCTCGCGGCCCTCTCCACCGCATCGACGGCGAGCATGCGCAAGGCATCGGCCATGCGGTTGGGAGAAGGGGTGGGCGCTGCGCTGCGGTGGGGCAGGGCGGCTTCGAGAATTGTTTTCATTGGTCGTCCTTGCGCGGGGGTTCAGAGGGCGCGGCGCTTCTGGTCCATCAAGCGAAGAATCATCGGCGTGAAGATGAACTGCATCGCCAGGCCCATTTTTCCGCCGGGAACGACGATGTTGTTCGGCCGGCTCATCCACGAGTTCTGCAGCATCGATAGCAGGTATTGGAAGTCGATGCCCTTCGGGTTGGCGAAGCGGATCACCACCATGCTCTCGTCGGCGCTCGGGATGTCTTTCGCGATGAACGGATTCGACGTGTCGACGGTGGGCACGCGCTGGAAGTTGACGTGCGTGCGGCTGAACTGCGGGCAGATGTGGTTCACGTAGTCGGGCATGCGGCGCAGGATGGTGTCGACCACCGCCTCCTGGCTGTAGCCGCGCATGTTCTGGTCGCGGTGCATCTTCTGGATCCACTCCAGGTTGATGATCGGCACCACGCCCACCACCAGATCGACGTGCCGCGCCACGTTGGCATCGGGGCCCACATAGCCGCCGTGCAGGCCTTCGTAGAAGAGAAGGTCGGAGTTCGGATCCAGCTCGTTCCACGGCGTGAAGGTGCCCGGGGGCTGGCCGAACTCGGCCGCCTCGGCGTTGTCGTGGATGTACTTGCGCACGCGGCCGGAGCCCGTTTCGCCGTACTGCAGGAACAGGCCTTCCAGCTCCGCCAGCAGGTTGGCTTCAGGGCCGAAGTGGCTGATGTTGGCCTCGCCGTCGTCGCGCGCGCTCTTCATGCGCTTGCGCATCTCGGCACGGTCGTAGCTGTGGAACGAATCGCCTTCGACGATGCGGGCATTGATGTTCTCGCGCCGGAAGATGTGCGCGAAGCTCTTCATCACCGTGGTGGTGCCGGCCCCCGACGATCCGGTGACGGCAATGATGGGGTGTTTGGTCGACATGGCGGTGTGATCCTGAACGTGGCGGTCTCAAGGAAACGCCGGGCCGCCCCAAGTTTCCTAGTGCCCCGCGGGGGGCGGGCTGGGCGCAGCCCGGCCCTGGGGGCGGCTAAAGCACGAACTCGGGCCGGAACAGCGAGCGTTCGTGGAAGAGAGGTGAGTCGAATGGCCGGTCGGTGCCTGCGTCGAACTCCGCGTGATAGCGCTCGATGCGCTGCACCTCGTCGCGCGAACCCAGGATCACCGGCACCCGCTGGTGCAGCCCTTCCGGCGCCACGTCGAGGATGCGCTGGCGGCCGGTGCTGGAGCTGCCGCCCGCCTGCTCGATGAGCATGCTGATGGGGTTGGCTTCATACAGCAGGCGAAGCCGGCCCGGCTTGGCCGGATCGCGCATGTCTCGTGGGTACATGAACACGCCGCCGCGCACGAGGATGCGATGCACCTCGGCCACCATCGAGGCGATCCAGCGCATGTTGAAGTCACGCTCGCGCACGCCCGCGCGGCCGGCCTGACACTCGGTGACGTAGCGGTGCACGGGCGATTCCCAGAAACGCGCGTTGCTCGCGTTGATGGCGAACTCACTGCTCTGCGCGGGGATGGCGAGGTTGGGGTGCGTGAGGATGAAGTTGCCGATCTCACGGTCGAGCGTGAAGCCGTGCGTGCCCTTGCCGACCGTGAGCACCAGCATGGTCGCGGGGCCGTAGATGGCGTAGCCCGCGGCCACCTGGCGGTGGCCGGGTTGGAGATAGTCCTGCAGCTCGGGCGCCTCCACGCGCGGATGCACCAGCACCGAGAAGATGGTGCCCACGGACACGTTGACGTCGGTGTTCGACGAGCCGTCGAGCGGGTCGAACACCAGCAAGTAGCGACCACGCTTGTACTCGGCGGGCACGGGGTACGGGTCGTCCAGCTCCTCGGAAGCCATGCCGGCCACCAGACCGCCCCACTCGCAGCTGCGGATCATCACTTCGTTGGCCAGCACGTCGAGCCGCTTCTGTGTTTCGCCCTGCACATTGCGCTGGTCCAGTTCGCCGAGCACACCGCCGAGTGCGCCCTTGGCGGTCATCGCGGCGATGGCTTTCACGGCGGCGGCCACGTCGACCAGCAGGGCGCCCAAATCGCTGGCACCTTCGATGTCATGAAGTTGCTGGATGAGGAACTTGGACAAGGTGGTGCGGCCGAGATGCATGGTCGTCTCCTTCAGTGTTGCTCTGTCGTTGTGGCCGGCGCGGCGAACAGGCGGCTGGCGCGTATGTCGGGCTCGGCGATGGTCGTGAGGTCGTCGCGGTTCAGCTCGCGGTCGCGCTCGGCGAACAGGCGGCTCGCCTGCCGCAGCCGCGCGCGATCAAGCGCGTTGCGCACGCTGCGCGCGTTGGCGAAGTGCGGCGCCGCGATGCGCCGGTTGAGGTAGTCGGCGAAAGCCTCGCGCGCGCCGGG
>CBFHAS010000104.1:0-15755 GCA_965653625.1 uncultured Burkholderiaceae bacterium | reverse complement strand
AGCGTAGGTCCAGGCGCCGTTGGCGGCGATGGCGAATGTGCCGTAGGTGCCCGCGGTGCCGGCCTGCGGAACGAAGCTCGCGGGCGAGTCGGCATCGGCAACGGTGAGCGTGCCGTGGGTCGAAAGCACGGCATCCGTCTCGGTCAGGCTGACCGCCTCGGCAGAGAGCACAGCCGCGTCGTTGGTGCCGACGATGTGGACCGTGACCGTGGTCGTGGTGCCGTCGACGGCGCTTACCGTGAAGGTGTCGGTGTAGGTGGTGCCGGCAGCGAACTCGTTCTGGGCGGAACTGGCGGTGTAGGTCCAGGCGCCGTCGGCGGCGATGGCGAATGTGCCGTAGGTGCCCGCGGTGCCGGTCTGCGGCACGAAGCTCGCGGGCGAGTCGACATCGGCAACGCTCAACGTGCCGCTGGTCGAGAGCACGGCATCCGTCTCGGTGAGGCTGACCGCCTCGGCAGAGAGCACGGCCGCGTCGTTGGTGCCGACGATGTGGACCGTGACCGTGGTCGTGGTGCCGTCGACGGCGCTGACCGTGAAGGTGTCGGTGTACGTGGTGCCGGCGGCGAACGCGTCATGGGCGGAGCTGGCGGTGTAGCTCCAGGCGCCGTCGGCGCCGATGGAGAAGGTGCCGTAGCTTCCCGTGGTGCCGGATTGCGGGACGAAGCTCGCCGGCGAATCGACATCGGCAACGCTTAGCGTGCCTCCCGTCGACAGCACGGCATCCGTCTCGCTCAGCTCCACCGTCGCGGCCGACAGCACCGCGGCGTCAGGGCTTCCGGTGATCGTCACCGTGACTTGCCTGGACGTGCCGTCGATCGTCGTGACCGTGAACACCTCGGCCGGCAGCGTTTCCCCGTCTGCGAGGGCCTGCACCGCGGGATCGGCGTTGTCCAGCGTGTAGCGCCACGCGCCGGCGGCGTCGATGCTGAAGCTCCCGTGCGCGCCCGGCACTTGACTGCGGGGGACGAAAGTCGCCTCGCCGTCGTCAGGATCGGAGACGCTCAGTGTCCCGGTTACCAGGGGGAGCGTGTCTTCCACCGCGCTGCCGCTGGACTGGCCAGCGATCACTGCGGCGTCCGCCACCGCATGCACGTCAAACGTGATCGTGCGGGGCACCAGGTCGAACGCGCCCGCGCTGTCCTGCACGCTGAAACTCAGGGAGGCGTAGCCGATGCCGTGCGCGTCGGCCTGCGGCACGAACGTCAGCTGGCCGGCCGCCACATCGGCCGCGCTCACCACCTGACCAGCCGTCACCGCGCCGCCGTTCAGCACCAGCACGCCCGCCGCGGGCAGCGTGTCGATGCGCACGTGACCCAGACTCTGGCCGGCATCGACATCGGCGAAGCCGAAGTCCGACACGAGCAACGTCCGGCTCGTGTCTTCATCCAGCGACACGGTGCCGTCCGCTCCCTGGGGCGGCGTGTTGTCGCCGACATGAACCGTCGCAAGGGCAGTGGCTGCGCCTCCCTGGCCGTCGCTCACGGTGTAGCGAATCTCGGCCGGGCCGCTCACGTTGCTGGCTGGCGTGAAGAGCACTGTGCCGTCGGGGTTGATGGACACACTGCCCCGCGAGGGGTCCACCAGCTCGACGGCACTCACGGCCAGCGCATCGCCGTCCGCGTCGCGATCGTTGGTCAGCACCGCCAGCGTGATCGCTGTGTTGATGGGCGTCGAAACGACATCGGCGCCTCCGACCGGCGCGTCGTTCACAGGCGTGATCACGAGGCCCAGCGTGGCCGGCGCCGAGACGCCGCCGCTGTCGTCGCTGACGCTGAACACGATGCCCGCGTCGCCGTTGAAATCGGCGGCCGGCTGGAACAGCAGTTGTGCCGCCTGCGCGGGCGTGAGCGTCTGCCCGGCCGTCACCGGCGTGGTGCCATCAGCTAGCCACAAGTGGCTACCCTGCGGAAGCGAGACGATGGTCACGCCCGACACCTGGCCGTCCACATCCGCGCCGCTGAGTGCGATGGGAAGGGTCGCGTCCTCCAGGCCGTTGACGCTGGCCGACTGCGCGACCGGAGCATCGTTCACCGCCGCCAAGTCGATGCGCGTGGTGCCGTTGCTGGTGATCCGGCCATCCTGGCTCACGCTATAGGTCAGCTCGCCGACCGGCGTGCTGCTGTCGACTTCCGAAGGAGGCAGGTAGCGCAAACCGGCCAACGTGGCGGCGCTCAGCGTGGCACCCGCCACGACCAGCGCGTCGTCGGCCGTCCGGATCTCGCCGACAGCAGGCACCTGGGTGATCAGCACCACCGAGCCTTCCGGCGCGGTGAGGCCCAGTGCCACCGCGGGGCCTTCCTCTATCGCAGTGATGGAGCTGCTCGTCGTGACCGCCGGGGCCGGCGCCGGTTCCTGCGATGTGGTGGGGGCGGGTGAGGGCGCAGGGGCAGGCTGAGGTTCCTGCGCCGCGTCGGCTTCGGCGCTGCGACTGTCGTCGAAGGTCTCCTGCACGCGCGATGGGCTTTCACCGCTGCTTGGCAGATTGGCCGCGAAGCTCACCGTCTCCACAACCCGGTCGACGCGCAGCCCCGGGCCCATTTCCCCGCCGTCGCCACCGGCAGTGGCGGCCGTCGCGGCGGTCGGGTCGTTGTTCTCGAGGGAGGCGATGACGCGGTCGACGTCATCCGCCGGCGGCACCGCGGCCATGCGCGGGCCATCTTGGGGTGACAGCTCCACGATGCCGTCCTGCGTGGTGAGGATCACATCACCGCGCTGGACCATGTCGCCCAGCTTGAGCACGCGCATGTTGCCGTCCGTGCCTCGGATGAGCGCCTTGCCCCAGAGGGCGACGACTTTGCCGGCATGGGTCTGGGCGAGGATGGGCATAAACGGGCGCTTTCAGGCAGGCATGCGAACGCGCGCGCAAGGCTCTGGCGCGCTTGGGCGGCAGAGTAAGTCGGCACCTGTCCTTATGCGTGCGGCAGCCGGTCGCTTTCGTGAACGAGGTCACCGAAGCGTTGGGCTTGCATGCGAATAAGGCGAGGCTTGGCCCATGCGGGCGAGGGTGCCGCAGTCAGGAAAGCGAACCGTGTGCATCCCGGGGCCCGAGTGCCGGGCTCGAATGGCGAGAGTCTTGCGAGACGCTGATCAGCGCTCGCGCAGCGCGTAGGCCTTGGCCTTGAGCACCGGCTTGAGCAGGTACGACATGACCGTCTTCTTGCCGGTCAGCACGTCCACTTCCGCCGTCATGCCGGGGATCACCGGCAGCTTCTCGCTGAAGCCGGCTTCGGTGGTGCGAACCCGCACCAAGTAGTACGCGTTGCCGCGCTCATCCGTCACGGTGTCGGGGCTGATGTTCTCCACCTTCGCCGGCAGGCCGCCGTAGACCGAGAAGTCGTAGGCGGTGAATTTCACCGTGGCGTCCTGGCCGGGGTGGACGAAGGCGATGTCCTTGGGCTGCACGCGCGCCTCCACGACCAGGCGGTCGTCGAGAGGCACGATCTCCACGATGTCCTTGCCCGGCTGCACCACGCCGCCCACGGTGTTGGCCAGCAGGCGCTGGACGCGGCCGCGCACGGGGCTCTTGACCTGCGCCTTGTCCACGCGGTCGGCGAGGGCAACAGCGCCTTCGTTCAGCGCGTTCAGCTTGCCCATCACTTCGGCCAGGTCTCGCCGGGCTTCGTTGCGGAACGTGATTTCCGTCTCCTGGAGCTTGCGGTCTGCCTCGCGGATGGCCGCCTGTACACGAGCGATCTGTGCGCCGGCCTGTTCCATGTCGCCGCGCGAGCGGGACACCTCGCGTTCCAACCGAAGGATGTCGACTTCCGACACCGCGCCGGTGGCCAACAGCGGGCGGGTCTTCGTCAGCTCCTGCTGCGCCAGCTCCAGCTGCCGCTCGGCCGATGCGCGGCGGGCCCGCATTTCCGAAAGCTCCTGCTGCCGCTGCTGCCGTTGCTGCTCGTTGATGGCCAGCAGCGTGCGCAGCTCGGAGAGGCGGCTTTCGTAGAGGCGCTGCTCCTCTTGGACGATGCGCTGCTCCTCGGCATCGCCTGCGCGCATGGCGGGTGGCCGGAAGGCGGCTCCTTCTGCCAGCGCTCGCAAACGCGCCTGCCGCGCGCGCAGCGCGAAGCCCTGCGCCGCACTCTCGCGCACACCAGACGTGGCGCGTGTTTCGTCAATGCGCAGCAGCAGTTGGCCGGCTTCCACGAGCTGGCCCTCCTGCACCAGGATCTCGGAGACCACGCCGCCGTCCAGCGATTGCACGACCTGCAGCTGGCGCGAAGGAATGACCTTGCCGTCGCCGCGGGTCACTTCCTCCACCTGCGCGAGCGAGGCCCACACGATGAGCAGCAGAACCACCACCACGGCGGCGCGCACGATGGCCTGGGCGCGCTGCGTGCCGCCGCGTGACATCACCGCTTGCGCCTCCTGCTCGAAGCTGCGAAAGCCGGCCGGCGCGGACTCTTCGGTGGGCGGGCCGAAGAGCAGCCGCGACAGGGCCTGCAGCGAAGCGCGAAGGCGGGCCATGGCAACCTCAGGCTGCGCGCGCGATGCGGCCGCTCGCCAGCGCTTCCATGATGCGGTCGCGCGGCCCGTCGGCGACGACCTTGCCGCCGTCGACCACGATCACGCGGTTCACCATCGCCAGCATGGAAGTGCGATGCGTCACCAGTACCACGGTCTTGTGGTGTGCGAACGTGGCCATGCTTGCGGTGATCTGGGCCTCGGTGGAGAAATCCATCGCGCTCGTGGGCTCGTCGAGCAGCAGGATGGGGGCGTTGTGCAGCACGGCGCGCGCGATGCCCACGCCCTGGCGCTGACCGCCGGAGAGCAGCTCTCCGCGCTCGCCCACCGCCATGTCGAAGCCGCGCGGATGCCGGTTCACGAACTCGCTCATGCCTGCCACCTCGGCTGCGGCCACGATGGCCGAGTCGTCGGCATACGGCATGCCGAAGGCGATGTTCTCGCGCAGCGTCCCGTAGAACAGCGTCACGTCCTGCGAGACGTGAGCGCAGTTGCGCCGCACGTCGGCCGGGTCAAGCTGGCGCAAATCGATGCCGTCGATCAGCACGGCGCCTTCGGTGGGCTGGTAGAGCCCCATGATCAGCCGCTGCATCGTGGATTTGCCCGAGCCCACGCGCCCGATCAGCGCCACCCGCTCGCCCGCGGCAATCTTGAAGCTGATGCCTTCGATGACGGCGTCCTGCCGGTTCGGGTAAGCAAACTTGACGTTGCGGAATTCGATGTCGCCACGCAGTTGCGCACGGTGGATGAAGGTGTCGCCGTCCGGCCGCTCCACCGGCCGCTCCATGATTTTGTTCAGCGACTCCAGCGCGGTGCGCGCGCCCTGGTACTGCATCAGCAGGCCCACGATCTGGCCGGCCGGCGCCAGTGCGCGGGAGCCCAGCATGGTGGCCGCGATGAGCGCACCCATGGTCAGCTCGCGTTGCCCGATGAGATACACGCCCACCAGGATGATGGCCACCGACACCCCTTGCGCCAGCGTGGCGGTGGTGTACATGGCTGAAGCCGACAGGGCGCGCATCTTCACGTTGGTGCGGGCGAGAAAGCCGTTGGTGCGTTCCCACCGGGCTTGCACGATGCTCTCCGCGCCCTGCGACTTGATGGTCTCGATGGCGGCGAGGCCTTCCACCAGCGTGGCGTTGCGCAGCGCGCTTGCCTTGTACGTGGTCTCGGACAGCTGGTGCAGCCTGTGCTGCAGCACCCAGCCCATCAGCACGATGAAGCCGAAGGCCACGACCACGGGCACAGCGAGCCAGAGCGAGATCCACGACATCACGCCGATGAACAGCAGCGCAAAGGGCAGGTCGACCAGGGCGGTGACGGTGGAGGAGGCGATGAAGTCGCGCACCTGCTCGAAGCCGCGCAGGTTGGCCGCGAACGAGCCCACCGATTCCGGCCGGTGCTCCAGCCGCATGCCGAGCACCCTTTCCATCAATGTGGAGGAGATCTGCACGTCGATGCGCGCGCTGGCCTCGTCGACGAAGCGGCTGCGCAGGATGCGCATGAACAGATCTGCGCCCAGCACGAGCACCACGCCAAGTGACAGCGTCCAGAGCGTTTCCACCGCTTGGTTGGGCACCACGCGGTCATACACGTTCATCGAGAAGAGCGGAAAGGCCAGCGCGAACAGGTTCACGAGCAGCGCGGCCCAGAGCACATCGCGGTAGACGAAGCGCTGCGCGACTATCGCGCTCCAGAACCAATGGCGCGCCGCCGGCCGCCGCACCTCGGGCGTTCGCGCATCGAAGCGGAAGTGCGGCCGAAGGAACAGCGTCACGCCGGTGTAGCGGCCGGCCAATTCGTCGGCGGACAAGCTCACCGAGCCCTGGCCTGTCTCGGGCAGCAGCAGGCGGGCGCGCCGGATGCCGGCCTCTTCGTCCTCCCAGCCAAGCAGCACGCAAGCCTGGTTGTCGCGCAGGATCAGGATGGCGGGCAGCGTGGCCGTGTCGATCTGCGTCAGCGACACCCGCTGCAGCCGGGTGGCCATGCCGGCGCGGGCCGCGGCGCGTTCGGCCAGCTCCAGTGTGAGCCGGCCCTGGTTTTCCGCGTCCAGCGGCAGCCCGGCGCTGAGGGAAGCGCGCGAAGCGGCCTGGCCATGCAGCCGGCACACCTCCACCAGGCAATCGAGCAAGGGATCGGGGTGGACCAGGTCTTCACGCAGACGCTGCACGCTGCCGGCTTGCGGCGACTGCGTGCCGCTGATCGTGGGGGTACTGCTCATAAGCGCGGTGTCACCCGATGTCCGCGCAATGCAGTTCGAACTGCCCGCGCTGGCGGTCTTCGAAGTAGAAGCGCAGCGTTTCGCGCACGGTGCGAAACGCCAGGTCCTCCCACGGCACCTCGTCCTCGCGGAACAGCCGGGCTTCAATGGTTTCAGGCCCGGGTGCGAAGTCGGTGTCGCGCAGGCTGGCGCGGTAGAACAGGTGCACCTGCCCCACGGCCACAACATTCAGCACAGCAAACAGCCCGAGGAGGTCCACGCGCGCTCCTGCTTCTTCCTCGGTTTCGCGCAATGCGCCTTGCGACGTGGTTTCGCCCAGCTCCATGAAGCCGGCCGGCAGTGTCCACAGACCGTAGCGCGGCTCGATGTTGCGGCGACACAGAAGGACCTTGTCGTTCCAGGCCGGGACGGTACCCACGACGTTGAGCGGGTTCTCGTAGTGGATCGTTCCGCACACCTCGCACACCGCACGCTCGCGGTTGTCGTCCACAGGAATGCTGTACCGCGCCTCGCCGCCGCAGGCCTTGCAGTGCTTGATGCTGCGCGCTTGGAACATCGAACGAGTTTAGCCGCCGCCCCCGAGGGGACACAGGCTGCGTGGCATCATGCCGCCCGTCGTTTGGAGGCATTGTTCATGGCTCATGTCATTCCCACGCCACCCGTGGTTGCGGTGCCCGTCCGGCAAGCGGCATCCGGCGACCAGTTCCCCGTCCACCGCATCTACTGCGTGGGCCGCAATTACGTCGAGCATGCGCTCGAGATGGGCGCCACCAGCCGCGAACTCCCGTTCTTCTTCATGAAGCCGGCGGATGCCGTATTGCCCGCGGCTGAAGGCGGCCCGGCGCGCATGCCGTATCCGAGCCTCACGCAAAGCCTTCACCACGAGGTGGAACTGGTCGTCGCCATCGGCCGCGGCGGCCGCGACATCCCCGCCGAACGTGCGCTGGATCACGTGTGGGGCTACGCGGTCGGCCTGGACATGACCCGCCGCGACCTGCAGGCCGACATGAAGAAGCAGGGCCGCCCCTGGTGCATCGCCAAGGGCTTCGACCTTTCGGCGCCGATCAGCGCCATCGTGCCCGCGGCGCAGTGCCGGCTGGGGCCCGAGTCGGCCATCGAGCTGCGCGTGAACGGCGAGCTGCGCCAGTCCAGCCGCATCGGCAAGATGATCTGGAGCGTGCCGGAGATCGTCGCCCACGTGTCTGCTGCGTGGGAGCTGGCGCCCGGCGACCTGCTCTTCACCGGCACGCCCGAAGGCGTGGCCGAAGTGCAGCCCGGCGACACGCTGCAAGCGAAGGTCGACGGCGTAAGTGCGCTGGAAGTCCAGGTCGTGGGCCGCTGAGCTGGAGGTGAGTCGATGGAGCTCTACAACTACTTTCGCTCCTCCGCCTCCTACCGCGTGCGCATCGCGCTCGCGCTCAAGGGGCTGAGCTACCGCTACGTGCCGATCCATCTGCTCAAGAGCGAGCAGCTTGGCCCGCCCTTCACCGACATGTCGGCGGCTCGGCTGGTGCCGTTGCTCAAGGACGACGACGGCCGGCTTCTGGCCCAGTCGCTCTCCATCATCGAGTACCTGGAGGAAACACACCCGCAGCCGCCCCTTCTGCCGGCCGACCCCGCCGGGCGGGCGAGGGTACGGGCACTGGCCCTGGATGTGGCCTGCGAGATCCACCCCCTCAACAACCTGCGCGTGCTGCGCTACCTGGTGCGCGAGATGAAGGTGTCCGAGGAGGACAAGAACCGCTGGTATCGCCACTGGACGGAATCGGGCCTTGGTGTCCTCGAGCGCCAGCTCGCCGGGCACCCCGACACCGGCCGCTTCTGTCACGGCGACACGCCCACGCTGGCCGATGCCGTGCTGGTGCCGCAGATCTTCAATGCGCAGCGCATGGATTGCCGACTGGACCGCGTTCCCACCGTCATGCGGGTGTTCGAGTCGTGCATGCAACTCGACGCCTTTGTCTCCACACAGCCCTCTGCCTGCCCCGATGCACCCTGATTGGCTCGTTCCCGACTGGGTTGCGCCCGGTGTGGGCGCGGTGATGACCACGCGGCGCGGCGGCTTCAGCGCGGTGCCTTTCGACAGCATGAACGTGCGCGCCGGCCTGGGCGACAGCGACGAGTCCGTGCTGCGCAACCAAGCCTTGCTGGCCCGGGTGATCGGTGCCACGCCGGTCTACCTGGACCAGGTGCACAGCGCGCAGGTCGTGCGCCTGACAGGCGAGGACACCCGCCCGAATGCACCGGTCCACCAGGCGGATGCCTCCCTCACGACCGAGCCGGGGGTCGCCTGCACGGTTCAGGTGGCCGACTGCCTCCCCGTGCTGCTGGCCGCGCCGGGTGGCGTGGCGGCGGCGCACGCCGGCTGGCGCGGGCTGGCCGCTGGCGTGCTGGAGAACACGGTGGCGGCGCTCACCGATGCCACGCGATGCGGCGCCAGCGACATCCAGGCGTGGATGGGGCCGTGCATCGGCCCGCGGCGATTCGAGGTCGGTACCGATGTGTTGCGGGCCTTCGGTGCATCGATCGACGCGGCCGATCCCCAGCGCTGGCGCCCGCTTGGGCCCGAAAAATGGCTGGCCGACCTGCCTCGGCTGGCGCGCGACCGGCTTTCGCGCTGCGGGGTGCGCACGGTGATCGGCGGGCACTGGTGCACCGTCGAGGACGCGTCAAGGTTCTTCTCGTTCCGCCGGGAGCGCCTCACCGGCCGCATGGTCGCCTGCGCCTGGCTGCTGAGCTGAGGCGGCCACGCGTTCTGCGGCGGCCTCCCGCTCGCTTCGCCGGCGGCGGCGCGCTGGCGTGCCCAGGATGTAAAGCACGATCGCCAGCGGGCCCACCCCATAGAGCAAAAAGGTGAATGCCGCACCGAGCACGGTGCCATCGCGGCTGCCCGCTTCGGCGACGGACATCATGAGGACGACGTAGATCCACGCAATAGCCACCAAGTACATGCCGTATTCCGAAAATGCTGACTACAATGTGAAATGCACGCTCATGACGGGGGTGAACCATCCGGCGTACAACGTGCAGAGCTTCACACATCCGCATTGAAAAGCGAGGAGACGCGTGAGCAGCAAGCCTCTGTCCGCGGGCGCAGTGCCCGAATTGAGCGATAGCGCCCGGGCCTTCGGCTCGAATGTCGGCGAGGTATGGAAGGCGATGCAGGGCTTGAACCTGCCGCTGCCTGCCGTCACCCAGGTCCAGGCCGACTACATCAAGGAGGCCGCCGAACTCTGGAATCAGTCGCTGCAGCGAATCCAAACCCCGCCCGCGGCCAATGATTCGAGCGCCAAGCCGGTCATTGGCGACAGGCGCTTTCACGCCAGCGATTGGGTCGAGAACCCTGCCGCTGCCTACGTGGCCCAGATGTACCTCCTCAACGCCCGCACGCTGCTGCAACTGGCCGAGCAGGTGCAGGGTGACGAGAAGACGCGGGCGCGCATCCGCTTCGCGGTGCAGCAGTGGATCGAAGCCGCCTCGCCGGCCAACTACTTGGCGCTCAATCCCGAGGCCCAGCGCAAGGCCCTGGAAACCCAGGGTGAAAGCATCACCAAGGGTGTGCGGCAGTTGCTGAAGGATGTGCAGCAGGGGCGCGTCTCGCAAACTGACGAGAGCGTGTTCGAGGTCGGGGTCAACGTGGCCACCACCGAGGGCAGCGTCGTGTTCGAGAACGAGCTGTTCCAGCTCATCGAATACAAGCCGCTCACTGCCAAGGTGTACGAGACGCCCATGCTCTTCGTGCCGCCTTGCATCAACAAGTACTACATCCTCGACCTCCAGCCGGAGAACTCGCTCATCCGCTACACGCTGGAGCAGGGGCATCGGCTGTTCGTCGTCAGCTGGCGCAACGCCGATGAGAGCATGGCGGCGGTGACCTGGGACGACTACATCGACAACGGCGCCATCCGCGCCATGGGGGCGGTGCAGGAGATCAGCGGTTCGCAGAAGATCAACACGCTCGGTTTTTGCATCGGCGGCACCCTCCTCGCGACCTCGCTGGCCGTGC
Source organism: uncultured Burkholderiaceae bacterium (assembly GCA_965653625.1). Lineage (GTDB taxonomy): Bacteria > Pseudomonadota > Gammaproteobacteria > Burkholderiales > Burkholderiaceae_C > Albitalea. The sequence goes on along the minus strand of CBFHAS010000104.1, from coordinate 5,064 downwards.
TGGCCGGCCGCGGCGAGAAGCCCGCAGCCAGCATGACGCTGCTGACCACCTTCCTCGACTTCAGCGAGACGGGGATGCTGGATCTCTTCATCGACGAGGCCAGCGTGCAGATGCGCGAGATGACCATCGGCGCGGCCAGCCCCACCGAAGGCGGCGTGCTGCGCGGCCAGGAGCTGGCATCGACCTTCAGCTTCCTGCGGCCCAACGACCTGGTGTGGAACTACGTCGTCGGCAACTATCTGAAGGGCGAAACGCCGCCCCCCTTCGACCTGCTGTACTGGAACAGCGACAGCACCAACCTGCCCGGGCCGATGTTCTGCTGGTATCTGCGGCACACCTACCTGGAAAACAACCTCGTCAAGCCCGGCAAGTTGACGGTCTGCGGCCAGAAGCTCGACCTGAGCCTCGTTGACGCGCCCGCCTACATCTACGCCTCCAAGGAGGATCACATCGTTCCTTGGGACGGCGCCTACCGCAATGTGCAGGTTCTCAAGGGCGAGAAGCGCTTCGTGCTCGGCGCTTCCGGCCACATCGCCGGCGTGATCAACCCGCCAGCCAAGAAAAAGCGCAGCTACTGGGTCGGCAAAGGCAAGGCACTGCCGAGCGCTGCCGCGAGTTGGTACGACCAGGCCGGAGAGCACCAGGGAAGCTGGTGGCCCGACTGGGCCGACTGGCTCAAGGCTTACGCCGGCAAGCAGATTGCGGCGCCCGAGAGCCCGGGCAATCGGAAGTACAAGCACATCGAACCTGCACCGGGCCGCTACGTCAAGCAGAAAGCCTGACACTTTCATCCCCCCGTCACTCCCCCCGTCCACCATTGGAGACTGTCATGACCACCGACATCGTCATCGTCGCCGCCGCCCGCACAGCCGTGGGCAAGTTCGGCGGCACCCTCGCGAAGACCCCGGCCCCCGAACTCGGCGCAGCGGTCGTCGCGGAGCTGCTCAAGCGCGCCAAGCTGTCGGCCGAGCAGATCAACGAGGTGATCCTCGGCCAGGTGCTGCAGGCCGGCGCCGGCCAGAACCCTGCGCGCCAGACGGTCGTCAAGGCCGGGCTGCCGCACGGCGTGCCGGCGATGACGATCAACAAGGTGTGCGGTTCGGGCCTGAAGGCCGTGATGCTGGCCACCCAGGCCATCCGCGACGGCGACTCCGAGATCGTGATCGCCGGTGGACAGGAGAACATGAGCCTCGCGCCCCACGTGCTGCCCGGCTCCCGAGACGGCCAGCGCATGGGCGACTGGAAGCTGGTCGACTCCATGATCGTGGACGGCCTGTGGGACGTGTACAACCAGTACCACATGGGCATCACGGCGGAAAACGTGGCCAAGAAGTACGGCATCGGCCGCGAGGAGCAGGACGCGCTTGCGCTCGCCTCGCAGCAGAAGGCCGCCGCCGCGCAGGATGCCGGGCGCTTCAAGGACGAGATCGTTCCCTTCACCATCCCGCAGAAGAAGGGCGACCCCGTCGTCTTCGACAAGGACGAGTTCATCAATCGCAAGAGCAACGCCGAGGCGCTGGCCGGCCTGCGCCCCGCGTTCGACAAGGCGGGCAGCGTGACCGCGGGCAATGCATCGGGCATCAACGACGGCGCCGCCGGAGTGGTCGTCATGACGGCCAAGAAGGCTGACCAGCTGGGCCTCACCCCGCTGGCGCGCATCGCGAGCTACGCGTCGGCGGGCATCGACCCGGCCATGATGGGCATGGGCCCGGTGCCCGCATCGCAGCGCGCGCTGCAGCGCGCCGGCTGGAAGGCGACCGACCTGGACCTCCTCGAAATCAACGAGGCCTTCGCCGCGCAAGCCTGCGCGGTGCATAAAGAGATGGGCTGGGACACCAGCAAGGTCAACGTGAACGGCGGCGCCATTGCCATCGGCCACCCCATCGGTGCCTCGGGATGCCGCATCCTTGTGACCCTGCTGCACGAGATGCAGAAGTGCAATGCCAAGAAGGGCATTGCCTCGCTGTGCATCGGCGGCGGCATGGGCGTCGCGTTGACAGTGGAGCGGTAATCGCGCCCCCCAGTGGGAAAACCCGCTTGACCCGCATGCCCCGCGCGAAGACGCTGCGGGCATGTTCGAGGCAGCACAACAAGGAGAAGGAGAAGACATATGGCTCAGAAATTGGCGTACGTAACAGGCGGCATGGGCGGCATCGGCACCTCGATGTGCCAGCGCCTGCACAAGGATGGCTTCAAGGTGATCGCCGGTTGCGGCCCCAGCCGCGACTACGAGAAGTGGCTGGGCGAGCAGAAGGCCCTCGGCTACACGTTCTACGCATCGGCGGGCAACGTGGGCGACTGGGACTCCACGGTCACCGCCTTTCAGAAGGCCAAGGCGGAGCACGGCCCGGTCGACGTGCTGGTCAACAACGCCGGCATCACGCGTGACGGCGTGTTCCGCAAGATGAGCCGCGCCGACTGGGACGCGGTCATCGAAACCAACCTCACCAGCCTGTTCAACGTGACCAAGCAGGTCATCGAAGACATGCTTGAGCGCGGCTGGGGCCGCATCATCAACATCAGCTCGGTGAACGGCGAGAAGGGCCAGTTTGGCCAGACCAACTACTCCGCCGCCAAGGCCGGCATGCACGGCTTCACGATGGCCCTGGCGCAGGAAGTGGCCAACAAGGGCGTGACGGTCAACACGGTGAGCCCCGGCTACATTGCCACCGAGATGGTCAAGGCCGTCCGCCAGGACGTGCTGGAGAAGATCATCGCCGGCATCCCGGTCAAGCGCCTGGGCCAGCCGGAGGAGATCGCCTCCATCGTGGCTTGGCTGGCTTCGGATGATTCAGGCTTCACCACGGGTGCCGATTTCTCCGTCAACGGCGGCCTGCACATGGGCTGATCCGCCCGCTCGGCGAGTCATGCGAAGGCCCGGCGTTGCCGGGCCTTCGTCTTATGGTGGGTGATCCAAGGGCTTGCTGGAATTCCAGGAGTCTTTGGGTGGACGAGCAGCGCACCTCATCTGCTGGAGGCATCGGGGCGACATGGGCGCGGGACGCGAGCAACGGACTCGCCGCTGTTGCGTGACCGGGCGTCAGTTGAGCCCGCGAGGTGCGCGCGGCGCCCCTTACGGCGTGATGGCGTCGAGCAGCTCGCTCTCGATTTCCAACTGCGTTCTGTTCTGCTGCAGCGCCGAGCCGTCGATGAGGAAGGTGTCTTCCACCCGCTCGCCGAGCGTCGTGATCTTGGCCAGCTGCAAGTTGATGTGGTGACGGGCCAGGACGCGGGCGATGCTGTACAGCAGGCCGGAACGGTCGCTGGTGGACACGCCGAGCAACCAGCGTTGGGCGCGCTCATCGGGCCGCAGCGTGACGCGGGGCGTGATGGGGAACGATTTCACCCGTCGCGACAAGCGCCCCCTACTGGGCTCGGGCAGCGCGCCGGTGGCCTCCAGTGCCTGCGCGAGCTGGGTCTCCACCAGCGAGATGATGTCGCGGTAGTGCGGTTCGAGGGTGGGGCTCGTCACCTGGAAGGTGTCCAGCGCGTAGCCGGCCTTGGTGGTGTGCACCTTGGCGTCGAGGATGTTGAAGCCCGCGCTGTCGAAGTAGCCGCAGATGCGGGCGAAAAGGTCGGGCCGGTCCGGTGAGTACACCAGCACCTGGAGCCCTTCGCCCACCGAGGACAGCCGTGCACGCACCATCGGCTCGCGGGTTTCAACGTGCCGGTACAGCGAGCGTGCGTGCCAGGCGATGTCGCCGGCGTCGTGGCGCGCGAAGTAGCTGACCTCCAGCGTCTTCCACAGCGCCGCTTCGGTGTCGGGCAGCAGCGAGTAGAGGTTCAGCGTGTGCCGCGCCTCCTGCTTGCGCGCCTCGATATCGGCATCGACATTCAACCGCGCGCCGCCCAGGGCCCGCAACGTCAGGCGATACAGGTCTTCCAGAAGTTTGCCTTTCCAGGCGTTCCACACCTTGGGGCTGGTGCCCCGGATGTCGGCCACGGTGAGCAGGTACAGCGCGGTCAGGCGACGCTCGGTGCCCACGAGCCGGGCGAAGGTGCTGATCACCTCCGGGTCGGACAGATCTTCCTTCTGCGCGATGCGCGACATGGTGAGGTGCCGCTGCACAAGGAACTCGATGAGCGAGGCATCATCTTTGCCGATGTCATGTTCACGGCAGAAACGGCGCACCTCCATGGCGCCCAGGTCGGAGTGGTCGCCGCCTCGGCCCTTGGCCACGTCGTGGAACAGCGCCGCCACGTACAGCAGGTAGGGCCTGTCCCACTGCGCGGCGAGCTGGGAGCAGAACGGGTACTCGTGCGCATGCTCCGGGATGAAGAAGCGCCGCACATTGCGAAGCACCATGAGGATGTGCTGGTCCACGGTGTACACGTGGAACAGGTCATGCTGCATCTGCCCGACGATGCGGCGGAACACCCACAGGTAACGGCCCAGCACCGAGGTCTGGTTCATCAGGCGGAAGGCATGCGTCTGGCCTTCGGGCGCGCGCAAAATTTTCATGAAGGCGGCGCGGTTCGCCGGGTCGCGACGCCATTGCGAGTTCATCAGTTCGCGCGCGTTGTAAAGCGCCCGAAGCGTGCGCGGCGACAGCCCCTTGGGGCCGAAGGTGGTCTGGTAGAAGGTTTCCAGGATGGCGTTGCGGTCGCGCTCGTACAGGTCGTCGCTGGCGACCTCCAGCATGCCGCCGCGCTCGAAAAACTTGTCGTCGATGGGCCGCATGGGTGCATCCTGCGTGCCCGTGACCTGCTCCTCGATGTTGAACATGAGGATCTGGTTCAGCTGAGCCACGGCCTTGGCGGCCCAGTAGTAGCGGCGCATCAGCATCTCGGAGACGCGCTGTCCCCGGGTGGCCTCGTAGCCGAAGCTTTCGGCCACGGCCGTCTGCAGGTCGAACACCAGCCGGTCCTCGCGCCGGCCGGCCACCATATGCAGCCGCGCCCGAATGAGCCGCAACAGGCCTTCGTTGCGTTGCAGCTGCTTCACCTCGAACGCCGTGATCAGCCCCTTGGCGGCGAGCTCGGACCAGGTCTTGCCGAGGCCGGCTGCGCGCGCCACCCAAATGAGCACCTGCAGGTCACGAAGCCCGCCGGGGCTTTCCTTGC
>CBFHAS010000103.1:0-15819 GCA_965653625.1 uncultured Burkholderiaceae bacterium | reverse complement strand
CGGGCCACCGCGGCGCTGTCGTGCGCTGCGGGCGCGGTGCAGGCCAACACCCGCGAGCCGGCAGTGGTGGGCTGACCTTGCACGTCAAACAAATCCTTGACGCTAACAGCCAAGCCGGCAAGTGGTGGCAGTGGCGCTCCGGCGGCGAACTGCGCATCGACGCTGCGCGCCGCCGCAAGCGCTATTGCATCGAAGCGGCGGATGAACGCGTATCGACCGGCCTCGCTGTCGGCTGCAACCAGCGCAAGCTCCAGCAGGTACTCTGCGGCGCAGCCGGACAGGATTTCGCCGCGAGCGGCGATCAGGTCGGGAATCATCGGGCTGATATACTTGACCGGTTTATCCGGATGCTGGGTCGCACGAGGCGAGGCGGCCGGAGAAACAAATCGCGAGCCCGGCTGTTCAAAGGTGTTGCGGATGCATCGACAGGGTCGACCTGCATGCGCGATTCGAGCCGGATTCTAGACACAACCTTCGGAGTTCCCATGACTGTCAGCATGCGTGAAATGCTGGAAGCCGGCGTCCATTTCGGGCACCAAACGCGCTTCTGGAATCCCAAGATGGCCCCCTACATTTATGGCCATCGCAACAAGATCCACATCATCAACCTCGAGAAGACGCAGCCGCTCTTCGAGGGTGCGATGAAGTTCGTGCGCCAGCTGGCATCGCGCCGCGGCACCATTCTCATGGTGGGTACCAAGCGCCAGGCTCGCGAAGTTATCGCCCAGGAGGCCCGCCGCGCCAGCATGCCCTTCGTCGACCAGCGCTGGCTCGGCGGCATGCTAACCAACTTCAAGACTGTCAAGGGCTCGCTCAAGCGCCTGAAGGACATGCAAGCCCAGGCCGAAGCGGGTGCCGACACCCGCACGAAGAAGGAACAGCTGATGTTCCAGCGGGAGATCGCCAAGCTCGAGAAGGACATCGGTGGCATCCAGGACATGAATGCGCTGCCCGACGCGCTGTTCGTCATCGATGTGGGCTACCACAAGATTGCCATCGCTGAGGCAATCAAGCTCGGCATCCCGGTGGTGGGGGTGGTCGACTCGAACCACTCTCCCGACGGCATTAGCTATGTCATCCCTGGCAACGACGACTCCTCCAAGGCCGTGGCTCTCTATGCCCGCGCCGTGGCCGACGCCGTCCTGGAAGGCAAGGCGAACGCCACCAATGAGCTGGTGCAGCCGGCCGGTGGCGAGGGTGACGAGTTCGTGGAAGTCAACGAAGCGGCTTGACGCGCGCCCTCGCTCACTGAGCTGGTGAGTCGAACAAGGGGGCTGTGTCAGCCCCCTTTTTTCGGTTGATTCCGCCGCCCTGCAGCGATGTGCTGCCCGGCGGCTTTCTGAGCAAACGGAGAAGACAAGCATGGCTGCAATCACCGCAAGCATGGTCGCCGAGCTGCGCGCCAAGACCGATGCGCCGATGATGGAATGCAAGAAGGCCCTCACTGAGGCCGAAGGCGACATGGACAAGGCCGAGGAAATCCTGCGGGTAAAGCTGGGGAGCAAGGCTGGCAAGGCGGCCTCGCGCATTACCGCCGAGGGCGTTGTGGCGTCCTTCGTCGATGGCGCCACGGGTGCACTGGTGGAGGTCAACTGCGAAACCGACTTCGTGTCGAAGAATGACTCCTTCCTGGCTTTCGCCAAGGCCGTGGCCGAGCTGGTGGCGAAGAGCAACCCAGCCGACGTGCCGGCGGTCGCCTCGCTGCCCTATTCGCAAGACGGATTTGGCCCCACGGTCGAAGACGTGCGCCGGGGTCTGATCGGCAAGATCGGCGAAAACATGACGGTGCGCCGCTTCAAGCGATATGCAAGCGGTGGCGCAATCACCAGCTACCTGCACGGCACGCGCATTGGTGTGATGGTCGAGTTCGAAGGTGACGACGTGGCCGCCAAAGACGTGGCCATGCACGTGGCCGCGATGAAGCCGGTCGCACTGTCCTCGGCCGACGTCCCCGCCGATTTGGTGGACAAGGAGCGCTCCATCGCCCAGCAGAAAGCCGCCGAATCCGGTAAGCCCGCGGACATCGTGGCCAAGATGGTGGAGGGCTCAGTGCAGAAGTTTCTGAAGGAAGTGAGCCTGTTCAACCAATCCTTCGTCAAGAACGACAAGCAGACCGTCGAGCAGATGCTCAAGGCTGCCAACACGAAGGTGAAGGGTTTCACTCTGTACGTGGTCGGCGAGGGCATCGAAAAGCGCACCGACGACTTTGCTGCCGAGGTCGCCGCCCAGGTGGCTGCCGCCAAGGGCGCATGACGTCCTGCATTGACAGTGTGATTCAAGGGGGCGCGACCTCCTTGGGCGATTAGACTTGCGCGACACAAGAGACACGGCCACAGGAGCCCAGCGAATGCCTGCGTACAAGCGCATCCTCCTCAAACTCTCCGGCGAGGCGTTGATGGGCGATGATGCCTATGGCATCAACCGCGCCACCATCGTGCGCATCGTGCGAGAGGTGCAAGAGGTCATGCAGCTCGGCTGCGAGTTGGCCGTGGTCATCGGCGGGGGCAACATCTTCCGCGGAGTGGCAGGCGGTTCGGTGGGCATGGACCGCGCCACCGCCGACTACATGGGCATGCTGGCTACGGTGATGAACTCGTTGGCGCTGGCCGACACCATGCGGCAGGAGGGCATGACGGCGCGCGTGATGTCGGCCATCAGCATCGAGCAGGTGGTCGAGCCGTACGTGCGACCCAAGGCATTGCAGTACCTTGAGGAGGGCAAGGTGGTGGTGTTCGCGGCCGGCACCGGCAACCCCTTCTTCACTACCGACACCGCAGCCGCGCTGCGCGGCGCGGAAATTGGCGCGCAGATCGTCCTGAAGGCCACCAAGGTCGACGGCGTTTACACCGCCGACCCGAAGAAAGATCCCGAGGCCATCCGCTACAGCCAGATCACTTTCGACGAGGCCATCACCCGCAACCTTCAGGTGCTGGACGCCACCGCGTTCGCCCTGTGCCGCGATCAGAAGCTGCCGATCAAGGTGTTCAGCATCTTCAAGCCGGGCGCGCTGCGCCGCGTCGTGCTCGGCGAGGACGAAGGGACTCTCGTTCACGTTTGATGGCAAGGGAACGACCATGAGCATTGCCGAAATCAAGAAGACCGCGGAAGCCAAGATGGCCCGCTCCATCGAGGCATTGAAGACCGAGTTGCAGAAGGTGCGCACCGGGCGTGCGCATCCCGGCATCCTGGATCAGGTGCACGTGGAGTACTACGGCTCCATGGTGCCCATCAGCCAGGTGGCGAACGTTTCACTGCTGGACGCGCGCACGATCAGCGTGCAGCCGTGGGAGAAGGGCATGGGGTCGAAGATCGAGAAGGCGATTCGTGAAAGCGACCTGGGCCTCAACCCTGCTGCGCAGGGCGACCTTCTGCGCGTGCCCATGCCGCCACTCACCGAGGAGCGCCGTCGTGAGTTGACGAAGGTGGTGCACCGTGAGGGCGAGGACGCCAAGGTGGCCGTGCGCAACATCCGCCGCGACTCGAACGAGCATGCCAAGAAGCTGCTCAAGGACAAGCAGATTGGTGAGGATGAGGAACGCCGCTCGCTGGATGACCTGCAGAAGCTCACCGACCGGACCATCGCCGAGGTAGACCGCCTGGTCGCGGCGAAGGAAGCCGAAATCATGGCCGTCTGACCGACGTCCTGCGCTTGCCGATGTCGATGTCCGACCGCAACTCCGTGCAGTCTTCCGCGATCCCACGCCATGTGGCCATCGTGATGGACGGTAACGGCCGTTGGGCGCGCAAGCGGTTCATGCCGCGATTCTTCGGCCACAAGGCGGGCGTTGATTCGCTAGTGAAGACCGTGCTGACCTGCGCCGACCGGGGTGTCGAATACCTTACCGTCTACGCGTTCTCGTCCGAGAACTGGAAAAGGCCGACCGAAGAGGTGACCGGGCTCATGGGGCTCGTGCTCGTGGCGGTGGCCAAGTACCTCACCAAGCTCGCCGACCGCGGCGTACGCATCCGAATCGTGGGGGATCGCACCCAGGTGTCGGACAAGCTTCGTGCAGCATGGGAACAGGCCGAGTCCGTGACACACGAGAACAAGCGCATCACCCTGTCGGTGTGCTTCGCCTATGGTGGCCGCTGGGACATTGTGCAGGCCTGCAAGCGCGCCATGCGCGATGGTGTCGCGCCGGAAGATCTGGACGAGGCCGTGCTCGGCCGCTACATGGCGCTCAGCCATGCACCGGATCCCGACCTGTTCATCCGCACGGGCGGTGAGATCCGGGTCAGCAACTTCCTGCTGTGGCAGGCCGCGTACTCGGAGTTTGTGTTCATCGACTGCCTGTGGCCCGACTTCGACGAGGCCGCCCTGGACGCCGCACTTGCCGAGTACGCACGCAGGGACCGTCGCTTCGGCGGTGTGAAAGACACCGCGCCGCTTGAGGCCCGGCAGGGCTGATGCCACTGCCATGCTGAAGCAGCGCGTCATAACCGCCATCGTGCTGCTGGGCGTGCTACTTCCCGCGCTGCTGGCTCCAATGGTGTGGCCGTTCGCGGTGCTCACTCTCGCGATGATCGGAGCGGCTGGCTGGGAGTGGTCGCGCCTCAACGGCATGGCTGGCCATTCCGCCGTGATTTTGGGCGTCGTGCTGGCCTTGGTTTGCGGTGCCGCGCTGTGGGCCGGCTGGTCGGGCGCCGCGCCTGCTGTGGCGTGGTGGGTGGCAACGGTAGTCTGGGTGTTGGGCGGCGCCTGGGCGCTTTATGCCGGGCCCGCGGGATGGCCGGCACTGTCGCGGACTCTGCGCGCCGGGCTGGGGCTGGTGGGCCTGTGGACCGCGTGGCTGGCGCTTGCAAGCGCAAAGGCTGCCGGCATCAACTTCATCCTCTCCATCTTCTGCCTGGTCTGGGCCGCCGACATTGCCGCCTACTTTGGCGGCCGGACCTTGGGCAGGCGCAAGCTCGCGCCGGCGATCAGCCCCGGCAAGAGCTGGGAAGGTGTGTGGAGCGGCATGGCAGGCGTATTGCTACTGGCCGCGTTCTGGCTCGCCCTGGACCGGGCATTCGTCGTCGACTCGGCCAGTCTGTACACGCGGCTGGAAGCCCGTCTGGGCATGGCCGGCATGGCGTTGGCGCTCCTGTTCCTGACGGGCATGAGCGTCGTGGGCGACTTGGTGGAGTCTCTGGTCAAGCGCAGCGCGGGCGCCAAAGACAGCAGCCGGCTTCTGCCCGGCCACGGCGGGGTGCTGGACCGCATTGACGCCTTGCTGCCGGTGTTTCCGCTGGCGCTGGCCATCAGTTCTCTTTGAGCAACCGCATGAAACCCTTGCAGCGCGTGTGCATCCTGGGCTCCACCGGCTCCGTCGGGGCCAGCACGCTTGACGTGCTGTCGCGCCATCCCGAGCGGTTCCAGGTCGTGGCGCTTACCGCGCACAGCCGCATGGACGATTTGTTTGCCCAGTGTCTGCAGTGGCGCCCGCGGTTCGCCGCGATGTCGGAGGCCGTGCAAGCTTCGGCACTGCAGCGGCGGGTGCGCGAGGCAGGGTTGGGAACCGAAGTGCTGCATGGCGCTCGGGCGCTGTGTGAACTGGCCGCACATCCGGACGTCGATACGGTGATGGCCGCGATAGTGGGCGCGGCCGGACTGTCTGCCTGCCTTTCGGCTGCGCGCACCGGCAAGCGTTTGTTGCTGGCCAACAAGGAAGCACTGGTGGTGGGTGGGGCGCTCTTCATGCAGGCGGTGTGTGAGGGCGGTGCCACACTGCTGCCCATCGACAGTGAGCATTCGGCCATCTTCCAGTGCCTGCCTGAAGACCGCTCGACCTGGCAGGCACGCATCGACCACATCGTGCTCACGGCCTCGGGAGGGCCCTTCCGCCAGCGCGACCCGGCGACGCTCCATGCGGTGACGCCAGAGGAGGCCTGTGCTCATCCCAACTGGGTGATGGGGCGCAAAATATCTGTCGATTCGGCGACGATGATGAACAAGGCGCTCGAAGTAATCGAGGCGCGCTGGCTGTTCGACCTGTCGCCGCAACGGCTGCGCGTGGTGATCCACCCGCAGAGCATCGTGCATTCGATGGTGGTGTGCCGGGATCACTCGGTGCTCGCCCAACTGGGCACGCCGGACATGCGCGTGCCGATCGCGTATGGCTTGTCGTTTCCGGAGCGAATCGAGTCCGGCGCGAGCGCGCTGGACTTCACGCGGCTCAGCGATCTGTCGTTCCAGGCACCTGATCACACGCGCTATCCGGGTCTGCAACTCGCCTGGGACACACTGGGCGCAGCGCCGGGCAGCACTGCTGTGCTGAATGCCGCAAACGAGGAAGCCGTGGCGGCGTTCCTCGCAGGAACCATCCGTTTCGACCAGATTCACAGCGTGAACGCCGGCACGCTGGAGTCGGTGTCCATCGCTGCCGGCGAGGCGGCCTGCATCGAGGGTCTGATGGCACTCGACGGGAGGGCACGCCAGCAGGCCCTGCAACAGGTCAAGCGGATCTCGTCATGATCACCGTACTCGCCTTCATCTTCACGCTCGGTGTCCTCATCGTCATTCACGAGTACGGCCATTACCGTGTGGCAGTCGCTTGCGGGGTGAAGGTCCTGCGCTTCTCGGTGGGCTTCGGCCGCGCGCTGTGGCGGCGGCAAGCCACACCTGACAGCACCGAGTTCGTGCTGGCTGCACTGCCTTTCGGTGGTTACGTCAGGATGCTCGACGAGCGCGAGGGTGCGGTGGCGCCGCACGAGCGCCATCTCGCATTCAACCGCAAGCCCCTGCGGCATCGCACAGCCATCGTGGTGGCGGGACCGATGGCAAACCTCTTGCTCGCGGTGGTGCTCTACGCCGTGTCCAATTGGATCGGGATCCAGGAGCCGAAGGCGCTGCTGGGCGCGCCCACGGCGGGCAGCTTGGCGGAGCACGCGGGCATGCGCGCGGGCGACTGGGCGCGCGCGGTCTCGAGCGACGGTGTCGAGTGGCGCGAGCTGCGCTCCATGACCGATCTGCGCTGGTCCATCACGCAGGCAGTGTTGCAAGGCGAGCCGTTGCACATGCGGGTCTCGGATGTCAGCGGACACTCGGAACGCAGTGTGGTGCTGCCGCTGCAAACTCTCGGCTCCAAGGAGCTCGATTCGCAGCTGATGCGGCGCATCGGCCTCGGCCAGACTTTTTCCGAGCCCGTGATCGACCGGGTACAACCCGGCGGGCCTGCGGCTCGTTCGGGCTTGATCTCGGGTGACCTGATCCTGCGCGTGGATGGGCGGCCCGTCGAGGACCGTTCCGCGCTCCTCGAAGCGATACGCGCAAGCGTGGCCGGCGAGCAGGAGCCGGCGCCGATGAGGTGGCTGGTGGATCGCGGGGGCAGCACCATTGAACTCACTGTGCAGCCCAACGCCGTGGAAGAGGGTAACAAGCGGGTAGGTCGCATCGAAGCCTACATCGGACGACCACCTGAGACGGTGCTCGTGCAATACGGACCCGTCGAAGGCTTGTCCCAGGCCCTTTCGCGGACCTGGGAGATGTCGACACTCACGCTGAAGATGTTGGGTCGCATGCTCATCGGCGAGGCCTCGCTCAAGAACCTCAGCGGGCCGCTGACGATTGCGGACTATGCCGGCCAGTCAGTCCAACTTGGTCTCGCGTATTACCTCGGTTTTCTCGCCGTGGTGAGCGTCAGTCTTGGCGTGCTGAACCTGCTTCCGCTGCCCATGCTCGATGGTGGGCACCTGATGTACTATCTTTTCGAAGCGGTGACGGGGCGGCCGGTCTCCGAGCAGTGGCTTGAGCGGCTGCAGCGGGGCGGAGTGGCCATCATGCTTATGATGATGTCGCTCGCCCTTTACAACGACGTGGCCCGCCTTCTGGGCCTGCACTGACCTCCCGGAATGCGTGTCACTTCTCGCCTGACTTCGTTTCGCCCTGCCGTTTTATCCCTTGCCCTCGCCGCCGCGCTGCAGGTGACCACTGCAGAGGCGGTCGAGCCATTCCCGCTGCGGGACATCCGCGTCGAGGGCCTGCAACGCACCGACGCCGGCACTGTCTTCGCCTCCTTGCCGTTTCGCATTGGCGACACCTACAACGATGAGAAGGGTGCTGCCGCGCTGCGCGCACTGTTCGCCACGGGCCTGTTCAAAGACGTGCGACTGGAGGTGGCCGACGGCGTGGTGATCGTGATCGTCGAGGAACGGCCCATCATTTCGGCCATCGAATTCCGCGGCCTGAAGGAGTTCGACAAGGACACGCTGACCAAGTCCCTCAAGGACTTCGGCATTGGTGAAGGCCTGCCTTTCGACAAGGCGCTCGCCGACCGCGCGGAGCAGGAGCTCAAGCGCCAGTACCTCACGCGAAGCCTGTATGGTGCCGAAGTGGTGACCACTGTCACGCCCCTGGAGCGCAACCGTGTCAACGTCACCTTCACCATCACCGAGGGCAGTGCGGCGCGCATTCGCGAGATCCGAATCATCGGGAACAAGGCGTTTTCCGAGGGGACGCTCAAGGGCCTGTTCGAACTGAACGAAGGTGGGTGGCTCAACTGGTACACCAAGGCGGACCGCTACTCCCGCGCGAAGCTCAACGCCGACCTTGAAACGCTGCGTGCGTACTACCTCAACCGCGGTTACCTTGAGTTCAACGTCGACTCCACGCAGGTGTCCATCTCGCCGGACAAGCAGGACATCAGCATCGCGATCCATATCACCGAAGGCCAGCCATACACGGTGACCGCGGTGAAGATCGAGGGCGACTACCTCGGCAAGGAAGAGGACTTCAAGACGCTGGTCACCATCCGTCCCGGCGAGCCGTATGGCGCGGAGGCGGTGGCCGAAACCACGCGCGCGTTCGTGGAGCGCTTCGGCACGTTCGGCTACGCCTTCGCACGCATCGAGCCGCGCACGGACATCGACCGCGCCACCGGCCGGGTGGTCCTCACGCTGGTGGCCGATCCGCAACGGCGCGTGTACGTTCGCCGCATCAATGTGGCCGGCAACACACGTACTCGTGACGAGGTGGTGCGCCGCGAGTTCCGGCAGTTCGAGTCGTCGTGGTACGACGGCCGAAAGATCAAGCTCTCGCGTGACCGCGTGGACCGTCTGGGGTTCTTCAGCGAAGTTGACATCGAGACCAACGAGGTCCCCGGTACGCCGGACCAAGTGGACCTCACGGTCAACATCAAGGAAAAGCCCACGGGCAATCTGCTCATCGGGGCGGGCTTCTCCAGTGCCGACAAACTCTCGTTCACCGCCTCCATCAAGCAGGAGAACGTGTTCGGCTCGGGCAACTACCTTGGACTCGAGCTCAACACCAGCCGCTCGCAGCGCACGCTGGTGCTGTCCACCGTGGACCCGTACTTCACCGTCGATGGCATCTCGCGCGCGGTGGATGTGTACTACCGCACCGTCAAGCCGCTGAACAGCCAGGGTGAGGAGTACGAGTTGATCACGCCGGGAGCCTCCATCCGCTTCGGCGTGCCGTTCAGCGAACAAGACACCGTGTTCTTCGGCGCGGGCATCGAGCAGACCGAGATCAAGGGTGATGTCGCGCTGCCCGAAAGCTACTTTCGCTATCGAGCGGAGTTCGGCGCGAAGAGCACCACGGCGCCTCTGACCATCGGTTGGTCGCGCGACGGCCGCGACAGCGCGCTGGTGCCTACTGAGGGGCGCTACCAGCGCATCAACCTGGAGGCCGGGCTGCTGGGCGACGCCCGCTATCTGCGGGCCAACGCGCAGTTCCAGCAGTACTTTCCGCTTACACGGCGCTTCACGCTCGGTTTGAACGCGGAACTGGGCTGGGGCAAGGGCTTGCAGGGCAAGCCGTTCCCGATCTTCAAGAACTTCTACGGCGGCGGCCTGGGAACCGTGCGGGCCTTCGACCAGGGCTCACTGGGCCCGGTAGACGTGATCGGCGCCTACATCGGCGGCAACCGCCGCTTCAACGCGAATGCCGAGCTGTACCTGCCCATCCCGGGTACCGGCAACGATCGCACGCTGCGCTGGTTCACCTATGTGGACGTGGGCAACGTGTGGGGCGAGCACGAGAAGATCGCCGCCGACAGTTTGCGCGCGTCCGCCGGCCTGGGTTTGAGCTGGATCTCGCCGGTGGGTCCGCTGAAGCTGAGCTATGGCACGCCGATCCGCAAACAGCCGGAAGATAGAATTCAGCGACTTCAATTTCAGATCGGAACCGCCTTCTGATGAAAGCAGCACTCGCAACGATGGCGGCCGTACTGGCCTTGGCTGCGGCGTCGGTGGGCGCACAGGCCCAGGAACTGAAGATCGGCTATGTCAACAGCGACAAGGTGCTGCGCGATGCCGTCCCGGCGAAGGCTGCGCAGGCCCGGCTGGAGGCCGAGTTCAGCAAGCGAGACCGTGATCTGAACGACCAGGCGCTGCGGCTGAAAGCGGCTGCCGACAAGCTGGAGAAAGAGGCGCCGACGCTGGCCGAATCCGAGCGCACGCGCCGGCAGCGCGAGCTCATTGAGCACGACCGCGACTTGCAACGCAAGCGTCGCGAGTTTCAGGAAGACCTCAACACGCGCAAGAACGAGGAGCTGTCGCAGGTCGTTGAGCGTGCCAACCGCGTCATCAAGCAGATTTTCGAGGCGGAGAAGTACGACCTCATCCTGCAGGAGGCTGTGTTCGCAGGGCCGCGAGCCGACATCACCGACAAGGTGATCAAGGCCCTGAACGCCCAAGGCGCCAAGTGATCGCCCCGTGTCGAACACCCCTGACTTCGCGCTCGGCGCGATTGCCTCTCACCTCGGCGGCGAGCTGATCGGCGACCCCGGCCTGCGCATCACGCGCATCGGCCCGCTCGAAGGCGCCACGCCTTCGACACTCTCCTTTCTCTCCAATCCGCGATATCAACCGCAGCTCGCGCAGTCGAAGGCCGGCTGCGTGATCGTGGCGCCGGCCATGCGGGACGCGGCGGCGGCGCGCGGCGCGGCCATCGTGTTGCCCGATCCCTATCTGGGCTTTGCGCGCCTCACGCAGTGGTGGGCCGCGCGTACGCGACCGGTGCCGACACAAGGCGTGCATCCCAGCGCGGTGATCGACCCGCATGCGACGTTGAGGATCGGCGTCGCGATCGGCCCGCTGGCGGTGGTGGAGGCGGGCGCGCAGATTGGCGAAGGCGCGGTGATCGGCGCGCAGTGCTTCGTGGGTGCGGGCGCCGCGGTGGGCGAGGGCACGCGGCTCGCGCAGCGCGTGGTGATCGGCGCGGGCTGCCGCATCGGCGCGCGGGGCATCGTGCACAGCGGCGTGGTGATCGGAGCCGATGGTTTTGGCTTTGCGCCGTTCGAGGGCCGCTGGGAAAAGATCGAACAACTGGGGGCGGTGCGCATCGGCGACGACGTGGAGATCGGCGCCAACACGTGCATCGACCGAGGTGCTCTGGACGACACGGTCGTCGAAGACGGCGTGAAGCTCGATAACCTGATTCAGATTGGACACAACGTGCGCATTGGCGCGCACACCGCAATGGCCGGCTGCGTGGGGGTGGCCGGCAGCGCCGTGATCGGTGCGCATTGCACGGTGGGTGGCGGCGCGGTGGTGCTGGGTCACCTCACGCTCGCCGATCACGTGCACATCTCGGCAGCGTCGGTGGTGATGCGCTCCATTCACAAGCCGGGTCAGTACAGCGGTGTGTTCCCCATCGACGAAAATGCCGCCTGGGAAAAAAATGCCGCCACGCTGCGGCAACTACATGCACTGCGCGAGCGCATACGAGCGCTTGAGGCGCTCGCCAGGAAGACACCATGATGGATATTCACCAGATTCTGAAGAAGCTGCCGCATCGCTACCCCTTTCTCCTTGTCGATCGCGTGCTCGAGATCGAAAAGGGGCAGCGCATCAAGGCGCTCAAGAACGTGACGATCAACGAACCGTTCTTCCAGGGCCATTTTCCGCACCGTCCCGTCATGCCCGGCGTGCTGATGCTCGAAGCGCTGGCGCAGGCGGCGGCGTTGCTGTCGTTCGATGCCGTGGACAAGAGTGCCGACGAGACAACCGTGTATTACTTTGCCGGCATCGACGGGGCGCGCTTCAAGCGGCCGGTGGAGCCGGGTGACCAGCTCGTGCTGGAGGTCGCGGTCTTGCGCGCGAAGGCCGGCATCTACAAGTTCAGCGGGCGTGCCACCGTGGACGGGCAGCTTGCCGCGGAGGCCGAGCTCATGTGCACCATGCGGACCATCGCCTGAGGCGGTGACAACGGCCATGGCAAACATTCATCCCGCCGCGATCATCGAGCCGGGCGCGAAGCTCGGCGATAACGTCAGCATCGGCCCCTACACCATCGTTGGCGCGCACGTCAGCATCGGCGAGGGCACCCAAGTGGGACCGCATTGCGTGATCGAGGGCCACACGGCCATCGGGCGCGACAACCGCATCTTCCAGTTCTGCTCGCTGGGTGCGGCGCCACAGGACAAGAAGTACGCTGGCGAGCCTACATGCCTGCAGATCGGCGACCGCAACACCATCCGCGAGTTCTGCACCTTTAATGTCGGCACTGCGCAGGATGTGGGCGTCACGCGGCTGGGTGACGACAACTGGATCATGGCCTACGTGCACCTAGCGCACGACTGCCAGGTGGGCAGCAAGACGATCTTTGCCAACAACGCGCAGCTCGCCGGGCACGTGCATGTGGGCGACTGGGTCATCCTGGGCGGCTACACACAGGTTCACCAGTTCGTGAAGATCGGCCCGCACGCGATGAGCGGCATGGCGACGGCGCTGTCGCAGGACGTGCCGCCTTTCGCCATGGTCAACGGCATCCCGGCGCAGGCTCGCGGCGTCAATGTCGAAGGGCTGCGCAGGCGTGGCTTTTCGCCTGAGCGCATCGGCGTCGTGAAGCAGATGCACCGCCTGCTGTACCGCCAGGGCCTTACGCTGGAGGAGGCCCGCAGTGCCATCGACGCGCTGGCCCAAGGCACACCCGAGGTGGCCGAGGACGTGGCGGAGATGTCTGGCTTCCTGGCCCGTTCGACCCGCGGCATCGTCCGTTGACGGGCCCCATGGCCGAGGAGCGATCGCCGCATGTGGCGATGGTGGCGGGTGAGGCATCAGGCGACCTGCTCGCCGGCCTGCTGCTCGGTGGCCTGAAGGCTCGCTGGCCCCGGCTTGCGAGCGCAGGCATCGGCGGCCCGAAGATGGCTGCCCAGGGTTTCGATGCCTGGTGGCCGCACGACAAGCTGGCTGTGCGCGGCTATGTGGAAGTGCTGAGGCACTACCGCGAAATTTCGGGCATCCGTGAACGCTTGGCCGAACGGCTCCTTCACGAACATCCCGACGCCTTCATCGGCGTGGATGCGCCCGACTTCAACCTCGGGCTGGAGGCTCGGCTCAAGGCGGCCGGCATCAAGTCGATCCACTTCGTGAGCCCGTCGATCTGGGCCTGGCGCGGCGAGCGCATCAAGAAGATCGGCCGCTCGGTCGACCACATGCTTTGCCTCTTTCCCTTCGAGCCGGCCTTGTACGCGGCCGAGGGGATCGCCGCGACCTACGTGGGCCACCCGCTGGCAGACGCGATCCCATTGGAGGTGCCGCGCAACGCGAGCCGCACAACGCTCGGGCTCGGCGCGGACGATGAGGTGGTGGCGTTGCTGCCGGGCAGTCGCCGCTCCGAAATCCAGTACATCGCGCCGCGCCTGCTGGAGGCGGCTTCACACCTGCAACGGCAGCGGCCCGCGCTGCGCTTCGTGCTGCCGGTGGTGCCCGGGCTGCGCGGTATGGTCATGCCGCTGGTGGCCGCACACGCCGGTGGAGCGCACGTGCAGCTGGTGGACGGCCATTCGCACGAGGCGCTGGCCGCCTGCGACGTGGTGTTGGTGGCCAGCGGAACAGCCACACTGGAGGCGGCGCTGTTCAAGCGGCCCATGGTCATCGCCTACCACATGCACTGGCTGAGCTGGCAGCTGATGAAGCGCATGAAGTACCAGCCGTGGGTCGGCCTGCCGAACATCCTCCTGCGCGATTTCGCCGTGCCGGAGCTCTTGCAGGACGAGGCAACTCCCGCGAAACTCGCGCACGCCGCGCTGGCCTGGCTCGACGATCCCGCACGTTGCCATGCACTGACCGCGCGTTTCCATGCGCTGCACCTGGAACTGCGCCGCAACACTGCACAAGCCGCTACCGATGCCATCGAGAAAGTCCTCTTCGCTTGAACACCGGGTCCGCCAGCTCGGACTGAGTTTCGACGTGCCGGGGCTGGTGGCCGGTGTGGACGAGGCGGGGCGCGGGCCGCTGGCCGGGCCGGTCGTGGCTGCCGCGGTGATCCTCGATGACACCAAGCGCATCCGGGGGATCAAGGATTCGAAGGTGTTGACGCCGCTCACACGCGACCGTCTGTACGACGAGATCCGCGCCAAGGCACTGTGCTGCTCGGTGGCCGAGGCGAGCGTGGAAGAGATCGACACGCTCAACATCCTGCACGCCACGCTGCTGGCCATGCGACGCGCGGTCGAGGGCCTGCGGCTCAAGCCCGCCAAAGTGCTGGTCGACGGCAACCGGCTGCCGGTGCTGAGTGTCCATGCCGAGGCCGTGATCGATGGCGACGCCAAGGTGAAGTCGATCTCGGCCGCTTCCATCCTTGCCAAGGTTCACCGTGACCGGCTGTGTCTGCAGCTGCACGAGTTGCATCCGCAGTACGGCTTTCACGAGCACAAGGGCTACTGCACACCGGCGCACTTACAAGCGCTGAAGCTGCACGGTGCCTGCGCCATCCACCGGCGCTCCTTTGCGCCGGTGCGCGAGGCGCTGGGCCTGGGGGCCGTGCCGGCTACCTTCTGATGCCGCCCGTCAAGGCGATCCGCTCGCGCGACAACCCGCTGCTGGTGCGGCTACGCAAATTGGTGGGCGATCCGGCCGGCTACCGCAGGCTGGGCGATGTCTGGCTTGAAGGCGATCACTTGTGCTCGGCCTTGATTCAGCGCGGCGGTGTGGCGTTGTACGCGGTAATCACCGAGGCTGCGTGGGACGAGCCTCGGTGGCGCGAGCTTGCGAACGCCGCGGCGGCCGTGGCTGTTGTTCCGCAGCCGCTGATGGCGGACCTGAGCACGCTCGAATCGCCGCCGCCCATCGGCTTCATCGTGCCGTGGGCCGGGCCCGGGACGATCGCGTCCGCGCGCTCGACAGTGGTGCTCGACCGGTTGCAGGATGCAGGCAATGTGGGAACCATTTTGCGCAGCGCCTCGGCCTTTGGCGTGTGCCAGGTCGTGGCGATGAAGGGAACGGCGGCGCTGTGGTCCCCCAAGGTAATGCGCGCCGGCATGGGCGCGCATTTTGGGTTGCAGCTGGTCGAAGGGGCCGAGGCCAGCGCGCTGGAGACACTCGGTGTGCCCATGGTCGCGACGAGTTCGCACGCTGCCACCGTGCTGCCGCAGGCCCGGCTGCCGGCACCTTGCGCCTGGGTCCTGGGCCACGAAGGGCAGGGGATCGACCCACAGCTGTTGGCGCGTTGTGCGCTCACTGTGCGCATCCCCCAGCCGGGGGGCGAAGAATCGCTCAACGTCGCAGCCGCCGCTGCGGTGTGCTTCTACGAAGCCGTCCGGCAGGGCTGAGCGACTGGATCCCAGCCGCTGAGATCTCGAACCCTGCCGGTCGTCCTTCCCGTGAAGTCCTTCAGATCTGGCCATGCTGCCCCGATGTGCCGCATTCTTCAGGTCGAGAACTTCTGTGCGCCACCACTCGGCCAGCGCGCGGACATGCGGCGCATCAAAAATCGTGGTTGCCCGGCCTTGCCACACGCCAGCCGCAGCGTGACGGCGTCAGGTCACCTCAACCTGCCTTCAACCTAAACAGAGCCATTGAGGCGCCGACCGGGCCGGTTTTCTCAACGCTGGCGGGCGGTTACGTTGAGCTGGGACACTCACCGAATGGGTGAAC
>CBFHAS010000102.1:0-15833 GCA_965653625.1 uncultured Burkholderiaceae bacterium | reverse complement strand
CATGCCGGGTGGTGTGGGAGGGGTCCGGTCAGTACTGACCGGCCCCTATCCCGATACATGGACCTTCGCATGCCTCTTCCCTCGTGGTCGAGCCTCGTCGGCTGCTCGCTGCTCGCGGGCGCATGGACACCTTGCCACGCCGGCGTCCCGGACGGTGACGCCTGGATGGTGTCGCTGCGTTCCGTTGTCCATGCCGACGCCGTGCCTCTTGGCGCCTTGGACGATGACGACACGGCTCGTCGTGCGTTCTCGCCACGGCACGGCCGCAACCTCGCCTATGTCGACGATGAAGCGCGCCTCGGGCGCCGGGTCGGTGCCTGGCAATGGACCTTGCTTGCGCGCAATTACGCGACGCTGATAAGCAGCGAGGACACGCTTGACCTCGTGCGCGGACTCGACCGCGACACGGCTCCCGCGGGCGACCGCACCTGGCACACCCGGCTGCACTACCAGGCTTTCCAGGGTGCGGGGGTGGAGCTTGCCCAGGCGTTGGCGTCCCGGGGCGGCTGGCAGGCGTCCTGGTCCCTCCAGGTGTTGAAGCTGCGGCACTGGCGGGAGCGCCGGCTCGATGGCCCGGTGCACTTTGACGCGGCCAGCAGCACCTATGCCTTCGATCTTCGCTCCACCGAGCTGGACGACCGGCTCGACTTCCCTTTTCGCACCCAGTACGCCAACGCGGGAATGGGCGTACTGGCGGGCGGCGAGCTCAGCTGGCGTGCCGACGCCCTGTCTCTGGCCATTGCGGCCCGCGACATCGGACGGCTGCGCTGGCGCGGCCTGCCGCAGCAGCGGGCCACGCTGTCAACCGAGACGCGCAGCTACGACGACGAAGGCTTCCTGGTCTACCAGCCGCTCATCCAGGGGCGCAACACACAGAGCGGCTTCAGCGAGCGCCTGCACGGGCGCTGGTCGGTGCGCGCCTCCTGGCGCACTGAAGATCTCGGCGAACTGGAAGCATCCGCCGAATGGCTGCGCGGCTTTGGCGCGCTGCCCGCCATGGCGTGGCATGCACCGGTGGCCGGCGGCAGCCTGGGCCTGCACTGGCGTTGGCACGAAAGGCGCGCCGCGGTGTCAATGGGCTGGGCGGGCTGGCAGTTGCAGGTGGGCGCCGACCGGCTCGGCAGCAGCATGCGCTCGCGCGAGGTCACGCTTGTGGGCCGGATGGGGTTTTGACACCGGCGTGTTGACGCGCTGCATTGCATCGCGGCGCCGGCCAACCCGGCCCGGCTGCACGCCGCTGGCCTTCGTGTGATGCGCAAGGCGTTTACGCGGAGGCATCCCTTTGCCGCCCTCGCCGAGCCGGAGCGGCTGAGACAATCGATCGATGAGATTTGAACTACTGACTACCGAGGGCCACGCGCGGCGCGGCCGACTCATGCTGAACCACGGCGTGGTCGAGACGCCCGTGTTCATGCCGGTGGGCACCTACGGTACGGTCAAGGGCGTGATGCCGCAGTCGCTCGAAGCGATGGGCGCGCAGATCATCCTCGGCAACACCTTCCACCTCTGGCTGCGGCCCGGGCTCGACGTGCTGCGTCAGTTCGGCGGGCTGCATGGTTTCGAAAGCTGGAGCCGGCCCATCCTCACCGACAGCGGCGGCTTCCAGGTGTGGAGCCTGGGCGACATGCGCAAGATCAGCGAGGAAGGTGTCAAGTTCGCCTCGCCCGTCAACGGCGACAAGCTCTTCCTCACGCCCGAAGTGAGCATGCAGATCCAGCACGTGCTGGACAGCGACATCGTCATGCAGTTCGACGAGTGCACACCCTACGAGACGCGCGGCCACCTCACCACCGAGCGTGAGGCGCGCGAGTCGATGGAGCTGAGCCTGCGCTGGGCGCGGCGCTGCCGGGATGAGTTCGGCCGCCTGGGCAATCGCAACGCGCTGTTTGGCATCGTGCAAGGTGGCATGTACGAGCCTCTTCGTGATGCCTCGCTCGCCTCGCTGGTCGAGTTGGACCTGCCCGGTTACGCCGTCGGCGGCGTGAGCGTGGGTGAGCCCAAGGAGGAGATGCGGCGCATCGTCGCGCACACGCCGCACCGCCTGCCGGCGCACAAGCCGCGCTATCTCATGGGCGTGGGTACACCTGAAGACCTGGTCGAGGGCGTTGCCGCGGGCGTGGATATGTTCGACTGCGTCATGCCCACGCGCAACGCGCGCAACGGCCACTTGTTCACCCGCTTCGGCGACCTGCGGTTGCGCAACACCCGCTACAAGACCGACGAGCGGCCCGTCGACGAGACCTGTGCCTGCACCACCTGCTCGCGCTTCTCTCGTGCGTACCTGCATCACCTTGACCGCTGCGGCGAGATGCTGGGGCCCATGCTGGCCAGCATCCACAACCTGCATTACTACGTCAACCTGATGCAGGAAGTGCGTGAGGCGCTGGAGGCGGGCGACTTCGCGGGCTATGCGAAACGCTTCCGCGAGGAACGGGCGCGCGGGGTGTGACGGCGCGCCGGCCTCACCAGAACCCCCAGTTCCCCGTTGCCACCACCCAGGTGCCCAGCGCGCCGTTGGTTGCCGCGTGCGAGACGATGGGCACCCACAGCTTGCCGGTGCGCACATACAGCCACGAATAGGCCAGCCCGGCGATGACTGCGGCCAGCCACAGCGTGTGGGCCAGCATGAACACGAAGGTCGACAGCACCACCGCCCTGAGGCCCACCCGCTGGGGCGGCACGGTCTCGAACTGCGCCCGCTCCAGCCACCGCATGAGAAACGAGCGCCAGAACAGCTCTTCCATCACGGGCACCAGCAGTGCTGCTCCGACGAATCGGATGGCCACCAGCGACCAGTCGACCCTCCCTTGCGCATCGAGCGGAACGAACTTCGCGGTGGCGTCGCCGAGCTTCATCCACGGCGCGTCCAGCGCGATCCAAAGGCTGAAAACCACCACGCCGACGACGAGCGCCAGCAGCATCTCGCCGCCGCTCGGCCGCATCTGGGTGGCCAGCTCACCGTACTCGTGGCGGAACCACCACAGCGTCGAGCCCACCATCAGCACGCCCAGTCCGTAGACCCAGCGTGGGTCGATGCCCGCGGAGCCGTCTTGCGGCAAGCTGCCTCGCAGCGCGAGCAACAGCATGAACAACCCGAATGGGATCACGCGAGCCCATGCGCTACGGCTCAATCGCATGAAACGCTGTCTCCTTGTGTGTGTGTGCGGCCTGCGAAGGGCGATGTGCCCGTCGACGCGAGGTCAGTGTTTGTCCGCGGATTGTGGCCAAGCTCGCCTGCCCCGCGCTCACGAGCTCTGCATTCACCCCCGCGGTTACAGGTCCTTGTGCGTGCGGTTGGCGCGTTCAGCGTGTGAGCAAGGCGCCCACCCGCTCGCGCAGCAGGTTCGGCGTGACGGACGATGGCGCGACGGGCACCCCGGCCACCAGGGCGACGCGGCTGAACGCGCCGCGGCGAAACGGCCGCGTCATCGCGCTGCCATCGATGCGCGAGAAGAACGATCCCCACAGGTTCTGCAGCGCCAGCGGAACCACGGGCACCGGATGCGTCTGCAGGATCTTCATCACCCCGCCCTTGAACTCACCCAGCCCGCCGTCGCGCGTGATGGCACCCTCTGGAAACAGGCCCAGCAGGTCGCCTTCGTCCAGCACGCGCCGGGCCTCCTCGAAGGCCCGCTCGTAGACCGCCAGATCCTCGCTCTGCGGCGCGATCGGGATGGCCTTGGCCAGCCTGAACAGCCAGCCCAAGACCGGGATGCGGAAGATGCGGTGGTCCATGATGAAACGGATCGGCCGCGGGCTGGCCGCCATCAGCAAGATCGCATCGACGAAGCTCACGTGGTTGCACACCAGGATGGCAGCGCCCTGAGTCGGGATGTGCTCGTCGCCCCGCACGCGAAAGCGGTAGACCACGCGGCTGGCCACGAAGGCCACGAAGCGCAGCAGGTACTCAGGCACCAGCAGGAAGATGTAGCCCGCCACCACCGCGTTGAGCAGACCCACCGCGAGAAACACTTGCGGGATTGTCAGCCCAGCCTTCAGCATCAGCCCCACCCCTAAGGCGCTGACGATCATGAACAGCGCGTTCAGGATGTTGTTCGCGGCGATGATGCGCGCCCGGTGCGAAGGCAGCGCACGCAGCTGGATGAGCGCATACATCGGCACGCTATACAGCCCGGCGAAGAGCGACAGCAGCGCCAGATCGGCCATCACCCGCCAGTGCGCCGGCTGCGCGACGAAGCCGCCCAGCGGCCAGCCCCCCGAAGGCGGCAGGCCGCGCGATGCGAAATAGAGGTCGACGGCGAACACGCTCATGCCGATGGCGCCCAGCGGCACCAAACCAATCTCCACGTGCCGTCGGGACAGCACCTCGCACAGCAGCGAGCCCGTCCCGATGCCCACCGAAAACACCACCAGCAGCAGCGAGGCCACCTGTTCGTCGCCGTGCAGCACCTCCTTGGCGAAGGACGGGAACTGCGACAGGAACACCGCGCCGAAGAACCACATCCAGGAGATGCCCAGCAGCGAGCGGAACACCGCCACGTCGCGGTGGGCGAGCTGCAGGTTGCGCCAAGTCTCGCTGACCGGGTTCCAGTTGATGCGCAGCGCGGGGTCGGTAGCTGGCGATGCGGGTACGCCCTGGGCCAGCAGCCTGCCCAGCACGGCCACGGCTATGCAAGCCCAGGCCACATAGTGAGCGCCGTTGCCAGGTACGGCGATCAGCAGACCGCCGGCCACGTTGCCGAGCAGGATGGCGACGAAGGTGCCCATCTCCACCATGCCGTTGCCGCCGGTGAGCTCGCGCTCGTCCAGGTGCTGCGGCAGGTAGGCGTACTTGACCGGCCCGAACAGCGTGGAGTGCAGGCCCATGAGGAACACGCAGCCCAGCAGCAGCGGCACCTGCTGTTGCATGAAGCCCCAGGCAGCCAAAGCCATGATGGCGATCTCCAGCGTCTTCACGAAGCGGATCAGGCGCGCCTTGTCGTGCTTATCCGCCAGCTGTCCGCTGGTGGCCGAGAACAGCAGGAAGGGCAGGATGAACAGCGCACCGATCACCAGGCCCGCCAACGAGGCCGGCAGCCAGCTCACCTGGAGCTGGTAGGTCACCATCACGGTGAAGGCGAACTTGAACAAGTTGTCGTTGCCTGCGCCGAGGAACTGCGTCCAGAAGAAGGGCGCGAAGCGGCGCTGTGACAGCAGGGCGAACTGGTTGGCATCGTGGTCATGGCTCACGTGGGGTCTCCTGCTCCTCAGAGCTCGGGTGAATCTAGCGCAAGGTCGGTCGAATGCGAGGTGGCCCGACCGGTCGTTGATCACGGCCGCGATGGTCGCTGGGCCGCCGTGCGGTATCAATCACACGCCGTAGGGTGGCGGTGCGTTGCCTCGCCGGTATCCTGTTGCGATACCTTTTCGCATCTCTCATGAGCACCACCCATGATCTCGTCACCGCCCTCAAAGCCGAACTGAAAGCGGCCGGCATCACCTATGCCGAGCTGGCGCGGCAGCTGCGCATGTCGGAGTCGAGCATCAAGCGCGTGTTTTCAAAGGCCGACATGCCGTTGTCGCGCATCGACCAGGTGCTGCGCGTGCTGAAGATGGATTTCGCCGAGCTGGCACGCAGGGTCGCTGACGCGCAGCCGCTCAGCCGCGAGCTGACGCTGGAGCAGGAGAAGGCCGTGGTGGCGGATCGCCGGCTGCTGTTGCTGGCCATCTGCTGCCTGAGCCAATGGACCTTCGAGCAGATGCTCGCTACCTACCGATTCGCCGAGTCGCAGTGCGTGGCCTACCTGGTGAAGCTCGACCGGCTGGGCATCATCGAGCTTAGGCCGCTCAATCGCTACCGGCTCAAGGTCGCCAAAGGATTTCGCTGGCGCCCGCACGGGCCTGTGATGCAGTACTTCCGCCAGCATGCGGTAGCCGACTATTACGGCGGCGGCTTCGATGGCGAGGGCGAGATGCTCATGCTTGTGCACGGCGAGATCAGCCCCGGCCAGGCGGCTGGCTTCGTTGACCGCCTTCAGCGCGTGGGCCAGGACTTTGCGCAGCAGCACCTGGCTGACCAGAAGCTGCAGGACTCACAGCGGCGCGCCTACACGCTGGTGGTGGGCATGCGCTCTTGGCTGTTCGAGGCGTTCAGGGACCTGAAGCGCCATCCCGAAGAAGGCTGAGCTGCTTGCGGCAGCCCGCGCCGGATGCTTCAGCGAACTGACCCCCCTTGCGCCGCCGGCGCAGCGGTTACCGTGCTGACCGGCAACGGCGAGCGGCCGCCTACCGTGGCGATTGGTGGATCCAGAAGCGACAGCAGCGGGCTCTTCACGCTGCGGGCGTAGGTCACTGCGTTCTGCGCCGAGTCATGCGGCAGTTGCCGCCACGGGTCGGCGCCGCGCGACATCAGGTAAGCCACAAGGTCGGCCTGCCGTTCGGGCTGGGCCAGGTATCCCGGCGTCAAAGCGCGCACCAGTGGAACCCATGGCAGCTCGCTGCTCTGACGAGGCGGCACGCGGTTCGCGAGTTCGGGGACATGGTCCAGCCACCAGTCGAGTGCGGCGCGGTCGGCCTCGCGCAGCGCGAGATCAAAGCCGGACGGCAGTCGCCCCGCATAGGCCCCGAGGCCGTCCCGCGCCGTGTGCCCACGCAGTTGCAGCGCGTGGGTGAAGGGCGAGCCGAGGTGGCTCGGATGTACCGCGCCCAGCACACCGAAGGGCAGCCGGCGTGCAGGCAGCTTGCCATCGGCCAGCCATCCGTCCAGCACTCCATCCAAGCCGGCCTCGCGGGCGGCGGGGCAGCTCAGCAGCCTCACCACATCATGGTGAACCGCTCGCACGTCACTGCGAGCGAGCCTGCGCAGGGCAGCGAGCGCGTCGGGGGACGCTCTCGGGAAGTCTGGACAAGGATGAGCCTGTGCCAGTGCCACCATCGGCGGCTGTTCGCATTCCGCCAGCATGGCACCCTTGGAGAACAGCTCCGGCAGCACGGGCCAGAACTGCGGGTCGCGTGCCGCCAGTGTGAGAGGGCAGCGCGGCAAGCCGGACGCTGTGACGTCTTTGGTCAGCAGGCTGCCCGGCTCGTAATCGCCGCAGCGCGGGCTGAGCGCCCGCTCCACGGTGTTCAAGCGGTGGCAAGGAGTGGGGTCGCCCTCCGTTGCCTTCTCCAGCGCGTGCATCAGTACCGCCTTCGCCGCGCATCCGGCACTCAGGCATTCGCCTTCGTGCGTTTGCTCGTACGCGAAAGTCAGCACAGACGTCACCGCACATCCGCCGAGCAGCCCAATGGCTGCCAGCGTTGCGGCGAACCCCAGCGCACGCCCCCAACGCCCCCGACCTTTATTCATCTCGAACCCCTTGCACACAAGAAGCGTGCCTGGGGTGGTTATGACAAATTGTGTCGGTGTTGTGGTGTCAAGGTGTGACCAGGCGCTACTTCGGCACGGCGCGTGTCACGCGGGCTGGTGCTCTAGCAGGTAGTTCGCGTCGTCCACCTGACCCATCACGTCCACCAGGTACGGAAGAAGCGCGGCCAGCCGCTCGTGAAGGGTGAAAGGCGGGTTGATCACGAACATGCCGCTGCCCGCGAGACCGAAGCCCTGCGCGTCAGGTGCCTGCACGGTAAGCCGGGCGTGCAGCCAGCCCTTGGGGGCCAAGGCTTCCAGCCGCTTGGGCAATTGCGTCGCCTCCAGCTTCTGGACTTGCGGGTACCAGACGACATACACGCCTTCGGCAAAGCGATGCAACGCATCGCGCAAGGCCGCGATCACGCGCGGGTAGTCGCCGTGTCCCTCGTAGCTCGGGTCCATCAACACGACGGCACGCCGGGAAGGTGGCGGCAGCTGGCTGCGCAAGGCATTGAAGCCGTCGGCGTTAGCGACCTGAACGCCCTGCTCGTGGCCGAGGTAGGCATCGAGGATGCGATGGTCGGTGGGGTGTAGCTCGAACAGGCGCAGCTGGTCTTGCGGGCGGTGCAACATCTGCGCAATGGCCGGCGATCCCGGGTACTGCACCAGTTCCCCTGTGGGGTTGAAGCGGCGCACCAACTCCACGTAGTCGGCCACCGCCTCCGGCAGGTCGTCCCGCTCCCACAGTCGGCCGATGCCCTGCTCGAATTCGCCCTTCTTCTGCGCGTAGTGGCCTTCCAGCGAGTAGCCACCCGCCCCGGCATGGGTGTCGACGTATCGATAGGCCTTGTCCTTCTGGTGCATGTGGCGCAGGACCAGCGTGAGGACGAGGTGCTTGAGCACGTCGGCGTGGTTGCCCGCGTGGAAGGCATGGCGATAGGCGAGCATGATGCGGCAGCGTATGGGGCGAGCGGCGACTGTATCGCCTGGAGCGCTTGGGGCTGTCGGACAGGCCCTCAATCCGATGGCGCAAATGGGAAGCGCCAGGCGTCGAGTTGCCTCGCTGGGCTGCGCCCTCAGCGCCGGTTTCGCGCCCGGAACAGCTCCGCGATGCCCACCTCACGAGGCCCCGGGATGAGTTCGAAGACATCGCCCGACGCAATCCAGCCTGGTTGCCGCACCGCGAGGTAGAAGCCGCACCAGCCGCTTTGGATCATCAGCTTGCCCGCCTGCTCGAATCCCATGGTCGCGTTGAACTTGAAGCACGGCTGGCGTGGCTCGCTCACCGCCAGCTCGCAATTGGGAAAGCGCAGGAGATCGCCGATGAACGCGTCGCCTTCCAGGAGCCCGGCCAGGGTGAGGTTCTCGCCCAGCGTACCTGGGGGCAGCGGTTCATCCCACATGGCCACCCGCGCCTGGGCCCGGACTGTCTGCCAGAAGGGGTAGTGCTCGACGGGGTAGGCATACACCGCCTTCGCCAAGCCGCCATGTACCGAGGGGTCGGCCTGCTCGTCGCCTGCGAGTCCCATCAGCGTCACCTGCACCCGCTCCTCGACGGGATGCTTGGCGATGGCCGTCATCACGCGGCGGCCATGGATCTGCGCGGCCCGGGCGCGGGCCACGTTGACGCTGCGAACGACGCGAAGGCTCATGCGGACATGATGCCGCACCGCGCCCGCGGGCTGGCCTTCAAGTCGCCATGTCGTCCTCATCCTCGCCCTTGTGTCGGCGCGGCATGATGTGCACGCCCTCGGGGTCGAGCTGCAGGAACAGCGAGCGCCCGGTGGCCAGCTCGCCCCGATGTAGCCGGGCGGTGGGTTGGTGCAACTGCACGGCTGCTCTGGTGTCGGCAACCTCGAAGCGGCACAGCGCGATGTCGCCCAGCGGCAAGGCCTCGGTCAGCGTGGCGCGCAGCACGTTGGGCCCGGCGGGCTGCGTGTCGTGCACGGCCACGTGTTCGGCCGGCACCACCCACGTCACGGCGGTACCGTCCGCAATGCGCGCCTTGTCGCGTACGCGCAATTGCACTGAGCGGCCCCAATGCAGCCGGCCCCAGCCCGGCTCGCCGGTTCGTTGGAACACCCCCTCGAAATGGTTCCGGATGCCGACAAGCTCGGCCACGCGAGCATTGCGAGGCTGGGCCAGCACCTGCGCGGGCGTCCCCTGCTGCAGGGTGCGGCCGCGGTCGAGGATCACCATACGGTCGGCCAGTCGCCGCGCCTCGTTCAGGTCATGCGTGACGAGCACGATGGGCATGGCGGTCTCGCGGTGCAACTGGGCGAGTTCGCGATACAGGTCGTGACGCGCGGGCTGGTCGACGGCGGAGAACGGCTCGTCCAACAAAAGTACCTGCGGCTCGCGGGCCAACGCGCGAGCCAGCGCGACACGTTGCTGCTGCCCCCCTGAAAGCTCGGCCGGGCGCCGCCGGGCGAGCCCGGCCAACCCCAGTCGCGCCAGCAGCTCGGTGGCATGCGCGCGTGGCTGCGGCCGGCCGGAAGCGAGCGCCACGTTGGCCTCGGCGCTCAGGTGCGGAAAGAGCGCGTAGTGCTGGAACACCAGCCCCACGCGCCGCTGCTGCGCGGGCCTGCGAACACCGGCGGCGCTGTCGAGCCATGTTTCATCGCGGCAGCGGATTCGGCCCGCCGGGTGCATTAGGCCCGCCACGCACCGCAACAAAGTGCTCTTGCCGCTGCCGGAAGGGCCCACCAAAGCCAGCAACTCACCAGGGTGGCATTCGAAACGCGCGGCCAGCGGAACCGGCAAAGCCTGCTGCACGTCGACTTCGAGCATCAGCGTTCCTGCAGTGCATTGCGCCGGCTCAGCGCGAAGACCAAGGCAAGTGCGGCCAACGAGAGGCCCACCAGAAGGACCGACATCTCGGCAGCCGCGGCATTGTCAAAGGCCTGCACGCGGTCATAGATCGCGATGGACAAGGTTCGCGTGTGGCCGGCGATGTTGCCTCCGACCATGAGCACCACGCCGAACTCGCCTAGCGTGTGGGCGAAGGTCAGCGCCATCCCGGCCAGTACGCCGGGCCAGGCCAGCGGCAGCTCGATGCGCCAGAAGGTGCGCCAGGCGCTCAGCCCCGATACCCATGCCGCTTCGCGCACGCTGCGCGGGATGCCGGCAAAGGCGCGTTGCAATGGCTGCACCATGAACGGCAAGTTCACGAACCAACTGGCCACGAGTAAGCCTTCGAAAGTAAACACCAGCTGCAGTCCAAGGTGCCTCGCCAGCCACATTCCCAACGGCGATGCGCCTCCCAGCCCCACGAGCAAGTAGAAGCCGATCACCGTGGGTGGCAGTAGAAGTGGGAGGAGGAGGGCGGCCTCGACGGCCGGGCGCGCCGGCGAGCCGCTCGTGGCCAGCCATCGCCCCAGCCATGCCGCGACGGGCAGGAGAGTGAGCGCCGTGATCGCAGCCAGGGAAAGGGAGATGCGAGCGGCCTGCCAGTCCATTGCCAAAAGGCGGTGGCTCAGCGCCCGTCGCCTGGCAGCGCGAATCCGTGGCGCTCCAGCATCCGGCGCGCCGGTGCCGTGATCAGAAAATCATGGAAGGCTGCGGCGGCAACGCGCGCATGCTTCATCAGCACCATCGCCTGGCGTAGCGGTTGATGCAAGGCTTCGGGGAGCAGCAAGTGCCGCGTGCGTGCCGTGACTGCCCCGGCTCGGGCCAGCGAGAGGGCTGTGATGCCCGCCTGCGCGGAGCCGCTCGCCACGTACTGCGTGGCTTGCGAGATGTTCTCGCCGAGGACGAGAACGCCTTGCAATGCGTCCCAAAGGCCCAGCCGTTGGAGCGCTTCGCGCGCAGCGCGGCCGTACGGCGCGTGCTCGGGGTTCGCGATTGCGAATCGAGTCACGCCGGTTGCAGCGCTGCGCACACCCTCCAGCCGCTCGTCAAGAGGCAGCGTGGAGCCTGCCGGTACGATGAGCGCGATGCGGCCCAGGGCATACAGGGTGCCGCGGTCGCGTGTGAGCCCCGCGTCGGCCAAGCGCCAGACGAAGGATTCGTCGGCTGAGAGGAAAAGATCCAGGGGCGCGCCCTGCAGGATCTGGCGGGCGAAGTTGCCGGAGGAGCCGAAGCTCAACTGCACTCGGTGCGGCGTGCCTCGGTGGAAAGCCTCGGCAAGCTCCGGCAGCGCGAATTGCAGGTCGCTTGCCGCCGCCACTCGCCCGGGCTCACCCTCGGCGCGCGCTCCGGCCAGGGTGCCGGCGCTCAGTGCCCCGACCACGAGGCTGCGGCGACGCATCGGTGCGCTCAACGGTAGCCCCGTTGCTTCGCTACGAGAGTTTGTCCCCTGGGGCCTGCGATCCAACTTACGAAAAGCTTGCCGGCCGGGTGCTGGCGCTCAGCCCTGAACGTTCGCAGCACATGCACATCGACGGCCATGCGCGGATCGCCGGCGCACAGAATGGTGAAGTCCTTGCCGCTGCCGTGTGCGGCCCACACCCCGCGTTCCACCAACGCACAAGCGCGGCGCGCACGAGCCTGGGCTAGAAGTGATTGCCGAGAATCGGCTTGGACGTACCAGTCGCCGCCCGGGCTGGCTTGCGCAGCGCGCCAGGCGCTCAGCTCCGCTCGATGCGTGCCAGAACCGTTGTGCTGCGACAAGAACAACACCTGTGCCTGCGCCAGCCGGGCCAGTGCGACGCCAATGTCCTGAGCGGCTCCCAGCGCCTTGGCCAGCATGGCGGGGCCGACCAGCACGAACTCGCTTCGCGCGACACGTTGACGGCCGTGCCCCAAACCGCGCTGTTCCAGGGCGATCTCATCTTCCGGCACGTTTGTGAGCGCGGCATCGTGTTCGCCGTGTTCCAGCGCCTCGAGCACCTTCGCGGCGGGACCGCGCAGCAGCTGGATCGCCACGCCGGTGTCGCGGCCAAAGGATCGCTGCAGGGCGCCCGCGAGGCCCGAGTCGACCAATGCCTCGTCGGCCGCGAGCCGCAGCGGGTCGGCCAGCGAGCGCCGCTGAGCGGCAAAAGTCAAATCATGGGTGGCCAGCGACAGGGCGCCGGCTACGAGACCGAGCAGGGTACGACGACGCGTCATGGAGGCATCTTACGGGCTCGGGCGCGCCAGTTGCCCGTGCTGTAAAGGAACCAAACGAACCCGAATGGATGCATGAAATCATGCCGAGTGTGCATAACCACCTGGGGTGGGGTGGTTACGCCACTATTACACTGGCCAGACAATCATCCACGAGAGTGTCGCTCCAACCGGGCGACCAAGTGGGTCACTCGGCGTCACCGATCCGGTGTGGCGAGATCCCAGAGCGGCATTGGGCAAGTCTTGGAATGCGAGGGCGCCTCCGGCGCCGTTGACTGCAAGGTTTGCCCAATCCCGCTTTTTTCACTTTGATGATTGGAACCGTCATGAACCGTCCCGTGATGGAAGGGTTGCCGCTGAACGCGCCCGCCTATGTTCGCCATGCCCGCCTGCTCGAATGGGTGACGCAGATCGCGGCGCTGACCGAGGCGCGGGAGGTTTACTGGTGTGACGGCAGCAACGCCGAGTACGATCGGCTGTGCGCACAGCTCGTCGCCGCGGGCACGCTGCGCAAGCTGAACCCCGAGCTGCGCCCCAACAGCTACCTCGCCCAGAGCAGTCCCAGCGATGTGGCGCGCGTCGAAGATCGAACCTTCATTTGCAGCGTCAGGAAGGAAGACGCTGGCCCCACCAATAACTGGGTCGAGCCCCAGCAGATGCGCCAGCTGCTGCAGACCGGCGAGAACGCGCTGTTTAGGGGCTCCATGCGGGGGCGCACCCTCTACGTGGTGCCTTTCAGCATGGGACCGCTCGGCTCGCACATTGCGCACATCGGCGTGGAGCTGACGGATAGCGCCTATGTCGCGGTCAACATGAAGACCATGACCCGAATGGGTAGCCAAGTGCTCGAGGTACTAGGCGAAGACGGCAACTTTGTGCCATGCGTGCACACCGTGGGGGCGCCTCTGTCACCCGGCCAGAAGGACGTTGCCTGGCCTTGCAACAACACCAAGTACATCGTCCACTACCCCGAGACACGCGAGATTTGGAGCTACGGCTCGGGCTACGGCGGCAACGCGCTGCTCGGCAAGAAATGCTTCGCGCTGCGCATCGCCAGCACCATGGGGCGCGAACAGGGGTGGCTCGCCGAGCACATGCTGATCCTCGGCGTTCAGGGCCCGGGCGGCGTCAAGCGCCATGTGGCGGCGGCCTTCCCCAGCGCGTGCGGCAAGACCAACTTCGCCATGCTCATCCCGCCGGCCGGCTTCGATGGCTGGAAGGTCACCACCATCGGCGACGACATTGCCTGGATCAAGCCGGGCCCCGACGGCAGGCTGTATGCGATCAATCCCGAGGCCGGCTACTTCGGCGTGGCGCCGGGCACCAACGAGAAGACCAATCCCAATTGCATGGCCTCGCTCAAGCGCGACGTCATATTCACCAACGTCGCCATGACGGACGACGGCGATGTGTGGTGGGAAGGCATGACCGACCAGCCGCCCGCGCACCTGATAGACTGGCAGGGTAAGGATTGGACGCCCGCCATCGCCCGCGAAACCGGCGCCAAGGCGGCGCATCCGAATGCCCGGTTCACGGTGGCCGCGACGAACAACCCGGCGCTCGATCCCGACTGGGACAACGCCGATGGCGTGCCGATCGATGCCTTCGTTTTCGGAGGTCGGCGCTCCACCACCGTGCCACTGGTGACCGAAGCCCGCGATTGGGTGGAGGGCGTGTACATGGCCGCGACCATGGGCAGCGAAACCACAGCCGCCGCCGCAGGCCAGCAGGGCGTGGTGCGCCGCGACCCATTCGCCATGCTGCCTTTCGCCGGTTACAACATGAGCGACCACTTCCAGCACTGGCTGGATGTGGGGGCCCGCTTGGCGGCCAATGGGGTCACGCTACCCCGGATCTTCTGCGTCAACTGGTTCCGCAAGAGCGCCGACGGAAAGTTTGTCTGGCCCGGCTACGGCGACAACATGCGCGTGCTGAAGTGGATGCTGGACCGGGTGGAGGGCCGAGGTCAGGGCGTGGAGAACGCCTTCGGCGTGACCCCTCGCTACGAGGACCTGAGCTGGACCGGCTTGAACTTCACTCGCGATCAGTACGAGACGGTGACGCACATCGACAAGGAGGCATGGAAGGCCGAACTGCAGCTGCACGCCGAACTCTTCCGGCAGCTGGCGTACCACCTGCCCCGGGAACTGCTGGACACCAAGGCCAGGATCGAGACCCGCTTGGACGCTTGAAGCCAGCATCCAGCCAAGGAAAAGGGGGCCGCTTCAGCGGCCTTTTTTGTTATGCGCCGGAACTCGAACGCCGAGGACAGGTCAGCGCGCGCCGTTTTTTGCAAGCCGATTGGCGGCGTGCGCCGGGCTCTCAACGCGTGGCCGCATGAGGGCGGCCAGACCCGAAAGCACCCAGGCCGCCGCCTCGCCGATGGGGCGCGCCAAGCGGGGCACGGCAAGACGACGGGTGGCTTGAACGGTGATGTGGGTGTTCATATCGAACTCCTTGCAGTGGTCTGGTTGGGGTTAACCCGAACAGAGAGTGTAGGGTTAACCCTAGATCTCTGCAACCGGCGAACGGGATTGAGCCCCGGCTGGGTCCTGGTTGACGGTGGGCGGGTGTTGGCCGATGCTGAGCCGTGGTCCAGGCCCTTCGCCGTACGAGGTCCGCATGGAAGGCAGTCACAACCCCCGCTTCCGTTCAGCCGAACCGAGCGCGCGCAGCGCGCCGGGCCGCATCGTTCGTGCGCCACGGGCCCTGCACTGCAAGTCGTGGCTCACCGAGGCGGCATTCCGCATGGTCCAGCCTGGATCCCGAGGTGGCCGAGCGGCCCGAGGAATTGTTGGTGTACGGGGGTGTCGGCCGCGCGGCGCGCGACTGGGCGTGCTTCGACCGCATCCTGGATTGCCTGCTCGAACGGAGGATGACGAGTCGTTGCTGGTCCAGTCGGGCAAGCCCGTGGGCGTGTTCAGAACCCACGTCGACGCCCCGCGCGTGCTGCTGGCCAACTCGAACCTGGTGCCCAAATGGGCCACGTGGGAGCACTTCAACGAACTCGACCGGCGCGGGCTGATGATGTTCGGTCAGATGACCGCCGGCTCGTGGATCTACATCGGCACGCAGGGTATCGTGCAGGGCACGTACGAGACCTTCGCCGAGGTGGCTAGCCAGCACTACGGCGGCGATTTCGGCGGGCGCTGGATTTTGACGCAGGGCTTGGCGGCATGGGCGGCGCTCAGCCCCTGGCAGCGACTTTCGCGGGCGCCTTATCTCTGGTGGTGGAGTGCGATGCCGCGCGCATCGAAGCCCGCTTGCGCACGCGTTACCTAGACCTCCAGGCGCGTGATCTGGCGCATGCGCTCGCGCTCATCGAGGAGCACACGGCGAGACGAGAAGCGGTGTCGGTGGGCCTGCTCGGCAATGCCGCCGACGTGCTGCCGGAGCTGGCGCGTCGTGCGCATGCAGGCGGGCCCCGGCCCAGCCTCGTGACTGACCAGACCTCGGCACACGACCTTGTGCACGGCTACCTGCCTGAAGGCTGGAGCGT
>CBFHAS010000101.1:0-15950 GCA_965653625.1 uncultured Burkholderiaceae bacterium | reverse complement strand
CGTCGTCGCTGCGCAGCCCGCTTTCGTCGCCCCAGTGGATCTCGGCCCCCTCGGCCTTGGCTCGTGTGGCGATGGCCGGGTAGTCCTGCTCGAGCCACTTTTTCACCGCCGCAGGCGACTGCTCATATGCCTTCTTCATAAAGCTTTGCTCGATGATCTGTCCGACCGCCGCGCGCGTCCACAGCGCATAGGGCATCTTCAACTGGTCGGGTGTCTTGTCAGCAATCAGTTGCCGCACCAGCAGTTCCTGCGTGGGCTCCAGCGTCCTGCCTTGACCGCTCTTGCGGCCCCCTGGCGCGTCGCGAAGGGCCTTCGCACCCGCCGCCTTGTGGCGCTTGCAGATGTCAAACACGCCCGTGCGGCTCAGCCCCGTCTGTTTGGCAATCTCGTCGTACGTGCGACCTGCCTTGCGCAGTCGGATCACCTGTACTCGACGCTCATGCCTCGCCTCCGGTGACAGCGGTACAGCCGGTGAGAAGGACTCGCGCCTGCCGCTCAGTTCCCCAACGCCACCTGCTTGAGCGACACCGACAGCTCGTATTCAAAGAGAGACACGGACGGGACTTCCGAGCACGCAATCCGCAGGTCTTCACTGATCTCTTTGGCGACGATGACGCCCCGCACGGGTTGACCCGCATCGGCATGGTGACGGTACGTCCCGCAAAAGTTTTCCGCGCAGACCGCCCGCCACATCCGTGGCCTGCGCCCATGGATTCACGAACGAGTTCGATCACGACGGTCTGCACTCGGGCAAGGTGCTCGGCCGCCTGATCGAGATGGTCCGGGGCTAGAGCCGCGCGATCCCGGGCACGGCCGCTGCTGACACCACCAACACGCGCAGCGGCCTGGCATAGGCCGGGCTGCTTGCGCGCAACGTGGCCAGCAGCGCTGCGGCGACGGCAGGGTCCGGTTCGCGCAGCATCAGCAGCGTGGCCCGGCGCGGTTGGAACGCTTCGGCAGGGCCCAGTGGCCCGGCTCGCCACCAACCGCAATCCCAGGGGTCGCCGGGCTGAGTGCCGCGCCCCACCACGTGCTCCTGCCACAGAATCTGCAAGCGCCACCGCAGACCGCGCCAGCGGCCCAGACGCGCCAGCTCGTAGCTCCCATCCAGCACGCACGCGGCGGCGTCCAGACCGGCGTGCGGCGCGATGCTGGCCACGCGCAGCGGCTCCCTCAGCACCGGGCCGGCACCGCCCTCGCACCAGGCCCGCAGCGAGGCGAGCAGCGCTGCATCGACGGCCCTGCGGGCGTCGGGCGGGTGCATCAGGGCGTCGTCGAAGCGGCGGGGCAGGCGCATGGCAAGGCGGCAAGGCGGCAAGGCGGCGTTTCTTGCGGCCAATTGCAGCACAACGCAGGCCCCTATCAATCTGTGAAGCCGACAGCCAGGATGGGGGGCTAGGACCGCTCGAGCCGCTTGCATCGACTGCCCGCCTGACGGTGCCCATGACGGTCATGAGAATGGCAGACCGGGATTCGCAACGGTCGGCAGGACCGCCAGCAATCAACGGAGAACTGGGGCTTCGCCATGTGCTGGGGGGCAAGCCCAATGCGGCTGCGGGCTCGTACCCCGACTATCCGGACGTGATGAACATGGCAAAACTCAGCTTCTCAACGCCAGCGTCTGTTTCCGCTGTTCGGCATGCCGAGCCTCTGACCGTGACGTGCAAGGGGCGGATCCACGTTCGTTCCGGACCCGCCTCCCACCCCCGGTCAAAGATGCATGGTGGGGTGACGGTCGAAAAATCTGCGCGCTGACTCGCGTGATCCCCCGTTCGCCCTGAGCTTGTCGACGGGCCTGCACCACCGGGCATGGGGTTCGACAAGCTCAGCCCGAAGGACGTGCTGTTCGACGACCGCAACCCGCGCTCGCGAGCGCATCGATGCGCTGCATCACGGCAGCAGGACGTTGTTCGCCGCGGTCGGCAGCGCCTCTACATGATCGGGACTACGGGGCTGCCGGCGCTGATGGCGCGTCGGGTTATGCGGTTGGGCGGGTGAGGGTTCGATTGGTCCGCCACCCGCTCGCGAACGTTTAGTTCAGGCTCAGCGTGTACTTCCCGTCCACGCTCCCGGTAAGGCCGAGGTAGTAAAGCACGCGCACGTAGTAGGTGACCGCCGCGCCACCCGTGTTCGTCACCACCACGCTGTCCGGTGGTCCGTGGGGGTTGGTGCTGCGCCCCACCTCCGTGCCACTGGCGTTGTAGACGTACAGGTTGTAGTCCGACCAGATGTTCGACACCAGCGTGGCGGTGAGCCGCTGACCGGCACCCACGCTCACGCGGAAGTAGTCGTTGTCGCGGAAGTAGTTGTTGCTGCTGCTGCTGAGAGCAATGGTGCCCGCGATGATCACCGGCCGCGTCACCGCCTGCGCCGTGCCCAGACTGTTGTTGGGCTCGACCTCCGCCACGGTGGGAGGCGGCGGCGGCGGGTCGATGCCCATGGCCGCATCGACCGCCGCGCTGGCGTTCACGATGCCGGCGCCGCACTGCGCGCACGTCGACGGAAACGGGCGCGCCGTCAACTTCAGCTTCGCGGCAACGTCGTCCGGCGTGAGTGACGGGTTCTTCGACAGCATCAGCGCGACGACGCCGGCCACGTGGGGCGCTGCCATCGACGTGCCCTGGTAGTACGTATAGGCGTCGCCACCCGGCGTCGTGGCGCCGGCGTTCAGCGTGGACAGAACGCCGTCGGCGTCGCTGAGAAGCATCTCGCCGCCCGGGGCCGCCACGGCGACCTTGGCGCCGTAGTTCGAGTAGTACGCCTTGCCGCCGCGGCGGTTGACGGCCGCCACGGTGATCACCCCCGCGCAGCTGGCGGGCGAATGGTTCGCCGCGTCGTCGCTCGAGTTGCCGGCCGACACCACTATCACCGTGCCGCGGCTGCGCGCCGAGTCGATCGCGTTCTGCGACGTCGTGTCGCAGGGCCCGCCGCCACCGAGCGACATGTTGATCACGCGCGCCGCGTTGGGATTGGCGGGCAGGCCGGACACCGTGCCGCCGGAGGCCCACACGATGCCGGCCGCGATGTCGGACATGTAGCCGCCGCAGCGCCCCAGCACGCGCACGGGCAGGACCTTCGCGTTGAACGCCACGCCGGCCACGCCGCTTGCATTGTTGGACACGGCGGCGATCGTGCCGGCCACGTGCGTGCCGTGCCAGCTGCTCTTCACGTCCTCCAGGGGCAGCAGTACGCCGTCGCAGGCGCCGGCCGAGACATAGTCACCCGGGTCGCGCGCGTCGTTGTCGCGCGCCGTGCCGTCGTTGGCGGTGAAGGTGTCGGTGATCATGTCGTAGCCGGGCAGCACGTTGGCGGCCAGGTCGGCATGCGGGCGGTAGCCGGTGTCGAGCACGGCCACCACCACGCCTGAGCCCGTGGACTTGTCCCAGGCCGCCGGCAGGTTGATGCCGGCCGTCGCTTCGAAGTAGTGCCACTGCTGGCCGTACTGCGTGTCGTTGGGCGTGAACTGCGGATGGAGGACGCGGTCGGGCTCTGCGTACTCCACCTCGGGGTCGCTCGCCATGATGTCGCGCGCGAGGGCCTGCACGTCGGCATGCGCGAGCGCGCGGTCCAGCCGCATCACATGCGTCCCGAACACGCCAATGCGCAGATGCGTGAGCTGCACGCCGCGGCGCAGGGCGGCGTCCTCCGCTGCGCGGTGCAGCGGGCCGCGCAGCGCCGCGCTAGCGCCGGCGGCACGATCGCGGTACTTGACGACGAGCCGGTCAGTGGGCGTGGCCTTTGTGACGGCGGTGGCGACGGCGGTTTGCGGGCCGAGCATTGCGCCGACGAAGGCGCCGAGGGCGAGGCCGTGCGCGGCCCGCCCCCACGGGGTCGATGACATAAGAACCTCCTTGAATGACGCCTCGCCCGATCCGGTGGTCCGGTGCGGCGCGCCCGCGAGGCTCCGCGAAACCGACTGGTGGGTCAAGCGAGTCAATTAGGGGGCACCGCGGCGACGAGCCTGAACACACTGGTGCAGTGCTGGACGCTATGCCGAACATATGACCGCGTCTTTGGCCCCCGTGGCGTCGTTGCAAATCCTCGCGATACCACTGGGTATCGCAGCGGTTTGCCCAAACGTGGCCATTCGCCCGTTCACGTAGCCAATCTGTGTGGGCACACTGAACGGCTGCTTCCCGGGCATCCGCTTACACAATCCAAGTGATCGCAATGGCTTCGGAACGCTGCGAATCATGTACCGCTACCCGAGCCCGGGAAAGCCCACGGCATCTCCATCCAAATACCGCACGCGCTTGTTGCACATCGCATCCGACCGTGATCCCGAAGCACTAGAGTTGACACTTCGCGCCGGCGCAGGATCGGCGTCGTCCTAACATCGGAGATCCGCATGCAGCATTCGAGCGCACCGCTGTGGCCGCACACCGCAGCCAACAACGGCCAAGGCACCCCGGAAGCCGACCCCTGGGGCATGGGGGCGGTGATCGAGAACCAGACCCGGCTTTGGAATCAACTGCTGGACGCCAATCGCAGTTTCTGGGCGCTCTGTACCCCATGGATGCAGCTCGGGACAGTCTGGCCTTGGAGCGCCGTGGACGCTTCGACCCAGGGAGTGGAAGAAGGCATGGAGCCGGCCACCACAGCCGGTGGCATTCCCGATCCGCTGGAACTGCAAGCGCGCTCGTGGAATCGCTTCCTCGATGCCAGTCGCAGCTTCTGGGGCATGGCTTGGCCCATGCCGATGGCCCCTTGGATGATGTCGCCCGGCGAAGACGCCGCCAAGCATGAAGAAGAGCGCGGCGAAGACCGCCCATCCAAGGTGACCCCGTTGTCGCGCTCCACGTCACGCAAGCCCAAGCCGCCGAAGTCGCGAGCGGCCTGACGGGCATGTCCACCCGCCGATGCGGCGGGTGGACGCCGGCGCTCAAGTCGCCGTGCCGACCACGCGCGTGGCCTTCACCATCACCTCTTGCTTGCGCCCTTTGCGGGCGCGCTTGCCTTCATAGGCCGAGAGCGCGGCACCACGCAACAGTTCATCCTTGGGCTTGCCGCCGCGTCCGGTGCCCAGCACCTGCAGCGCCGCACCGAACGCCGCCACACTGACCAGCGCGTCCTTCCCGTCCAGATCGATGAGCGTGAGGCCGCGACCGCCGTTGGACTGTAGTTTCAGCTCATCGAGCCCGAACACCAGCATGCGGCCCTCCAGCGTGAGGCATGCCACGCGCTCTGCACCGTTCACGAAGCTGGGCGGCAGCAGCTTCTCCTCGGCTTCGAAGTTGAGGAACGACTTGCCGCCACGCTGCCGCGACACCAAGTCGCCCACCCGCGCCAAAAGGCCGAAGCCACCTGTGTTCGCCAACAGCAGCGTCTGGTCGGCCCGGCCGGCGAAGTAATGCGCGGGCTGCGTGCCGCTTTCCAAGTCGATGAGCGTGGTGATGGGCTGGCCATCGCCCCGCCCGCCCGGGAGCTGGCTCACCGCAGCCGAGTACACGCGGCCACTGCTGCCGAAGACCAGCAGCGTGTCCACCGTGCGGCAGGCAAAGGTGCCATACAAGCCGTCGCCGGCTTTGAACTGCAGCGATGCGGCCTCGACCTCATGGCCCTTAAGCGCGCGCACCCAACCCTTCAGGCTGACCACTACCGTGACCGGCTCGTCGAGCACCTTCACCTCGGCGACTGCTCGTCTTTCCGCCTGGATGAGCGTGCGGCGCTCGTCGCCGTACTGCTTGGCGTCTGCCTCGATTTCGCGCACCACTGTGCGCTTCAGCGTTGAAGGGCTTTGCAAAATGTCTTCAAGCTTGCCCTGCTCGACGCGCAGCTCCTTCAGCTCCTGCTCGATGCGGATGGCCTCCAGCCTCGCAAGCTGGCGCAGC
Organism: uncultured Burkholderiaceae bacterium; assembly: GCA_965653625.1. Taxonomy (GTDB): domain Bacteria; phylum Pseudomonadota; class Gammaproteobacteria; order Burkholderiales; family Burkholderiaceae_C; genus Albitalea. The sequence continues at coordinate 10,119 of CBFHAS010000101.1, read as the reverse complement.
CGGATCTCCAGGATGTCCTCGGCCTGCCGGTCGCTCAGCTTGAAACGCTCGATGAGCGCGGGCTTGGGCTCGTCGGCGTGGCGGATGATGCGAATCACCTCGTCGATGTTCAGCAGCACCAGCTGCCGGCCCTCCAGCACGTGGATGCGGTCAAGCACTCTGGCCAGACGGTGGCGCGTACGCCGTTGCACCGTCTCCATGCGAAAGTCGATCCACTCGACCAGCATCTGGCGCAGGCTCTTCTGAGTCGGCCGGCCATCGGCGCCCACCATGGTCAGGTTCACCGGCGCGGAGCATTCCAGGCTGGTGTGGGCGAGCAACGTGCGGATGAGCTCCTGCGGGTCGATGCGCCCGGTCTTCGGCTCGAACACCAGGCGCACCGGCGCATCCTTGTTGGACTCGTCGCGCGCAGCATCGAGTACCGCGAGCACCGTCGCCTTGAGCTGCGTCTGGTCGGCCGAGACCGCCTTCTTGCCCGGTTTCACCTTGGGGTTGGTGAGTTCCTCGATCTCCTCCAGCACTTTCTGCGCGCTGGCGCCGGGCGGCAGTTCGGTGACCACCAGCTGCCACTGGCCGCGGGCGAGATCCTCGATCTTCCAGCGGGCGCGCACCTTCAGCGTGCCGCGCCCTGTGGCGTAAGCCGCTCGGATCTCTTCCGCGCTGCTGATGATCTGGCCGCCAGCGGGATAGTCCGGCCCGGGGATGAGGGCGGCCAGCTCGTCATCGGAAAGGTGCGCGTCCTTGATGAGCGCCACCGTGGCCTCGGCCACCTCCCGCAGGTTGTGCGAGGGCACCTCGGTAGCCAGGCCCACGGCGATGCCGCTCGCGCCATTGAGCAGCACGAAAGGCAAGCGCGCGGGCAGCCGCTTCGGCTCCTGCGTGGAGCCGTCGTAGTTGGGCATGAAATCCACCGTGCCCTCGTCGATCTCGTCGAGCAGCAACCGCGAGATCGGCGCCAGCCGCGCCTCGGTGTAGCGCATGGCCGCCGCGCCGTCGCCGTCGCGCGAGCCGAAGTTGCCCTGGCCGTCGATCAGCGGATAGCGCTGGGAAAAGTCTTGCGCCATGCGCACCAGCGCGTCGTATGCGGCCTGGTCGCCGTGCGGGTGGAAGCGGCCCAGCACATCGCCCACGACGCGGGCGCTCTTCACAGGCTTGGCGCCGGCCGTGCCGGCAAAGCCCAGGCCCATGCGCTCCATGGCGTAGAGGATGCGCCGCTGCACGGGCTTCTGGCCGTCGCATACGTCGGGCAGCGCGCGGCCCTTCACGACGCTGAGGGCGTATTCGAGGTAGGCCCGCTCGGCGTAGTGAGCCAGCGTGATGGGGTCGTCGGGCGACGAGGAGGTATCGAACAGCTCGGAATCAGTCTTCATGGATCAATGAATCGGCACGGCGCGCGCACCGCAGTTGCTTTACGACGCGCCGTGGCACTTCTTGTACTTCTTCCCGCTGCCGCAGGGGCACAGCTCGTTGCGGCCCAGTTTTCGGCCGTGCCGCACCGGCTCCCAGCGGTCGGCCCTATGCTTGCCGTCGCTGAAGCAGGCCCACCAGGAGATCTCGCTCCACGCGTCGCGCAGGTAGCCGCTTTTGCTGGCCCGCAGCAGTTCCAGGCACTCTCCCGCATCGCGCATGATGTTCTGCTCCACGTCCGTGGGTCGGATGGCGGTCTGGTCGATCAAACCCTCCTGGAACCAAGTTCGAATGGCAGGCAGCATCTCAGCAGCCCCGAGGTCGGTGGAGAGGATGACGAGGTGGTCCAGCAAGCCCTCGCTGGCAGACGACCCACCCTGCGTACGCCGAACATGCGCCTCGCGCACGGCCAGGCCTTGCAGCCGCGCGACAACGTCATCGCGGTCGACGTCGCCCTCGATCACGCAAGCCTGCAAGGCATCGAGACCCGCCGTGCGGCACCACACGTAGGCACTGCTGTCCTCGCACAAACCCCACAGCGCCTGCACGTTGCCACCGGACATCGACGCCAGGCATCGACCCATGGACTCGGTCATGTGGTCGCCGAAAAGGCTCTCCAGTGCGTCGTGCTCGCGCGACGCGGCCAGGGACAGCAGAGGCCGGAAACCCCGCACGTCGCGCCAGGCCGCCAGCAGGTGCATGGCGAACAGATGCAGCATGGCTTCATCGTCGGGGACGGGGTCCGCCGCCAGCCGCTCCAGGGCTTCAACGAGCCGCGGCGCGACCTCCTCTCGGTGCTGCTCGGCCAGCGCGATCGGATCCTGCGAGAAAGGCCGGGACAGGTGCTCCAGGCGAGGACGAAGTTCTTCCCAGACCTCATTCATGGATGGTTCCCTCACTCGAACTCATTTCAGCCGCCGCGCGCAAGGCGCGGTATTCCGCTTTCAGCATCGACATGACGATGAGCGTGTCGTAGCCGTCGTCGGTTTTCACGCTTTCACGCAGGCGGCCTTCCTCGACGAATCCCTCACTCAGGTACAGCGCCTGCGCACGAGGGTTGGAGCTTTTCACATCGAGCCAGAAACGGTGCGCCCCCAAGTCGCGGAAGGCCATCTGGGCGAGCAGCCGCACGCACATCCGCCCCAGCCCCTGGCCCTTGGGCTGCAGCACGATGCGCTTGAGCTCCACCGAGCGGTGCGGGTTGCGGCAGCCCTGCAGGATGACGAAGCCGGCCGAGGCATAACCTGGCCCGGCTTCCACGACGAAATGGCGGAAGTCGGGAAAGCGCACGGCGCCTTCGTGCTGCGTGCGCTCCCACGGCGTGATGAACGGCCGGTTCGCCGGATCCTCCTCGACCGAAATGACGAAGTCGAGATCCGACAGCATGGTGGGACGCAGCCGAACTGCGCTCAGCGGGTGTCCTGTCGGGGGGTCCATTTGAAGCATGGGATCAGAAGAACCTGTGAACCCATCGAACGCGCCCGCGCCACCGCGCGTTGCAAATGCTCGCCGCACCCGACACGACTGCGCTTTGCGCCTCCACTGGGCGCTTTCTGGGGGCCCACGCGGGCACGCTGGATGGGTTCACAGGTCCTCGCTCAGATGTCGATCTCGACCGCATCGCCGTGCAGTTCCATTAGCTCGCGCCGCGCCTGCGCTTCGCCCTTGCCCATGAGCTTGGCGAGCGACTCCACCGTGGCGGTGAAATCCATCGCACCAAAAGCCACGGGCAGCAGGCGGCGGGTGTCGGGGTTGAGCGTGGTCTCCCACAGCTGCTCGGCGTTCATCTCGCCCAGGCCCTTGAAGCGGCTGATGCTCCATGAGCCTTCGCGCGCCCCTTCCTTGCGCAGTTTGTCCAGCGTGGCAGTGAGTTCGCCTTCGTCCAAAGCGTAGAGCTTGGCCGCGGGCTTCTTGCCCCGCGCGGGTGCATCCACGCGGAACAGCGGCGGCTTGGCCACATGGATGTGTCCGCGCTCGATCAGCTTCGGAAAGTGGCGGAAGAACAGCGTGAGCAGCAGCACCTGGATATGCGAGCCGTCAACATCGGCATCGCTCAGGATGCAGACCTTGCCGTAACGCAGGCCCGACAGGTCCGGCTCGTCGGCTGGCCCGTGCGGATCGACGCCGATGGCCACCGCGATGTCGTGAATCTCGTTGTTGGCGAAGAGGCGATCCTTCTCCACCTCCCAGGCGTTGAGCACCTTGCCGCGCAGCGGCAGGATGGCTTGCGTTTCCTTGTTGCGGCCCATCTTGGCGCTGCCACCGGCGGAATCGCCCTCGACGAGGAAAACCTCGTTGAGGTTCACGTCGCGGCTTTCGCAGTCGGTGAGCTTGCCGGGCAGCACGGCCACCCCCGAGCCCTTGCGCTTCTCCACCTTCTGGCTGGCCCGCTGGCGCGTCTGCGCCTGGCGGATCACCAGCTCAGCCAGCTTGCGGCCCAGGTCCACATGCTGATTGAGCCACAGCTCCATGGCGGGCTTGACGTAGGTGGAGACCAGCCTCAGCGCATCGCGGCTGTTGAGCCGCTCCTTGATCTGGCCCTGGAACTGCGGATCGAGCACCTTGGCCGAGAGCACGAAGCTGGCGCGCGAGAACACATCTTCGGGCATCAGCTTCACGCCCTTGGGCAGCAGGCTGTGCAGATCGATGAAGCCCTTGACCGCGCCGAACAGCCCGTCCTTGAGCCCGGCCTCGTGCGTGCCACCCGCCACGGTGGGGATCAGGTTCACATAGCTCTCGCGCACCGGTGTGCCTTCCTCGGTGAAGGCCACGCACCAGGCGGCGCCCTCGCCTTCGGCAAAGTTCTCCATCTCGCCGCGGTCGGCGTAGTGCTCGCCTTCGAACAGCGGGATCACCGGATCGGCGGTGAGTGTCTGCATGAGGTAGTCGCGCAGGCCACCCTTGTAGATCCAGCTCTGCGTTTCGCCGCCCTTCTCGAACCTGAGCGTGACGGTCACCCCCGGCATCAGCACCGCCTTGCTGCGCAGCAGGTGGGTGAGCTCGGCCTTGGGAAACTCGGCGCTCTCGAAGTACTTGGGGTCGGGCCAGGCGCGCACCGTGGTGCCGCTCTTGCGATCGGCCGACGAGGCGCGCCGCGTCTTCAGCGGCTCGACCACGTCGCCGGCGGCGAAGGCGGTCTCGGCCACCTGCCCTTCGCGCCACACGTTGACCTGCAGCCGCTTGGACAGCGCGTTGGTGACGCTCACGCCCACCCCGTGCAGGCCGCCGGAGAAGCTGTAGGCACCACCGGCGCCCTTGTCGAATTTGCCGCCGGCATGCAGCCGGGTGAACACGATCTCGACCACCGGCACCTGCTCTTCAGGGTGCAGGCCGAAGGGAATGCCGCGACCGTCGTCCTCGACGCTCACCGAGCCGTCGGCATGCACGGTCACGTCGATGCGCTTGCCGAAGCCCGCCAGCGCTTCGTCGGCCGCGTTGTCGATCACCTCTTGAATGATGTGCAACGGGTTGTCGGTGCGCGTGTACATGCCCGGCCGCTGCTTGACCGGCTCCAGGCCTTTGAGAACGCGGATGGACGCCTCGCCGTAGCCGGCGTCAGCCTTGCCTTGGGGTTTGCTCGCCATATGGCGGCGGATTGTAGGCAGCGGGTTCGGGTGGTCTGCTCGTCGGCGAACCCGGCCCTCGCGCAGCGCACCCGCGGCCGATTGGCTACAGTCGCCCGATGCGCGCCACCACACGCCCCTCGCTGTCGCTGACCCAGGTGCTGATTTGCGGCGCCGCCATCGTGACCCTGTCCATGGGCATCCGCCACGGCTTCGGCCTGTGGCTCGCCCCCATCACCATGGACCGCGGCTGGTCGCGCGAAACCTTCGCCTTCGCCATCGCCGTGCAGAACCTCGCCTGGGGCGTGGCCGGGCCCATTGCCGGCGGACTGGCCGACCGCTTCGGCGCCTTCCGCGTGCTCATCGCAGGCAGCGTGCTCTACGCGGCGGGGCTGGTGCTGATGGCGCTGGCCACTTCGGGCCTGGCGTTCACCGGCAGCGCCGGGCTGCTGCTTGGGCTGGCGCAGTCGGGCACGACCTACGCGGTGGTCTACGGCGTGATCGGGCGGAACGTCGCACCCGAAAGGCGCAGCTGGGCCATGGGCGTGGCCGCCGCCGCGGGATCGTTCGGCCAGTTCCTCATGGTGCCGGTGGAGAACTGGCTGATCGGCGGCTTCGGCTGGCAGCAGGCGCTGTTCCTGCTCGGCTGCCTGTCGCTGGCCATCGTGCCGCTGGCTGCCGGCCTGAAGGAGCCGCCGTTCGAGCCGCGGGCCGGGCACCACCAGAGCATTGGCCACGCGCTGCGCGAGGCGTTTTCCTACCGCAGCTTCCAATGGCTGATGGCTGGCTACTTCGTGTGCGGCTTCCAGGTCGTCTTCATCGGCGTTCACATGCCGAGCTATCTGAAAGATCACGGCCTCACGCCCGACGTAGCGACGACCGCGCTGGCCCTCATCGGCCTTTTCAACGTGATCGGCACCTACAGCGCGGGCACGCTGGGCCAGCGGCTGCCCAAGCGCTACATCCTCTCCTCGATCTATGCACTGCGATCGCTGGCGATCGTGGTGTTCCTCAGCGTGCCACTCACGCCCTGGAGTGTGTATGTGTTCTCGTCTGTCATGGGGCTGCTGTGGCTGTCCACCGTGCCGCCCACCAACGCGGTGGTGGCGCAGATCTTCGGCGTGCAATACCTGTCCATGCTCGGGGGCTTCGTGTTCCTGAGCCATCAGATCGGCAGCTTCCTGGGCGTGTGGCTGGGGGGCAGGCTGTACGACGCGAGCGGCACCTACGACGTGGTGTGGTGGATCGCCGTCGCGCTGGGCGCGTTCGCTGCCCTCGCCAATCTCCCGGTGAAGGAATCAGCCATCATCCGTGCGGCACCCGCCGCGGCCGCGACATGAAACCCGCGGTCCGCAAGGCGATGGCCTGGACGGCCGCCGGCGCGGCGCTGCTGGTCGTCTTCGCGGCCTATCTGCGCCCCGACCTCGCGCTCACGCTCGCCACGCGCATCTGGAACTGCTTCTGAACCAATGAACATCGAGACGCCGCACACGACCCTGGCACCGTCACCCTGGGTGCAGCGATGGTCGTCCCTGATGCCGGCCAGATCGCGGGTGCTCGATGTGGCATGCGGCAGCGGGCGCCACGTGCGCTGGTTCGCCGAACGCGGCTGCCATGTCACCGGTGTGGACCGCGATGCTTCGGCGCTCGCCTCGCTGGAGACTGTCGCCCACACCGTGGTCGCCGACCTGGAAAACGCTCCGTGGCCCCTGGCCGGCTGTCGCTTCGACGCCGTCGTGGTCACGAATTACCTTTGGCGCCCACTGTGGCCTCACCTGCTCGCGAGCCTGGAGGACCGAGGCGTGCTGATCTACGAAACCTTCGCACGCGGGCAAGAGACGGTGGGCAGGCCTTCCAACCCCGATTTCCTGTTGCGGCCCGGCGAGTTGCTGCAAGCCGCTACGGGGCTGCGCATCGTGGCCTACGAAGACGGCTTTCTCGATGCATCTGCGCGCTTCGTGCAGCGCCTCGCGGCGGTGCGCGAGGCGGCATCGCCGGCCGCGGTGCCGCGTTACCCGTTGTGACGCAGCACGCCGGGCAGACGGTGCCCGGCCGGGCAGACGCCCGTGCGCCCGAGTCTAGAATCGCCCGATTCCGAGGACATCGAATGAACCCGATCATTGGCAGTATCGTCGCGCTCGTCACTCCGATGCAGGAAGATGGCAGCGTGGATTACGACGCGCTGCGCCGCCTCGTCGACTGGCACGCCGCCGAAGGCACCGACTGCATCGGCGTGGTGGGCACCACCGGGGAGTCGCCCACGGTCTCGGTCGAGGAGCACTGCGAAATCATCCGCGTGGCGGTGGAGCATGCGAAGGGCCGCGTACCCATCATGGCCGGCGCCGGCGGCAACTCCACGCGCGAGGCCGTGGAGCTTTCCCGCTATGCGAAGAAGGTGGGCGCCGATTGCACGCTATCGGTCGTGCCCTACTACAACAAGCCCTCCCAGGAGGGCATCTACCAGCACTTCCGCACCATTGCCGAGGCGGTCGACATCCCGATGGTGCTGTACAACGTGCCCGGCCGCACCGTTGCAGACATGCAGGCCGAGACCGTGCTGCAACTGGCGCAGGTGCCCGGCATCATGGGCATCAAGGAAGCCACGGGAAACATCGAGCGCGCCTGCTGGCTCATCAAGCAAGCCCCCAAGGGCTTTGCCGTTTATTCGGGCGACGACAGCACGGCCGTGGCACTCATGCTGTTGGGCGGCAAAGGCAACGTGAGCGTCACGGCCAACGTCGCGCCGCGCCTCATGCACGAGATGTGCGTGGCGGCCGTAGAGGGCCGCGTTCGCGAGGCTGCCGCCTTGCACATGCGCCTGCTGCCACTGCACAAGCAGCTATTCTGCGAACCCAGCCCCGCGCCTACCAAGTGGGCCATGGCCCAACAGGGCCTGTGCGGCGAGACGCTTCGGCTGCCCATCACGCGCCTCACGCCCGCCGGGCAGGCCCTGGTGAGCCAAGCGCTTCGCGATGCCGGCCTGCGCTGAGATTCAGCCCGCGCACCCTTTTCATCTAACCGGGCCCGGCGCTTCACGCCGCGCCTTGCGGAGATCTTCGACGTGACTGTTCTGCCCCCATTCACTGCCCTTCGCCTTGCCTGCCTAATCATGGCCACCAGCTTGGCGGGCTGCTCCACCGTCGAGAATTTTCTGGGCGGCGACAAGATCGATTACCGCACCGCCGGAGCCACCCGAGACCGCGGGCTCGAGGTACCGCCCGATCTGACGCAACTCTCGCGTGACACGCGCTTCCAGCCCACCGGGGGCAGTGTGAGCGCCGCGGAGTTCCAGGCCGCGCGCCCCCCCGCAATCACCAACGGGTCTGCCGCCAACGGCAGCACCACGGTGGCGACGGTATCAGGCTCCGCCGTTGCTCCCAAGGCAATGGGCGATGTGCGGCTGGAGCGCCAAGGCAACCAGCGCTGGCTCACGGTCGCCATGGCGCCTGAACAGCTGTGGACACAGCTCCAGGGCTTCTGGAAGGACAACGGCTTCGTTCTCACCCTGGACGATGCCGCCGCCGGACTGATGGAAACACAGTGGGCGGAGAACCGCGCCAAGATCCCGCAGGGCCTGCTGCGCGACACCCTCGGGCGCGCGTTCAACTCGCTGTACTCCACCGGCGAGCGCGACAAGTTCCGCACCCGCGTGGAACGCACCGCCGCCGGCACCACCGAGGTCTACATCTCGCATCGCGGCATGGAAGAGGTGTACACCACCCCGCAGAAAGACACCACGGTATGGCAGGCGCGCCCGTCTGACCCGCAGCTCGAAGCGGCCATGCTGCAGCGTCTGCTGCTGCGTCTGGGCGTCAAGGAAGAACAGGCCCGAACGGTCATCGCCACCGAGGGAACGACTGAGCCCGCGCGGGCCCGTGCCGTCGAAGGCCAGGCCGCGGCCACCTTGCAGGTGGACGACGGCTTCGATCGCGCTTGGCGCCGGGTCGGCCTGGCGCTGGACCGCAGCGGGTTCACGGTCGAAGACCGCGACCGCGCACAGGGCCTGTACTTCGTGCGTTACGTCGACCCGAGCGACTCCAACAAGGATGAACCCGGCATGCTGAGCCGCCTCTTCAGCTTTGGCAAGAAAGAGGAAGCCGCCGGACCTGCTCGCTACCGCGTGCAGGTGCGAGGCGAAGGCGAGCGCAGCACCGTGACAGTGCTCAACGCACAGGGCCAGCCGGAGAACGGCGAGGCGGGCAAGCGCATCGTCCGCCTGCTGGTCGAAGAGCTGAAGTAGCGAAGGCCGCCCCCCCGCCGTGCTTCGCTTCTGCAGCCTGGGCAGCGGAAGCAGCGGCAACGCCACGCTGGTCGAGGCGCGAAGCGGTATCACCGCCAGCCGGGTCCTGATCGACTGTGGTTTCTCGTTGCGCGAGCTCACCGCGCGGCTGACGCGGGCGGGGCTCGCACCCCACCAGCTGGACGCGGTGTTCGTCACGCACGAGCATGGCGACCACGTCGGCTGCGCGCTCAGCCTGGCCCGCCGGCACGGCGTGCCTGTGTGGCTGAGCCGCGGTACCTGGCAGGCCATCGGTCAGCCCGACCTTCCCGAAGTCATTCGCTTCGCGCGGGACGGTCAACTCGTTGCCATTGGCGACCTGCTACTGGTTCCCTACACCGTGCCGCACGACGCGGCCGAGCCTCTGCAGCTCGCCTTTTCCGACGGCGCCTCGCGACTGGGCGTGCTCACCGATGCCGGCTGCATCACGCCGCACCTGCTGGCCCACTTGAGCGGCTGCCAGGCGCTGCTGCTCGAATGCAACCACGATGCCGCGCTGCTGGCCGCTTCGCGATATCCGCAATCGCTGAAGCGCCGCATTGCCGGGCGCTTCGGCCATCTCAGCAACGACACCGCCGCCGAGATCCTGGCCGCCTGCCTGCATGGCGGGTTGCGCCACGTGGTGGCGGCCCATTTGAGCCGCGAGAACAACCGACCGGAGCTTGCATTGGCGGCCCTGGCAACAGCGTGCGGTGCAAGCGTGTCCGAACTGTGCGCTGCGGGACCAGACTGGGGCTTCGACTGGCTCGACGTGGGGTGAGCCGGCATGTCGCCGATCTTCCAGGAGACCAGCGTGCCGGGCCAATGCAGCAGGCCTGATCGGGATAGGGGCCGGTCAGTACTGACCGGACCCCTCCCACACCACCCGGC
>CBFHAS010000100.1:0-15986 GCA_965653625.1 uncultured Burkholderiaceae bacterium | reverse complement strand
TGACCAGGTCGCGCGCTCCATGGTGATGGGGATATCCGGGCGGATATCCCGCAGTCCCGACGGCGAATTGCCGCTCGGGGCCTCCTCCTCCGAGCCGACGGGTCGGCTCGCGTCAGGCTTGCTTGCGGCGACGCGCCACGAACCCCACGGCACCCAGACCTGCGAGCAGCAGGGCATAGGTTTGCGGCTCGGGGATCACGCCGCGGATGTCGGCGCTGCCGGCCACGCACATCGGGCCGCCGGGGCACTCGCCCGGGTGCGGCAACAGCACGGCGCTGAACGACGAGCCGAGCTGGAAATCGGCGTTACCGCCGAAATCCGACGCCACCGTATTGGTGTCGAAGAGTGAGTTGGCAATGCCGCCCGCACCGGCCGTGTTTCCGAACAGCGAGCCCGTCGTATCCACGCTGGCCAAGCCCGCGCCGAAGCCCACCGGCTGCGCTGTGCCGATGTCTCTGCCGGTGCCCGCAAACGTGTTGCCCGCAGCGTCGATCTGGTGGCCCGCAAGCGTGAGGAACAGCGTCCCGTTCGTCGCGGCGGCGAAGTCGGTGGCCGAGCTTCCGCTGGCAAACGGATTGAAGTCATTGGCCGCCCCGGTGCCCAGGTAAAAATTGATCCATCCACCGCTGAACGCGATGTCCGTGGCCGAAATGCTGCTCACCTCATAGCCACCGAAACGGTAGGTCAGCTCGCAGCCCGAGCAAAGAGTTGTCAGGCTCACCCCGTTGATCTGCGTGATCTCGCCGACGCCCGCAAGGACGTCTCCCACATCCGTGACCACGTTCTCATAGACCGATGCCACGGCAAAGGTGGAGTCGTTCGGTAGCTCCAGGCCACCGACGTTCACCGCCATGGCGGTGCCGGCGGTACTCAAAAGGGCAGCGGCAGCTAGCGCATGCAGTCGTCTCTTCATGATCCGTTCCTTGTGCAAGAGTGGTTTTGGTATCCCGTCATAGATCCCGCGTATCGAGTCATCACCGTGGACGCCGAACGCAGTGACGGCCCGTAACTTGGGCAACGGCCATGCCCATCGGAGATGGGTGAGGAGACGTCCCCCGGTTCGCGGGGGCCCGGTCTTCTTGCAATTTGCTGCACGCGATGCATGGCCCCATGCATCGCCGTGCCGGGCGACACGCCAGTGCAAACGGGCGCATCGGCAATCGCACGTTTGTGTCGAACCGAAACACGGCCGGTCGACCAGCGGATCACGCACGAATAATTTGCAGTCACTTGCGCGGTTGCGGTACTTCTTGCTGTCCGGCGGAGCGGCAGAGGACTGCGGAGCCGTCGCTTACGGCAAGAGATAGCGATCGATCCGCGGTCGTGCCGTGACTACGCTGGGGGGCTCGGCTCGGCCGGCGCGGAAGAACATGCACGCCGCAGCACTGGCGCCCAGGCGTGCCACGCAGTCCCGTATGTGGTTCTGTGTATCCGGGGCCACCCATGGTCCGCCCGGGTGCTGATGACTGAGCGCCAAGGTCGCGGCCATCGGCTGGAATGCCAAGCCCTCGCGCGTGCAGGCGAGCCAGGCACGCTGCAGCGAACGCCCCAGCGCGAAGGCCGGCCATCGCTCGTCGGGCGCGTCGCACCACACCATGCCCAGCAGGGGCGCCAGCCGGCACGGCAGCCACGCGGCGCGCACACCCAGACCGTGGTGCACCCCGGCCATCGCCAGGACACGCATCAGCGGCCAGCGGCTGAGCGCGGTGAAAGCCGCGCGCATGGGAGCTTCGATCTCGAGGGCGCCAGGGGGTAGGCCGTGATCGGCCGGGCAGCGCCAGCCCAGGTCGAAGCGCACGGCGCCGAAAAGCTCGTGGTGCAGCCCTTCGCGGCGAAAGCGCTCGGTCTCCGCTCTGCGGATGGCCTGCAACGCCAGCGCGCGCCGGGCCGACGTATCGAGCCACGACACGCGCGCGCCGGGCAACGCGCCTGCGTCAGCGATGCGCTGTCGCACATTCGTGGCGATGGCCTCGCGGCGATAGAAGCGGCGGTTGGTGTGGCGCTCGGCGATGGCGGCTCCCAGAGGATCAGGCTCCTCGTTCGTCACGCTCCAGCGGCATTCAGCGATGAGATCCGGCTGCTCGCGGTCAGGCATCCACTGCGGTGTCATGGCCAAGCCCAGCGCTCGGGAACTCAGCGCCATGTTCTCGACGACGGCGCCATACGACACCATGGCGAGCGCCTTGCGGTGCGGCTGCGATGGCCACGTGGGCAGGTCGGTGGTGAACAGGGACACACCATGTGCCGTGGGCTTGAAGCGCAGGTGATGCATGTTCTCGGCCGAAGGCGCCCGGATGCCGTCTTCCAGGATGCGGCGCAGCGCATCCGTGCCCGGCATGGCGACACGCTCCAGGATCACCTCAGCGGGGGCGCAGGCGTCGCTGCGCGATACCGAGCAGCAGCTTCTGCAGCAAGTTGCGATGGCCGCCCGGGCGCCAGGTGCGCCGCAGTCGGTTGCGGTACGAGTCGAAGTGCAGACCCCAGGGCGCCGCCAGCACTTCGCCGCGCCCGAGCACCAGCTTGAGCACCTGTGACGCCGCGATCGCGCTGCACAGCTGGACCGCGATGATTGTCGAAGGCCCGCGGCGATCCGCCAGGTTCACACGCGAGGGGTCGGCCAGGTAGCTCATCTGGAGCATGGCGGGCGACAGGCCCACGAGGAAGCGCATCGCCTGCTCCTCCTCGGGCCGCCCTGCGAGCCCGAAGTAGTTCTCGAAACTCATGCCGCCGGGCACGAAGTTCAACAGCGCGGCGCCCATGCCGAGCGGGGCCACCGTCACCGCCGGGATGCGCCGCTCGTTGCAATGCGCGAACACGCGCTGTCGAATGTCCAGGGCGAAGAAGTCGAGGCCGTCGAGATAGACGTCGCAACCCGAGAGGAAGCCCTGCAGGTTGTCCGGTGTCAGCCCCTCGGGAAACCGGCGCACCTCCAGGCCGGGCTGGATATCGCGGGCGAGCTCAACCATGACGTCGAGCTTGGGCCTGCCCAATGACGAGACCGTGGCACCGGCCTGGCGATTGAAGTTGGCCACCGAGAAGGTGTCGAAGTCCGCCAGAGAGAACGCGCCGATGCCCAGTCGCGCCAGCGTGAGCAGGTACACGCCGCCCACGCCCCCCAGGCCCGCGATGCACACGCGCGCATGCCGCAGGCGCTGCTGCTCGGCCTCTGTGACCCAGCCGATGTTGCGTGAGAAGGCGTCGTCGTAGTTGTAGCCGGACGAGGCAAAGGAAGCGTCTGTTGTCATCTCCAAGGCAACGGCGCGCAGCGTGTGCGACAACGAGGCCCTTGGCAAATGACGCGCCTCACCGGGCGCGAGGGCTGATGTGCGGAATGCGTACTCAGCCGCGACGCACGCGGGCTACGATGCCGGCCTCCTCGCTCACCGCGAAGAAGTACGGGTAGAGCGAACGCTCGTCATCGGCCAGATCCTGCCGGCCGCCGAACTTTGCGATCTGCGAATGGCCGTACGAGAAATCGAGCGCCATCAGCACGGCCGGCGCATCGACGCGGGGATTGAGCTTCGCCTCACTCCTGACCTCGAAGCCCAGCATGCGTTCGTAGAAGAGCACGTGGCGGGGGTTCACCTCGATCAGCAGTTCCTGATAGCTGTTGATGCGGTGCGCGAAGATGTAGGCCACGTGGAACAGCGAGGCCAGCACGCGCTTGGATCGCACGAGGCGGTCCATGGCGAGCTTGGTGAACTCGCACACTCGCCGGCCCTTCTGGCGCAACGCATCGACCTCGTCGCGGAACAGTTGGTCCACGGCCAGGCCAGGTGGCGCATCGAAACCGACGGTGATGGTGCCCATGACCTCGTCGTGCTCGCAGGCCGTGAGCGTGATCTTGTCTGGGGTGGCTTGCGTGGGCAGCCCCGTGCAGCGGTAGCCACGCGTGGCATACATCCGGTTGATGAGAATGCTTGCCGAGCTGCGCTGCCCGAATGAATTGGCGGCGCGGATCGAGAACAGCCGCTGTGCCCGCGCCGGCAAGTCGTTTGCCGCATCGCCTCTCGACAACATTGAGCGCAGGGGACGTGCCGACTCGAACGGCACGCCGATGATGGTCTGGCTTCCACCACGCTCTTCGTGCAACAACGCGGCCGGCGAGTGGGCAAACGCGTTCGCAGAATGGCGCAACGATGTATCGCTGGCGATGTGCATGAAATCCCTCGGGACAACTTGTTTAGCGGCGCAGCCTGCCCTGGCGGGTGCCTCCATGCACTCGCCAAAACATCGAACGGTCTCTCTCCAGGCGTGCGCATCCGACACGGCGCCGGTGGCAGCCGTGTGAAAGCGCGTGCTTGATCGCGCGTGATCGCCCCGCGTGACGATCCTCAGGCGCGTTTTCCCTCTGCGGTGTGTAGGTCTTTCTTTGACCTTGGTTGCGTACGAGCTTAGGACAGTGAAATCGGGGGCGCAACGACACAAGGGTTGCGAGTTGTTCCCGCAGCGTGTAATGACTTCAATGCAGGCCCTCGCGACTGACGAAGTCTGTCAATCGGAAATCTCCACTCACGCGCGTTTCTTCTTGATGACTTCCCGCCCAGCCCGAACCCCGACACGACGCATGGTGCCCACGAGCGTCGACACCTCGTTGCGCCGCGGGCATTTCGATGCAGAGCAGGCGATGGCGCACGCCGATGCCTCGGTCACTGCGTCGTTGCGCGCGGTGCTGCGCATCCTGAGTGCGGTGATCCTGGCGTTTGCGCTGGCGATGATCGTGCCGCTGCTGGTTGCGCTCGTGGGGAACGAACCCGCCCTGCCGGCTTTCGGTTGGGCCAGCGCGGCTACGGGGATTGCGGGCCTCTTGCTTTGGCTCGTCACGCGTCGCGCTCGCCGTGAGCTGGCCGCGCGCGACGGCATCCTGCTGGTGTCTCTGGTCTGGACGGTCATCCCGCTGGTCGCGTGCGTGCCGTTCCTGCTGTACTTCGACAGCGTGGGCCGACCCATATCGCTCACCGACGCCTACTTCGAGGGGGTGTCGGGCCTCACCACCACGGGCGCCACGGTGCTGAGCGGGCTCGACGCGCTGCCCAGTTCAATCAACCTGTGGCGCTGTTTCCTCCAGTGGCTGGGCGGCATGGGCATCCTGGTACTCACTGTGGCCATCCTGCCGCTGCTCGGCGTCGGGGGCAGCCAGTTGTTCAAGGCCGAAGCGGCCGGGCCGATGAAGGATGCCAAGCTTACGCCGCGCATCGCGGCCACTGCCAAGGGGCTGTGGGCGGTGTACTGCGCCATCTCGGTGCTGTGCCTGCTGGCCTACCGGCTGGGCGGCATGACATGGATCGACGCATTCATGCATACCTTCACCACCGTGAGCCTGGGCGGAGTTTCGTCCCACGACGCGAGCTTTGCTCACTTCAAGTCGCCACAGCTCGAGTGGACGGCGGTGTTCTTCATGGCGGTGGCAAGCTGCAACTTCGCCCTCTACTTTTCGGCGCTGCGCAGCCGCTCCATGGCACGCGTGCTGACAGACGTGGAACTGCGAAGCACGCTCGGGCTGCTCGTGTCCGGCAGCGCGGGCGTCGCTGTCTACCTGCTGTGGACCGGCACGTATCAGGACGCCGCGTTGGCGGTGCGCATGGCGTTCTTCAACGTGGTGTCGATTGCCTCCACCACGGGATTTGCCACCACCGATTACGCGAAGTGGCCGGCGTTCGCGCCGGTGCTGATGCTCATGCTGTCCAGCGTGACCACCAGCGCCGGCTCGACCGGCGCAGGCATCAAGATGGTCAGGGCGGTCATCCTTGTGCAGCAGGCGCGCGCGGAGCTCAAGCGCATCCTTCATCCCAGCGCGGTCACGCCGGTGCTGGTGAACCGCAACGTGGTGTCCAGCGCCATCATCCACGCGGTGCTGGCCTTCATGCTGCTGTACGGCCTCACGGTCATCGTGCTCACCATGGTCCTGATGGTGTCCGGCATGGATTTCGTGACTGCGCTCAGCGCCGTGGCGGCCTGCATCAACAACACCGGCCCGGGCCTCAACGAAATTGGCCCTGCGGGCAACTTCGCCTGGCTGAGCGACTTCCAGACATGGGTGTGCAGCTTCGCCATGGTGCTGGGCCGGCTGGAGATCATCTCGCTGTTGCTGCTCTTCACCCCGTGGTTCTGGCAGCGCTGAGAATCGCTGCGCGTCCTCGCGGATTGACCACGCGCGCCGGCCGGGCCGACACTTGTTCGATGGCGCTGGCTGTACGTCTTGCGGTTGTTCTGGCAGCAGGTTTACTGTGCACCGGCGCCCATGCGCAGTCGTTGCGCTGCAACGGACACATCGCGCAGGAGGGCGACTCCCTGCTGTCGGTGCTCTACAAATGCGGCGAGCCGCTGCTGAAGGACTCGTACTGCTCGCCGGTATACCAGCCGCACAGTCCTTATCCCGTGCCCGATCCGTGGGCCAGCGCCTTCGGCTGTCAGCGCATCGACGAATGGCTGTACGACCGTGGACCGGGCAACCTGATGGCGACGGTGCGCTTTCGCGGCGGCGTAGTGCAGTCCATCCGCTACGGCCGCGTGCCCGAATAGGGCGCCCCGGCACTTTCTCCGGGCAGGCTCTTCACGGCTTGCGGCGCGTGAAGCGCACAAGTCTCCATGCTGGCGTGGGCTTGGGATTGCCGCCAAACTTCTCGCGACACCGGACGCATCCGGGGCACAGGAGACCACGATGGAAAAGATGCTGAGGCGGCTCGAAACCTTCACGGCGCGCGGCAGTGACGGCAAGACCTACTCCGTCGAGGCGTTCGAGCACCTCGCGCGCCTCGATGTCTTCGCCGATCCCCAAGGCCAATGGGAGCCTACGGGCCAGGCCGAGTACCGCCTCGCCGATGGCCGGGCAGTCGAGGTGGAGAAGGACGGCAGCATGCGCGTGTCGGATACCGGGGTAACGCTAGAGCCTGAAGTGCATCACTAAACGCACGGCGATCAGCGGCCGAAGGGATGCGCTCCCGTCCGCTGATCTCGGCTTCTGCCAGCCCACGATGAACGCTTGCGCCCGACGGGAGCGCGGGCGAGGCGGGCTGTGTACCCGCGCAGCGTTAAAAATTGCTTGCAGCTGCCCATGATGCAGCTGCGGTTTTGCCGAGAGTCTTCCCACGGGCGCCGTGCGCGCTCACACTGCGGCGCAGCGTCAAGCACAACAACAGGGAGCTGCGCGACATGAGATCCACCCTTGTTCCGGCGCCGCCCGGCGCACTGGCTGCACTGCTGGTCGCATGGGTCGCGTTGCCCGCGACAGCGGGCACGATCACATCGTTCACCGTGCCCGCCGCCAGCTATGTGGGCTCGCAGCAGCGCGCGGTGAAGGTCTACGTTCCCGACGGACTGACCGGCCCGGCGCCCATGGTGATGGCGCTGCACGGCTGCCAGCAGACCGACGACAACGTGCGGCTCGACTGGGGCATGACCGCGGCGGCCGATCGCTTCGGCTTCGTGCTCGTCATGCCGTTCATTACGCGCTACGACGGCCTTCGCAACCAGAACTGCTGGGGCTTCTGGCTGGAAGACCATCGTCACCAAGGGCGCGGTGAACCGGAGGATTTGCACCGCATCGGGCTTGAAGTCGAACGCCGCTTCGCCATCGATCCCATTCGCCGCTACGTGACCGGTCTTTCTTCAGGCGGCGCGATGAGCGTGGTGGTGGCCGTCACGCACAACGAGTACTGGGCTGCCGCCGCTGCGGCTGCTGGGCTGCCCTACGGCGAAGACTCGAGTTCGGTGTCGTTCAGCGGCTGCCCGGGTCAGGCGGTGTTCCACTCGGTGGATCGCGTGGCCAGCGACATGCGCCGCGAACTCGACAGCACTTATCGCATCCCGCTCATGGTGCTGCAGAACCGTCAGGACTGCACTGTCATAGAGCCGGCGGGCCAAGTGCTTCGCGATGCGCAGCTCAAGGTTTTTGCGGACCCCGGGCACGATACGTCTGCCATGGCAAAGGCTTCAGAGACCCAGTGCGCGCCGGCCTTCGATACCGACCTCAGCTGCCGTCACGCCGTCTACACCACGGACGGCAGCATCGGCGCGCGCTCAGTGGTCGAGACGGTTTTCTACCGCGGTCCTACCACCACGCCGGATCTCACGGACAAGGACCACGGGCACTACTGGATCGGCGGCGAGCAAGGCCGCGACGCGGCCTATGCCATTCGCCGCGGGCCCAGCTACCCGGACATCGTGTGGCGCTTCTTCGAACGGCATCCGCGCGAGTCGGCCGGCCCGGCACCCGCGCCGCCGCCCCCGCCCCCACCGCCTTCTCCATCTCCTCCGCCGCCACCACCGCCCCCGCCACCGGCTTGCGTCCAGCAGACCGATTCACCGGCCGGGCACCTGACCACGGGACGTGCCGTGCGCGGTGGCTGGTTCTTCCTTTATGCGGTGGCCAGTGGCGACGGGAGCAACCTCGGCGTGTGGTGGAACAGCTGGTCGAGCGTGAAGCTTCATCAAGGCTCCGACGGCCGCTGGTACACCACGCCACCGCTTGGCTGCGCCCCTTGATCCAACATTGGGGGCTGCGGCACAGGCGGTGCCTCAGCCTTTGCTCACCCGAAGCCGGGGCCCCGCCTGCTCGACGGCATAGCTGGCGCCATCGGTGGGTCGCAAGGTGGTGGGCTGGCTCACGCCGGGCAGGCGGATCGTGAGGGCATGGGGGCGGCATTGCTCATGCCTGCGCACCATGCGCGGCGGCAGCCGGAACCGCTGGTCGCCCAGCTGATAGCTCACGGGCTTGGTGGATCGGTTGGCGATGCGAAATGCCATGCGCATCGACTGCGGCCGGCCGAACAGCTGCACCGCGTAGTAGCGTCCGCTGTCTTTGCTTTGCACCACCGCCACGCCGATGTCTGTGGCGTCGGCATCAAGCATGTTGCGCCGGTGCCCGGGCGAGTTTTCCCAACCTGTCATGAAGCGTCGGGCCAGTTCCTCGGTACGGAAGCCGTGCGAGTGGAACTGGTAGGCGATGTTCTCCGACACCATGCAGTAGGCATATCCGTGGGCCGCCGCACGTTCCCATGGTTGGCGGCCATCCGCCTCGTGGCTGTAGCGGCCAGTGCGCGCCATGTACCCGGCGAACTCACGCGCGGCCTGCTGCAACTGGGTGTCCGGCGCCGTGGCACCCGCGCCATGCTGCGTGCGAAACGTGTTGGTGTGCTGAACGATGAGCCGGCTGACCGCCGCGAGGTCGGCCCGTACCCGGGCGCCCGGTTGGGGACTGGCGGTGGGGGCCACCAGCATCATCACCCAGGCAGCGCAAACGATGGCCAAGCGGTGCATTTGAGCCGCAACGCAGCGAACCGCGTGCCCGCAGTGGGCCTTCAGCGCGGATGGACGGAGAAGGTGCCGCCGCTGCGCGTGGCCTCGTAGGGCAGGGCGCGCACGCAGTTGCGACCGGCTGCCTTGGCGGCGCAAAGGGCGGTGTCCGCCTCATGGATCATCCAGTCCAGCGAGGGCAGTTCGGCGCGTAGCGGCGCCACCCCGATGCTGACCGTGGTGCCGACGCGCGCGGCCTGCCACGGCATGGACAGGGCCTGCACTCTCTCCCGGATGCGCTCGGCCACGTCCAATGCGCCCAGCGGATCGGTGTGCGGCAGAAAGATGATGAGCTCCTCGCCGCCAAAGCGCGCCAGAACGTCAGCCTGGCGCAACTGTCCGCGCACCGCTTGAGCAATGCCGCGCAGAAGCGCGTCGCCGCAGTGCTGCCCGTGCATCTCGTTGATGCCCCGGAAGTTGTCGGCGTCGATCATCAGCAGCGCGGCTGGGGTGCCGTAGCGCCGAGCCCGGTCCCATTCGCGCTGGGCCATCCCGAGGAAATGGCGGCGGTTGTGCAAACCGGTGAGGTCATCGCGCGTGGCGAGCAAGGCCAGTTCGCCGCGCACGCGCTCCAGTTCCGCCAGCAGCGAAAACAAGGCGTGGGCGACCAGGGCGGTCAAGAAGGCTCCACCGAGGGCTGCAATCGCACCGGTCACCACCGCATCGGCCGCAACCATGAGAGGGATGAGGGCCTGCGCAAGCAGCATCGCGAGCACACCGCCCAGGAGCACGGTGGCCGCCACCGAGCGCTTCGGGCCCAGCCGCGTCGCCACGCGGGAGACCCAGCTGAGCCAGCGGGGTGGGGAGACGGGCGAGGAGTCGGTCATCGAGGGGGTCAGAAACAGTCTGTCCCATTCGAACACAACCGTTGGCTGGTTGCTGCACGCAAGCGCAGCTTGCGCGCGACTGCGTGAAATTCGGCCGCGCGGCATGGGTGTGGCCGTCATCCCCGAGCCGGAGTACCGTTGTGGGCCGCGCAGCAATCAGGCCCGCTCGCGACCATCCCAACCACGAAGGAGCGAATCCATGACCAACCATGTCTACAAGATGCTGGAGCTCACGGGTTCCTCACCGGTGAGCATCGAAGAAGCCGTGCAGACGGCCATCGCCAAAGCGCACGAGACGGTGCGCAACATCCAGTGGTTCAACGTCGTGGAAACCCGTGGCCACGTGGTCGATGGCAAGGTGGCGCACTGGCAGGTGACGGTCAAGCTGGGGTTCACGCTGGAGTAGCCGCCCCGCCGACCCGTCAGCGACGTTTGCGTTGCACCTTGAACTTGGACGCCTTCACCTTGTGCACACGCAGCGTCGCCGCCCGGCGTTCCATACGGGCCGATGCGGCCAGCCGGCGTACCGGCCTGTCGACGAAGTCAGGCACGGGAGCGCCCATCCACCGTTGCACGCTGAAGGCGTCATGCATGCGAACGGATCTAGCCATTGCGCCCATCAGAACCACGAGGATGTTGCGCCCCGCCGACTGCAAGCGCATGGACACGCACAACCCGGCTTCGCGCGTGTACCCCGTCTTCGAGACAAGGATGTCCCACCCCGGCGAGCCGACCAGACGGTTGGTGTTGCGGATCTGTCGGGGTCGGCCATTGACGCTGACCCATTGGGTGCTGCGGCTGGTGGCGTCCTCGATCAACGGATAGGCCGAAGCAGCCTTCAGGATTTTCGCCATGTCGCGCGCACTCGCATGGTTGTGCGGCGAAAGGCCCGTGGGCTCCACGATGGAAGTCTGTTGGAGTTCGAGTTGTGCGATCTTGCGCTCGGCCGCGCCAAGGAAACCGGCATGCGAACCGGGGTAGCTGCGGGCCAGCGCCGCAGCTGCACGGTTGTCGGAGGCGATGAGTGCCAGCTGCAGAAGATCGTTGCGCGAGATTTCGGAGCCGACCGCGACACCGGACGTGGTGCCCTTGAGCGTATCGAGGTCGTCAGTGGTGATGCGTATGTGCTCTTCGCCGGGAAGATTGGCGTCGAGAACGAGCATGGCCGTCATGAGTTTGGTCATGGACGCTATGGGCGCAGCGGTACCCGCGTCCTTTTCAAGGAGCACCTCGCCGGTGGCCTCGTCAACCACCAGCGCGTGGGCTGAACCGAACGACACGTCTGCCCGTGCCGCCAGGCAGGCGAACAGCAGCAGCAGGGCAGTAGCGAGATGCTTTGGTGACATGGCAGGCGAACGGCAATAGAACTCGGAACAGAGCAAATGCGAAAAGCGACAAGTAAACCTTGGCACCGCTTCGCAACGCGCGCGTCGTGGGCTGCGACTACACCTGGCAACAGCGGTTCTGCAATGTCTCAGCAGGTTCGGTGTTGTTGCACGAAAGGCCAAAACTCCAGGTGCCCGGCTGATGCAGAAGATGTAGAAGCTGCACGGAGACAGTGTATTCACGCGTGGCTCGGTACACACCCTCTGTGCGGCTTACCCTGTCCCCAGGACACGGGGGACAGGCTGCGTCACGGTGCGAACTGAGGAAAAAGCGCCGGCATGACGCAGCCGAGTTCGCGTTGTATCGCCTCTAGCCTGAGGGGCTTGCACAAGTAGCCATCCATGCCCGCTTCCCGGCACTCGCGCTCGGAGATGTCGATGCCCTCCGCAGTGGCCGCCACGATCGCGAAATTCGCAAGCAATCCCTCGCGTTGCAGACGGCGCATCAGCCGGGTGGTGTCCAGGCCATTCATGCCCGGCATGTCCACATCCATCAGCACGAGCTGAGGCGAGCGTTCGCGGCAACGGGTCAGCGCTTCCTGGCCGCCGGCCGCTGTGCACACCTCGAAACCTGCGTTCTCGAGCAGTCTGCTCGCGACAAGAAGATTGACGGGGTTGTCATCGACGACCAGCGCTTGCGGGCGGTCGGCGAAGGCCACGGGCATGGGGAGTGTTTCGCCGGACACGGTGTCCAGTGCATTACCGAGGCGGCGGGTGAACTCGCGCAGATCGCCCGGGCTCAGTGGCCAGTGGTGCAGTTCGATGTCGGGGCGGCTGATGCGCGTGGTCGAGTCGATGGAGGCCGCCAGTACGACGCGTGTCGACGCAGGGAGGAGCCCGCGCAAGGGCTGCAAATGCTCCAGCGTGACACGGGGGGACTCCACACCGATTACCAGTGCCGGCCGGGCCATCCAGGGTGTCATGCGCGCCAGTTGTTCGGCGGCTTCGTCAGCGGTGTTGAATGCGGTAGTCGCCCAGCCCAGCCGCTGCAGCCTGCGCAGCAGCGACTGGTGTGCGCGCGGCGTATCGCACAGCAGCCATGCACGAGCACCCGCAGCAAGGGGCAAGGGCTCGGTGTCCAGGGGGCGCGCGGGCAGGGTGACGTCGAAGCCGAACAGCAGGCCATCGGTCCGGTTGGCGGCGAATGAGAGCGTCGCGCCGGTGATGCTGCAGATGCCAGTGGCGACGCGGGCGCCGTCTTCGCGTATGTCTGTATCGGGCGCGCGCTCGCGCAGCCCGAGGCGCTGCAGGACGCGGCTCACCTGCGACTCGTTGGCCCGTGTGCCGGCACCTGCGAGGCTGATGGACAGTTCGGCGTTTCCGTCTTCCTGCAGCTCGGTCTGCGCCGCCATGAAGATGAAGCCGCCGTGCAACAACTCGAGCGCCGAATGGGACAGGCGCCTCAGTGCATCACCGAGCTTGGCTGGGTCGTAGTCAACGTCCACGAGAGGGCCGCGGAAATCGAACAGGAACAGCAGATCCTGGCGCCAAGCCAAAGGCGCCAGCTCGCGCGCGCTGTGCGTGAAGAACTCCCCGAAGTCCACATGGTGAAGTGTGACGTTGTTACGCGGGCTCGGCAACGCGGGTTCGCGCTAATCGCGAAGGCCAGCGCCAGCAGTATTCCGGCCGGCAGCCCGCAGGCACGCGGCATGCCTGCGCAGCACCCACCATTCGCCACGGAAACCACCATGAAGGATCCTCATTCCCGCCGCAAGGAAGCCGAGCGCCTGGAAGGCAAGGCAGCCCCGCCCGAAGCGAAGGTGCCGACCTATCAAGAACTGCTCGACGAGTCGCTGGACGAGACCTTCCCTGCCAGCGACCCGATCTCGCCCGGGGCCGCGATGCATGCACAGAAGGAGGTCTCCACCGGGAAAGATTCGGTGGACTGGCAGCTCCTGCCCGGGACAGAGTCAGGTGCCCCGGGATCCAGCCAAGCAGCGGCTGATCAGCCCGCGAAGATTTCGGGTTCCGGCAAGCCCACGAAGCCGCGCGCCGCCAAGCGGCAGGGCGCGCGCCGAGGCCCGGTTTGAAATGCCGCGCCCGGCCAGGACCGGGCGCGTGCTGCAGGGGCCATCCGCGGTGACCCAATGACGGGCCGCGGACGGGCCGCGGCGCTCTTGCCTCAGCGGCTGGCCGCGCTGGCAGCCGCGTCGGCACTTGGCGTCGAGGTCGTCCCCATGCCGGTCGACGGGGGTGTCGTTCCGGCCGCGCCGCCCGTTGTGCTGGGACTGGTGGAGGTGCCGCTGCTCGACGTGGTGTCGCCCGTTGTTCCGGTGCCCGCCGTGCCGCCGGTCGTGCCGGTACCGCTTGGCGTGGTGGTGGTGGTCGAGGTGGATGAGCTGGTATCAGTGCTGGTGCCCGGGGCCGCCTCGTCCCGGCGCTGGCAGGCCGTGAGAGAGGCGGCGGCGATCAGCGCAATGGTGCTGAGCTGGGCGAGCTTGAGAAGGTTCATGGTCTGGTCCTTGTAGAAAGGTCGGCAAAGGTGAATCACAGGATCGTTTCGGTACACGGCGGGCGCCCTCCGATGCCGTGGACGGCCGTGAGCCGCTGGGACTTGGGCATGCCGCGTGCCTGAGATGGTGGTTTTCACCAATGTTCACGCTTTAGGCGTTGCCGCGCGTAAGCGGCACGCAAGGCACCCGTGCCATGTTGGGTGATGACGGAGCGCTGCGGTGAAATGCGGGATGGCCACGCGAAGCGACAACGTCGGGCGCCGAGTCACTGTGGTCGAGCACTGTGGTCGAGGCGCGCACGCTTCGGCCAGCACGCGGCCAGCCAACGAAGGTTCTCGCATGAGCATGTCTGCGATCCTTCGTTGGGCCACCGTGATCCCAGGCATAGGATCCCCGCTGCACTTTTCTGACCTTGCGGGACACCATGAAAATCGCTTCGCTGTGGCGCGCCGCCGCACTCGCCGTCTCCCTCGCGTCGCCCTTGGCCGTTTGGGGCAAGGATGTGACGCTGCTCAATGTCTCGTACGACCCGACGCGCGAGCTTTACCAAGACTTCAACAAGGCATTCGCCGCGCACTGGAAGGCGAAAACCGGCGACAACGTCATCGTCAAGCAGTCCCACAGCGGCTCAGGCAAGCAGGCGCGCTCGGTCATTGATGGCCTGGAAGCCGACGTGGTAACGCTGGCGCTCGCCTACGACGTGGATGAACTCGCCAACAAGGCCAAGCTCATCCCTGCTGACTGGCAAAAACGCCTCACCCACAACAGCGCTCCCTACACATCGACCATCGTGTTCCTCGTGCGCAAGGGCAACCCGAAAGGCATCAAGGATTGGGGCGATCTCGTGAAGCCGGCTGTGGGCGTCATCACGCCCAACCCCAAGACCTCCGGCGGTGCCCGCTGGAATTACCTCGCGGCCT
Organism: uncultured Burkholderiaceae bacterium; assembly: GCA_965653625.1. Taxonomy (GTDB): domain Bacteria; phylum Pseudomonadota; class Gammaproteobacteria; order Burkholderiales; family Burkholderiaceae_C; genus Albitalea. The sequence continues at coordinate 1,107 of CBFHAS010000100.1, read as the reverse complement.
GGGGCTATGCGCTCAAGCATTACGGCTCCGAAGCCAAGGCTCAGGAGTTCGTGGCGAAGCTCTATGCCAACGTGCCGGTGCTGGACACCGGCGCGCGCGGCTCGACCACCACATTCGTCGAGCGCGGTATCGGTGATGTGCTGCTGGCTTGGGAGAACGAAGCACTGCTGGCGCTCAAGGAGCTTGGGCCGGACAAGTTCGACATCGTGGCCCCCTCGGTCTCCATCCTCGCCGAGCCGCCTGTGACCGTGGTGGACAAGGTGGTCGACAAGCACGGCACGCGCGCCGTCGCCCAAGCCTACCTGGAGTACCTGTATTCCCCCCAAGGGCAGGACATCGCAGGCCAAAACTACTACCGGCCGATCGATGCGAAGGCCGCAGCCAAGTACGCCACGCAGTTCCCGAAGGTCAATCTCTTCACGATTGACCAGGTGTTCGGCGGCTGGACCAAGGTGCAGAAGACGCACTTCGCCGATGGCGGTACCTTCGATCAAATCTACAGTCGCAAATAGGAGCTCGATGCATGGGCTGGCAGCCCCGCGTCTGCGACGCCCTTCGAGCTTGCCTGGCACATGGGTTGCTGCCACTACTGAACGCCGTAAGCGCATTGAAGGTTCAGGATGGCGTCAAACCCAAGCGGCAAAGAGCTACGTGGTCAGCTGCACGAGCCTTTCACCGAACTGGAGCAGGACCAGCTCGACTGGCTGTCGCGTTTTGCCGACCGGCTGCGCCTGCTCGAACCCAGGCTGGCGGCCGAGGACCATGGCACCGACCTGAACGACTTGGCGCGCCAGGCGTGGGAACGTCTGGAATGGCGCCGCCTCGGCCCCGAGGCCTCTGCGGCACGCTGGCTGGAGCGCCGCAGCCTGGATTGACGGTGCCCGGCCCATGCTTGACGCCGAGCGGCTGAAACCCTAGTCGTGAGGCCGCGACCATATCCACGCCCCCACGGCGAACAGAACCAGTGGCAGGCCGACTCGCAGCCAGATGGGAGTGGGCAGCAGCCACACCGTCATGCAACTGCCTGTCATGCCGATAGTGGCGAACCACTTTGCGCGGCGCGGAATGGCGCGCCGCGGTCGCCTTCGTCATCCTGGTGCTGGTGCT
>CBFHAS010000099.1:0-16180 GCA_965653625.1 uncultured Burkholderiaceae bacterium | reverse complement strand
CCCGACAGCATGTGGACCAGGGTCGACTTGCCAGCACCGTTGGTGCCGATCACTGCATGCACCTCGCCGACCGCGAAGCCGAGCGACACCGCATCGACCGCGGTAAGTCCGCCGAAGCGGCGCGTCAGCCGCTCGGCCACGAGCAACGGCTCGCTCATGCGTGCGGTCTCGGGTTGCGCCGAGCGATCGGGTTCATGCGGGCCTTCGCCGGGGCGCGGGTCGCCAGCGCAGTGCGCGGCCCACGCCGATCAGGCCCTGCGGCAGCAGCGCCACGAACGCGATGATGGAAAAGCCCAGCGTCATCTGCCAATGCGCGGCTAACGGGCCCACCAGATCCTCGGTCTGGAAGATCTCCTTGAGCAGCGTGAAAGCGACCGCGCCGATCACCGCGCCGCGCAGGTGGCCGATACCACCGAGGATGAGCATCAGCAACACCGCGCCCGACTCGTGCCAGCTCATCAACTCGGGGTTGACCGCACCATCCTTCACCGCGAGCAGAAAGCCCGCCAGCCCGGCCAGCGCGCCGGCCAGCACGAACGCGCCCAGCTTGTAGGCATAAGTGCGAAAGCCCGTGGCACGCATGCGTTGCTCGTTGACGCGGATGCCCGCCAGCGCATGCCCGAAGCGCGAGCGGCGCAACAAGGCCAGCATCCCGTAGCTCATCACCAGTGCGCCCAGCACCGTGTAGTACAGATGATGCTTGTCATCGAGGTTCAGCCAGGTGCGGCCGGCCAGGTCCAGCGAGGGGCGCACATACATGAAGATGCCGTCACTGCCCCCGCCCAGCTTGGTGTCGTGGAACACGAAGTAGGCCAGTTGCGCGAAGGCCAGCGTCACCATGATGAAGTACACGCCCCGGGTGCGAAGGCTCAGCGCCCCGACGAAGAACGCATACAGCGCCGCCGCGCCCACCGCCAGCGGCAGCAGCCGCGCCACCGATCCTCCGCTGTCGCCCGAGGCGAGCACGGTGACGTAGGCCCCCAGGCCCAGGAAGGCCGCATGGCCCAGGCTCACGAGGCCAGTCATGCCCACCAGCAGTTCAAGGCTCAGCGCGAAGACGGCGTAGATCGCGACCTTCAGCACCAGGTCGTGCAGATAGGGCGTGAGCACCAGGGGCAGCAGCGCCAGCAGCAATGCGCCCATCGCAGGCACCAGCCAGCCGGGGATGCGAGAGTCAGATGGCACGCTTCATCAGCCCCTCGGGCCGCCAGACGAGCACGATCGCCATCAGCAGGTATACGCCGATGCCGCTCAGCTCGGCGAAGAACACCTTGCCGAAGGTGTCGACGAAGCCCACCAGGAGGGAGGCGACCAGCGCCCCGGTGATGGATCCGATGCCGCCGATCACCACCACCACGAAGCAGATGATGAGGACGCCCGACCCCATCCCCGGATACACCGAAGACATGGGCGCGGCGATCATGCCGGCCAGCGCCGCCAGTGCCACGCCGCCGGCAAAGACCACCCGGTACAGCAGGCGGATGTCGATACCCAGGCCGCGCACCATGTCGCGGTTGCTGGCTCCGGCGCGGATCATCATGCCCAGCCGAGTGCGGTTGACCACCCAGTACAGCGCCACCGCCACCACGATGCAGGCGGCCGATGCGAACAGGCGATACCACGGGTAGCTCATCAGCTCACCGAGTGGGAAGCTGCCCGCCAACCAGGCGGGGATGGGCACGCCGTGCACGTCGTTGCCGACCAGGATGGAGCGCGCTTCCTCGAACACGAGGATGAGTGCATAGGTCATCAGCACCTGCTGCAAGTGCTCGCGCTGGTACAGGAAGCTGAAGAACAGCCACTCCAGCACGAAGCCGAAAATCGCGGCCAGCACCACGCCGGCCGCGAGCATGAGCAGGAAGTTGTCGCCGAAGTGCGGCGCCAGCACGAAGGCCATGTAGGCGCCAAGCATGTAGAAGCTGCCGTGCGCCAGGTTGATCACGCCCATGATCCCGAAGATGAGCGTGAGTCCGCTGGCCACCAGGAACAGCAGCAGGCCGTACTGGACGGCGTTCAGGCACTGGACCAGGAAGGTGCCGATGTCCACAAGGTTGGAGCCGCGGGAGCGTCAGAGCAGCTTGCAGCCGCGTGCGGGATCAGCCAGTGCTTTCACCGCGACCGATTTGAGCTCGTTGCTGTTGCCTTTGACCTCGCGCAGGTACATGTCCTGCACGGGGTTGCCGGCCGGCGACAGCGTGAACTTGCCACGCGGGCTGTCGATGGTGGCCTTGCGCATCGCCGAGGTCACGGCGTCGCGCTTGCCTAAATCACCCTTCGCGGCGGCGAGGCCCAGGCCCAACAGCTGTGCCGCATCGTAGCCCTGCACCGCGTACACGTCGGCGTTGGTCTTGTAGGTCAGCGCGAAAGCCTTGCGGAAGGCGTTGTTGCGCGGCGTGTCCAGGTTGTCGGCGTAGTGCAGCGTGGTGAGCATGCCTTGTGCAGCCTCGCCCTGCGCTTCGAGCGTGCCGTCGGTGAGGAAGCCCGGGCCGTACAGCGGGATGGTCTTCTTCAGCCCTGCTGCGGCGTAGTCCTTGACGAACTTCACCGCGCCCGCGCCTGCGAAAAAGGCATACACCGCATCTGGCTTCTGAGCAGCGATTTCCGTGAGCAGCGCCTGGAACTCGACGTTGGGGAAGGGCAGGTTGAGCTCCCTCATCACCTTGCCGCCGCCCTTCTCGAAGCCCTCGGTGAAGCCTTTCACCATCTCCGTGCCGGCGGCATAGTTCCACGTGATGGTCATGGCGCGCTTGTGGCCGCGCTGTGCGGCCACCACGCCCATGGCGTAGCCGGGCTGCCAGTTCGAGAAGGACGTGCGCACGATATTGGCGCCGCACATCGGCCCGGTGATGGCATCGGCGCCTGCGTTCGGCACGATGAGCAAAGTGTTGTTCTCTTTGGCCGCCTTCGCCATGGCCAGTGCCACGCCGGAATGCACCGTGCCCACGAGCACGTCGACCCCATCGCGCTTGATGAGCTTGTTGACGTTGTCAGTGGCCTTGGAGGGATCGGACTCGTCGTCGACCTTGAAGTACTGGATCTCGCGGCCGCCAAGCTTGCCGCCTTGCTCCTGCACGTACAGCTTGAAGCCGTTCTCGATCATGTTGCCCAGCGACGCGTAGGTGCCGGTGTAGGGCAGCATCAGACCCACCTTGATGGGCGTGGCGGGTTGCGCGTGCGCGATGCCGGCGGCGCACAACGCGACGGCGGCCGAGAGCTTGAGCAATGTTTTCATCGAAGTCTCCAGCGTTTGGCTCCAGACGTCATCCGCGCCGCAAGGCGGGTCGACGTTGGCATGTTAGCGAGCAAGGCGAGCGCGGCTATCGGGTTTTCATCGCGGCGGCGGCGCACGGCGTTGTGCGACATGCGGCCCGTGACGAGGAAAGCAGATGCCATTGCAGCAGAGGCCCGGCAAGCCGGCGCTTCCATGGCTCGATAATGCGTGCCGGCTCATTGCCAATCTGCACCTCAATGCAATATCTTGCATTGGTGCGACTCTAGTCCACGCCGCAGCGACTCAAGAACAGGGTGAACCCGTGGCCCACAAGCTGATCGACAGCCCAGCTTCAGACCTCGTCGAAGGCGACAAGGATCCTTTCCTCGTGGCGCTCGGCGAGCGCGCCCGTGCGCTGCGCTCCCGTCGCGGCCTCACGCGAAAGTGCCTGGCCCAGGCGGCCGAGGTGTCCGAGCGGCACCTCGCGAACGTGGAGATGGGCGTCGGCAACGCCTCCATCCTGTTCCTGCGCCAGCTCGCGCAAGCGCTCAATTGCACCCTGGCCGAGCTGGTTGGCGACGAGACGGCCAGCTCGCCCGAGTGGCTCATGATCCGCGAGATGCTCCGTGGCCGCGGCGAAGCCGAGCTGGCGCAAGCGCGCGCCGCGTTGTCCACGGTGTTCGGCGCACCCGCGAACTTGGCCGCGCGGCACGGTCGCGTGGCGCTCATCGGCCTACGCGGGGCCGGCAAGAGCACGCTGGGGCGCATGCTCGCGGACAGCGGCGATATGCCTTTTGTCGAGCTGAACCGGCACATCGAGGCGATGGCCGGGTGCAGCCTCGCCGAGATCCATTCGCTATACGGCCCGCAGGCCTATCGGCGCTACGAGAAGCGCGCCCTCGAAGACGCGATCCAGCGGTTCCCGAAGGCGGTGATCGCCACGCCGGGGGGCATCGTCTCCGATCCGGCCACCTTCAACCTGCTGCTGGCCAACTGCTACACCGTGTGGGTTCGCGCCACGCCGGAGGAACACATGAGCCGCGTGCTCGCGCAGGGTGACACCCGGCCCATGAACGGCAACGCAGAGGCCATGAACGATCTGCGCCACATCCTCGACAGCCGCGAGCCGTTCTATTCCAAGGCCGACCACACCTACGACACGAGCGACAGGTCGCTGCCGGACGCGTTGGCCGGCCTGCGCGAGCAGCTGCGCGAAACGATTGGCTTCCCGGCTGCTTAGAAGGCTCCTGCTGGCCCGCCCGGGGGAGGCTTGATCCGGCTCAAGGCCGCCGGGCCCAGCGATACGCAAACCTCTTCACACCGCACGGCGGCGAGCGCCCGCACTTGACGTAGGGGCACGGGAACGCTCAAGCTAACTGCGGCGGGGCCCATGGGATTCAGCATGGAGGAAGCGCAGTGAAGATCCTGCTGCCGGTCGACGGTTCGTCGCTCGCACTGGAAGCGGTGCATCGCGCCATGCACTTCGTGCGAGAAGGGCTGAAAGCCAGTTTCGTGCTGGCTAACGTGCAGGAACCCAGCTCGCTGTACGAGATGGTGGTGGTGCACGATCCCGTCGCGCTGCGCCGCATGAGCATTGAGGCAGGCGAGCACCTTCTGGCCGAAGCGGACCACCTGCTGACCCAGGCCGACATCGATCACGAGATGGAAGTGGCCTCGGGCGAGCCCGCGAATACGCTCATCGATCTCATCGACAACTATCGGTGCGACGCCGTCATCATGGGTGCGCGCGGCATGGGGGAGAGCAGCGCAGCCATCGGCTCTGTGGCGCATGAGCTTCTGCGTCACTCGCCCGTGCCGGTGATGCTCGTCCGTCCGCCGCCGCAGCCCGAGGCGGTGGACACCGCCGAGGCTGCCGCACAGGATCAACCCGACATCCACCCCTGAGTGAACCGTGCCTGCCTCCGTCTTCGATCCGTTGCTGTTGGGATCGGTCAGCCTCAAGGTCGTTGCGGCCGCCCAGCAGTCCCCCGAACGCATCGCCGCGTTGCAGGCGCTGCGACTGGCCGAACTGCTGCGCACGATCGGCCGGCACTCGGCCTTCTACGCCGGCGCCCTGAAGGGCCGCGACCCGGCTACCGTGCTGTTGCACGAGCTGCCCGTGGTCACCAAGCGCGACATGATGTCGCGCTTCGACGAGTGGGTGACCGACCCTCGCCTGAATCTGCCCGCGCTGCAGGCATTCACCGCAAACCGTCAGCGCATCGGCGAGCCTTATCTCGACCGCTACCTGGTGTGGGAAAGCTCGGGCAGCACGGGAGACCCCGGCATCTTCGTGCAGGACGCCCAATCGCTCGCCATCTACGACGCACTTGAAGCACTGCGACGCAGTACGCCGAGGCCCTGGCAACGCCTGGTTGACCCGCTGTGCCTCAGCGAGCGCATTGCCTTTGTCGGCGCCACCACGGGCCATTTCGCCAGCGAAGTCTCGGCGCAACGACTTCGCAGGCTGAACCGCTGGCTGGCCAATGCGATGCGCAGCTTCTCCATCCTTCAGCCCACCGCGGACCTCGTGGCGGAACTGAACCGTTTCAAGCCCACCATCCTGCTCGGCTACCCCACCGCCGCCGCCCTGCTGGCCGAGGAGTACCGGCGCGGCGCGCTCCGGGTTCGACCGCGTGAAGTGTGGACCGGCGGAGAAACGCTTACGCCCGCGGTGCGGCAGTACCTGTCGCGCACCTTCAAGTGCTCCGTCACCAACAGCTACGGTGCCAGCGAGTTCCTGCCCATCGGCTGGGAGTGCGAGCATGGCCGCATGCATGCCAATACCGATTGGGTGCTGCTGGAGCCGGTGGACAGCACCGGCCGCCCCGTGCCTGCGGGCCAGCTCTCGTACACCACGCTCATCACGCACCTGGGCAACACGGTGCAGCCGATCGTGCGCTATGACGTCGGGGACCAGCTGCGGGTCCATGCCGCGCGCTGCCACTGCGGATCGCCCTTCCCGGTCGTCGAAGTGCAAGGCCGGCGCGACGATCCGCTGCGCATGCGCGCGCTCGACGGCCACCTCGTCACGCTGCTACCGCTCGCGCTCAGCACCGTGCTGGAGGACGAGGCGCACGTGTTCGATTTCCAGATCGAGCAGGTGGACGCCAGCACACTGCTGCTGCGCCTGGCGAGCACCGGCGATGTGGCTGCCGGCGAATTGGGCCGGTGCCGCGAGCGGCTGAGGAGCTTCGCCCGCCATCACCAACTTGCGCCCATTGAAGTGATCTCTCCGGCCGGCGAGCCACCGGTGCAAGACCGCAGCGGCAAGGTGCAGCGCATCGTCGCGACGCCCGAGCGCGCGCCGGAACACGAGCGGGTGGATGAGGTATCAGAAGCGCATTGACACCAAGCCGTGCTGCGGTGCCCGGCTCACATGGCCAGCTCTATGAGCTCGGCTTCCACCCGAGCGCGATGCACGATGAGCCGCCCCACCGACACCGGCAGCTTGAACCGGCGCGGCCCGGCGCTGCCGGGGTTCACGTAGAGCACGCCGTCTTTTCGTTCGACCCGGGGCCGATGCGAATGGCCCGAGACGACAGCGGCCAGCCCGGCCGCCGCAGCGTCGATGCGCAGCTGTTTCAGGTCGTGAATCACGAGGATCCGCACGCCAGCGCCTTCCACCACGGCCGTCTCGGGCAGGGCGTGGGCCCATGCACCATGGTCGTTGTTGCCACGCACGCAGGTGAGCGGCGCGATACCGGCGAGCACGGCGAGGATGGTGGGCTCGACGATGTCGCCGGCGTGGATGATGCGATCGCTGCCGCGCAAGGCGTCGAGCGCCTGGGGCCGCACCAGGCCGTGCGTGTCGGAGATGAGGCCGATGCGCCAGCGCCGCGCCGGCTCAGCCATCGCGGCACAGCCCGGTCGGGTCCTCCTGTGCCAGGTAGCAGTGCAGGGCTCGGATCGCGGAGGAGGCGTGCTGGCCCCAGCGGGCCTGGAAGCCGAAACCCCATTGCCAAAGCGCGTCGTCCACACGGCCGTCGTCGTGCAACTGCAGGCCCCAGGCCACGTCCCGGTAGATCTCGACCAGGTCGTCGGCCAAGTCGCCCACCATGGGTGGGTCGGGTGGCAAGGAGGGGCTGAAGATCTCGCTGTAATGCTGCAGCGGGATCGCCGCCGCCCTGAGGCGCACCTGGTTCAGCCGCGCCTCCAGGAACACGGGCAGCGCCTCGTACCTTGGCGAGACGCCCTGGCTCCACGGCTGGGGCAGTGCCAGGGCATCGGCGTACAGCTGCGCCACGCGGCGCAGGGCGATGGGTGCGGTCAGCAGGTCGCCGCAGGCGCTGCCGTCGGCCCACACGACAAAGCGCTGAGCCTCGCGCGCGAAGTGCGCGGCAGTGGTGCGGCGGAGGTCGCTACGGGGCATGCCGCATGGTAGGCCAAGCAGCGCGCCTGTCGCAGCAGCCATCCGCGGCGGTCATGCCCCACCATCAGGCGGGCGGCACACGCCGCGGCTGGCCGTGCTTCAGAGCACGGTGCGAAGGCTCGCTTGCACCTGCAGCAGGGGCGGCAGGCAGTCGCTCACCAGCTGGTCCATGCTCACCCGTGCCGCGTGCACGCTGATGTTCATGGCTGCCAGCACATCGCCTCGGTAGTTCTTCAGCGGTACGCTGATCGTGCGCAGCCCCAGCTCCATTTCCTGGTCCACTGCGGCATAGCCCTGGGCTCGCGCCCGGGCGATTTCCGTGCGGAGCCGGTCACTGTGGGTGATGGTGTTCGGCGTGAGCGGCGCGAGCGTCTGGCGCGAGAGCCAATCATCGACATCCGGTTGAGGCATGGCCGCCAGCAGCACGCGGCCGTTGGCCGTGCAGTAAGCCGGCACGCGCGTGCCCGGCTGCAGCGTCGACGACACCACGCGGCCGGCGCTGGTGGCGCCGATGCAGATGACATCCGCACCGTCCAGCACGCCGGCGGAAGAAGCTTCCTTCACCGCATAAGCGAGCTTGTGCAGCTCGGGCTGCAGGATGCGCGGCAGGCGTGCCGAATGCATGTAGCTCTGGCCCAGGCGCAACACCCGGGGCGTGAGCGAGTACATCTTCCGCTCGCTGGTGACGTAGCCCAGGTGCTCCAGCGTGATCAGGTAGCGGCGCGCCGCGGCCCGAGTGAGACCGCACAGGCCGGCGACCTCGCTCATGGTCAGGCGCGGACGGTCCTGATCGAACGAGGCGATCACCGACAGGCCCTTTTCGAGCCCGGCGATCAGGTCGCGCTTGAGCGGCGCCGAAGGCTGGTTCCGTGTGGACGGGGCAGGAGCGGCAAACGCATGGTCGCCTGCCTGCCCGGACTCCGATGGACGGGGATCAAAAGCATTCATGTTGGACAACTCTCCCGACTGCTAATGGGCGATGTTCGCCCGGTCACGACCCGTCAGGCATGCCAGCTGACGGAGCGTGGACGGCCAATCTAGCCCCAAAACGAAAGTCGCACAGTTCGGTATACAAACCTTGGTGCGCTATACGCGCATTGCGGACGATCGTGCGCAATGCTTCACGTAATTTCGTTCCGTGGTGAAGTGATTGTGTACAGCGCGCCGGGTCGAGGTGCTGTCACGATCGTGACGCGGTGCACAAAAAATGAATCAGACGTTGAAATCGACAGGCAAGGCGGCCGGGGCCTTGACTTCTTCCAGGCAGATCATGGATCGCACATCGTCCACGCCGGGGACCTGCATGAGCCGGTCAGTGAGGAACTGGGACAGGCTTTTCAGGTCTTGTGCCACCACCTTCAGCAGGTAGTCGTAGTCGCCGGAAACCGTGTGGCACTCGAGGATCTGCGGGAAATCACGGATGCTGGCCTCGATGTCGCGTACGCGGCCAAACTGGCCCCCATCGATGGTGAGGCTTACGTAGGCCATGACGCCGAGGCCCAGTGCCTCGGGCTGCACGTCGGCCCGGTAGCCACGGATCACGCCGCGCTCCTCCAGCGATCGCACTCGGCGAAAGCACTGGGGCGCCGAAAGGTGAACCTTGGCCGAGATTTCTACGTTGGAGGCCCGGCCATCCGTCTGGAGCACATCAAGGATCTTGCGGTCCAGGGTGTCGAGAGAGTGCATCGCCATGGCTCAGGAACCTCCTGAGAACGAAGCATGCGCCCGTAGTCACGTCGGCGCAACTTTTGGAACGGACATTTCGCTGGGTGCGGCCTAGACTGACAAGGTTTCGCAAGCAGACAGGGATTGCCGATGACCTTCGAAAACGCCCGCCTCCCGGACTCGCATGCCCGGGCCTCCAGCACCATTGAACTCGAGCAGCGCCATGGTGCGCACAACTACCACCCGCTGCCTGTCGTGCTGACGCGCGGGGAAGGCGTATGGTTGTTCGACGCGCAGGGCGGGCGCTATCTCGACATGATGTCCGCCTATTCCGCGGTCAGCTTCGGTCACTCGCACCCCGCGCTGGTCGACGCGCTGAGGGTGCAGGCGGGCCGGCTGGCGGTGACCAGCCGGGCGTTCCACACTGATCGCCTCGGACCTTTCCTGGAGGCGCTGTGCCGCACCACCGGCATGGCCCGCGCGCTGCCGATGAACAGCGGCGCGGAGGCCGTGGAAACAGCCATCAAAGCGGCGCGCAAATGGGCCTACAAGATCAAGCGCGTGCCCGAAGGCATGGCGCAGATCGTGGTGGCTGCGGGCAACTTCGGCGGCCGCACGACCACCATCGTGGGCTTCTCCAGCGAAGACCAGTACCGCGACGGCTTCGGTCCCTTTGCGCCGGGTTTCGTGAGCGTGCCCTTCGGCGATGGGCGCGCTCTCGAAGCCGCCATCACGCCGCACACGGCGGCCTTCATCGTCGAGCCCATCCAGGGCGAGGCGGGCATCGTGGTGCCGCCCGTGGGCTACCTGAAAGCGGCGCGCGAGATCTGCACGCGCCACAACGTGCTGCTCATCTGCGACGAGGTGCAGACCGGCCTCGGCCGCACCGGCCGCATGCTCGCCTGCGACCACGAAGGCGTGCGCCCCGACGGCCTCATGCTCGGCAAGGCGCTGGGCGGCGGGCTGCTGCCCGTGAGCGTTTTCCTGGCGCGTGAGGACGTGATGGCCCAGTTCACCCCCGGCGACCACGGCAGCACCTTTGGCGGCAACCCCCTCGCGGCCGCCGTGGGACTGGCCGCGTTGCAGCTGCTGGAGCGCGATCAGCTGGCTGGCCGCGCGCACGAGCAGGGCAAATACCTCATGGCCCAGCTAGGCCGGCTGAAGCACCCCGCCATTGCCGACGTTCGCGGCAAGGGCCTGCTCGTAGGCGTGGAGATCGACCCCCGCTTTGCCAGCGCCCGCCAGGTTTGCGTGGGGCTGATGGCCGAGGGCGTGCTCACCAAGGACACTCACCACACGGTGGTGCGCCTGGCTCCGCCGCTGGTGATCGAGCGTGCGCAAGTCGATATGGCCGTGGCCGCGTTGCGGCGAGTGCTGGAATCGCTGCCGGCGGACGTGCCGCAGCGCACCGCAGAGCACGCCTGAGCGCCCCCCCCCCCCGGGCCGGGCTGCGCCCAACCCGCCCCCGTGACAGGAAACTTGGAGCAGCCCTGGGCCGCCCGGCGTTTCCTTGAGAATCAGCCGCCCATCGCGGCGCCGCATTGCGCACAGAACCTGGCGCCGACGGCAGCCGGGGCGCCGCACTGGGTGCAATGACGCGGGCGAGGGGGCGAAAGGTTGGCGTCCAGATCGAGGATCGAAGGCGGCTCCACCGAGGCGAGTGCAGAGGCGGTATGGATGTCGCGGCTGAGTTGCGCGGCCGATGCGTCAGCCGACGCGGCCAGAGCGCGCTCCCCGGCGTTGAGTGCGGCGATGCGAGCCTGATCTTCCGTCGCCCGCGGCGCCACGAGCACGCTTTGCCCCTGCGCGAACTGCATCAGGTGCTGCGCCAGCGCCCGGGCTTCCTTCTCGGTGGAGAACATGGCCGTCACCTGCCGGGCCGAATCCTTGCCGAACACCACCGATTCGATGCGCGCGCGCCAGACGCGCAGCGTCATGGCTTCGGTGCGGACCACGTCGCTCTGGGTGTTCATCCGGCTCGTGAACTGGTTGCCGGTGCCGATGCGCGAGGTCTGGTAGCTGCCCATTACCTCGACCCACACCAGCACCGATTCGAAGTTGAAGCGGCCCCACAGCATGGCCGACCACCGGAAGCAGAACCATGCCACCAACGACAGGATGGCGGAGATGCCGAGCAGCGAGAACCGGTTGTCGCGCCAGCCGGCCAGCGGATCGAAGCCGCGCACGAAGTGCAGCGCCAGCCCGATCGCCACGGCCACCAGCACCACGGCGTACAGGTCCATCAGGAGCAGCGGGCCGTGGCGGCGGTCGCCCACGGCGGCCACGAACGTCGGGGCCTTGGTACCGTGCACGGGCAACGGCTGCGTCTCCTCGAACAGCTCGCCGGCGAAGCTGCCGCTGGTTGCCGCGGTGGTCAGCGGATCGATCCGTGCATAGCGTCGGTTGGGGATGCGCTCGGTCCATTCGGATTGCAGCGTGCGATCGAGTTCGTCCATCAGCGTGGCCGGCGGGGCGTTCATCGACAGCCTCCCCTGCTCGACGCTCGTGCGCGTCTGGGGCGCGCGGTCCACTTGCGCCAGCACGGACACCATTGCGAGCCCGCAGGCCGCGAGCGCCGCGCCCAGCATGACGAAGGTTTGCAGGTTGAGCGAGAAGCCGCCCAGGGCAGGCAGGTACCGTCCCACCAGGCCGATCAGCACCGGTGCCAGGATGGCCGCGGCGATGAGCCCGATCAGCGAGCCGGTCGACAGGCGGGCGCGCTGCTGGCTCAGCACCGGCTTCAAGAGGAAGTAAGCCCCGAAGCCGAAGTAGAGGAAGCCGATCCACGGGCGCGTGGCGTCCGTGCCGAACAGCCACCACGAGAACACGAAGCTGAGCAGCGTGGCCGCGATGGCCGCCAGGTTGAACATCGCCAGGCGCGCCAGCCGCTGCACCTCCAGCGGCGCGGTGATCAAGGTGGGCATCCCGTGGTACAGCAGCCCCTCGACGGCGCCTTGGGGCTCCGGGTAGGTCAGCCCGCCCTGGCGCAGCAGCTCTTTCACCGTATCGGCGGCTGGCGACCCGCCCGTGGCGCCCGCCGGAATCTCGGGCGCCAGCGAAGCAGGCCGGCCGCGGCCGAAGAAGTAACGCAGGCGCCGCGCTGCAGCGGCGGCACAGCCCACGCTGGCGGTGAGCACGACCAGCCCGGTCAGCAGCGGTGCGGCGGCCAGGCGCAGCGCCTGATCCTGCATGGCGCCGCGCGCCCACCACAGGCTCGTGATGCCCGCCGCGCCCAACAGCAGCGCGCACAGCCACAGCAGCCGGTTCTGCAGCTGGTAGGGGTTCGGAAGCTCCAGCAGCTTCGATTCGGAGCTGTAGTCGTACGACATGGATGAGGGCTCCCACGGTCGAAAATGACCGTGCAGTGTAGGAGCCCGTTTGCCGCTTCAATGCGCGGCGTCATAGGGATGCGTGGGCGGGCCGACGCGCCTGCGGCCCGGGGGACATCGCCGGGCGGATCAGACCCGTTCGACGATCAGCGCAATGCCTTGTCCGACACCGATGCACATGGTGCACAACGCATAGCGCCCCCGGATGGCGTGCAGTTGGTTCACCGCGGTGGTCACCAGGCGCGCGCCGCTGGCGCCCAGCGGATGCCCCAACGCGATGGCGCCGCCATTGGGGTTGACGCGCGCGTCGTCGTCGGCCAGGCCCAGGTCTCGCAACACGGCCAGGCCCTGGGCCGCGAAAGCCTCGTTCAGCTCGATGACGTCCATCTGCGCCAGGCTCAAGCCGGTCTGCGCGAGCACCTTGCGCGTGGCCGGCGCCGGGCCGATGCCCATGATGCGCGGCGGCACGCCTGCCGAGGCCATGCCGACGACCCGCGCACGTGCTGTGAGGCCGTGCCGCGCAGCGGCGGACTCACTGGCCAGCAGCAGCGCGCAGGCGCCATCGTTTACGCCGGAGGCGTTGCCGGGGGTCACGGTGCCGTCGAAGCGCACCACGCCGCGCAGCTTGGCGAGCGCCTCCAGCGAGGTTTCGCGCGGATGCTCGTCACGGCCCACGACCACGGGCTCGCCCTTCTTCTGGGGCACGGTGACCGGCGTGATCTCGGCGGCGAAAAAGCCGGATCGCTGCCCCGCCACCGCCTTCATCTGCGATGCGAGCGCCATGCGGTCTTGCGCTTCGCGATCGATGCCGAATTCCTGGGCAACGTTCTCGGCCGTTTCAGGCATGGAGTCGACGCCGTATCGCTGCCTCATCAGCTCATTGACGAAGCGCCAGCCGATGGTGGTGTCGTACACGGCCGTGCTGCGCGAGAAGGCGCTTTCAGCCTTGGGCATCACGAAGGGCGCGCGGCTCATGCTCTCCACGCCGCCAGCGATCATGAGCTCGGCCTCGCCGCTCTTGATGGCGCGCGCGGCTGTGCCCACCGCATCCATGCCCGAACCGCAAAGCCGGTTGATCGTGGACCCCGACACTTCCACGGGCAGGCCGGCCAGCAGCGACGACATGCGCGCCACGTTCCGGTTGTCTTCGCCGGCCTGATTGGCGCAGCCGAAGATCACATCCGTGAGCGCTCCCCAGTCGAGATTGGCGTGGCGTGACATCAGCGCCTTGAGCGGCACAGCGCCGAGGTCGTCGGCACGCACCGAGGACAGTGCGCCGCCGTAGCGGCCGAAAGGGGTGCGGATGGCGTCGCAGATGAAGGCTTGTGCGGTCATGGTCGTGCGGCTTGGATCTCAGGGACGCAACGCTCATTGTTCTTATCACGAACATAGGTTCGTGTCCAAAAGATGATACCGGCGCGCCATCCGCGGGAAAGCGTTCCCCGGCTTGGCACCGAGTCCAAGCCTCAGGCGGCTTTCGACACCTCGTCCATGGCGTACACCGAGCCGAAGCGGTTGGACAGGAACTTGGCGAGCGGTACATCCTCCTGCTTCACGAAGCCCGCCTGCGGCAGCCGGCCGGCGGCCAGCAGGTCGAGCATGGCGCACAGGCTGCTCGCCGTGGTGATCTGGATGGCGCTTCGCATGCGGCCGCCGAGCGCGTGGCTGTACACCTTGCGGACATAGCTGT
The DNA here is from genome assembly GCA_965653625.1 of uncultured Burkholderiaceae bacterium. Classification (GTDB taxonomy): domain Bacteria; phylum Pseudomonadota; class Gammaproteobacteria; order Burkholderiales; family Burkholderiaceae_C; genus Albitalea. The sequence continues at coordinate 1,913 of CBFHAS010000099.1, read as the reverse complement.
CCTGTAGCAGGTGACCATTTCGGATGCCGGCCACGGTGACGAAGATGATGACCACGTCCTGCAGGGTGGCCGGCACCGACTGTTCCAGGATGTCCTTGAGCACGTCGCGGCGGTCCTTGAGCCGAAGGTCGTGCAGCAACGCCTTCATGATGGCCGCGTGCCCGGGGTATCGGATGGTGCGGTAGTTGAGCGTGCGAACCTTGCCTTCGAGCGTCTCGCACAACGTGCCCAGCCCGCCCGAGGTGTTGAACGCCTCGTACTGAACGCCGTCGAGCGCGAACTCCTCGCGCTCCTCCAGTGCGGGAACCTCCCGGCGTCGGCCGTCAACGATGGCTTCGCAGGGCTCGCAGTATTCGTTGATGACGCCTTCCGTGCTCCAGGTAAGGTTGTAGTTCAGCGCGTTGCTGGGATAGGCCGGGAGCGCGCCCACGCGCATGCGTACCGAGTCGAGCGACTCGAACCGGCGGGCCAGGTCAGCCGCCGCGATCGAGATGAACCCAGGCGCCAAGCCGCATTGAGGGATGAACGCGCAAGGCGCGCCGGACGCAAGCTCGCGGATGCGGCGGGTGCTGGCCACGTCTTCGGTGAGGTCGAGGTAATGCACGCCGAGATGGGCGGCCGCCTCGGCCACTTTCACCGTCAGGTGGTAGGGCAGCGCGCTGAGCACGGCGTAGCGGCCCCGCAGGGCATCGCGCAGCGCACAGATGTCGGTCACGTCGAGCGCCAGCGCTTCGATGCGTGGTGAGCGGCGCGCATGCGTTTCAACCTCGGCCAGCGCGGTGGTGCAGCGGTCCGCCACCGTCACGCGGTATCCGTCTTCTTCCGGCGTCTGCGCGAGCAGGTCGGCCACCACCGAACCGATCTTGCCGCCGCCGATGAGCAGAACGCTTTTCATATCACCTCTCCTTGCCGTCTGATGGGGATGAGAGTGATTTTCCGAGGGCTTTCGGCAAAACGCAGCCAGCGCAACGACGAATAGACGCGAGGAGCCCGGCATATCGACAACTACAATTTGGCGATATGCCAAACGCCGCGCTGGATGCCGTGGACCGCGCGCTACTCGCCCTGCTGCGGGAGGATGCGCGCGCACCCACGGCCGAGTTGGCCCGCCGCCTGGGCCTGTCGCGCACCACGGTGCAAAGCCGCATGGAACGCCTGGAGCGCCAGCGCGTGATTGCCGGCTACACCGTCACCGTGCCGGACGAGGTGGAAGCATCGCTGGTGCGCGCCCATGTGTTGATCACCTCGGTGCCCAAGCAGAGCGCGGCCATCGAGCAGGCGCTGCGCCGGATTGCCCAAGTGCGGGTGCTGCATTCGGTGAGCGGCCCTTTCGACCTCATCGCCATCGTGGCGGCCACGTCCATCGGCGAGCTCGATGCGCTGATCGACCGGATCGGTGCACTCGATGGCGTGGAGCGCACCACATCGGCGATCGTTCTGTCGACGCGCATCGATCGCTGAGCGCGCTGCGCGCCAATTTCACGCGTCACGCACGCCCGCCCTCAAGCTCCGGAAAAGATTGCCGATCCCTTCATCGGGCCGTCCGCTCCTGACGGGCGCCTGCAGGGATATGAAAAACGCCGGATACACCGCACCGATCGATGTCAGCGAGCTGAACGTGGGGATGTTCGTCCATCTCGACGTCGGGTGGATGTCCCACCCCTTTCCGCTCAGCAGCTTTCGCATCGCATCGCCTGAGCAGATCGAAACCATCCGTTCGCTCGGGCTCAAGCGCGTGCGCTGGAGCCCGAGCCAAAGTGCGCTCGCCCACGCCGAGCAGCAGGCCAAGACGGCGACTCTCACTCACGCGATCCCCGTCGAGTCCCCGTCCGACCGCCCGGCCGCGGGCCCACCGGAACCCCCGGAGGCAGCCGAGCGCCGGCTGCGCCGCGAGGCCGCGGCCGAACAGCATG
>CBFHAS010000098.1:0-16406 GCA_965653625.1 uncultured Burkholderiaceae bacterium | reverse complement strand
ACGCGTGCGGCCAGCGTGCGCGGCGCGTCATGGGCTGCGGCTTCGATCCCCAGCGCCCGCAGCGCGTGGCGTATGCGCTCCATCTGCCGCACCCAGGGGTCAATGCGCCGCCGGTCCCACCAGGCCCAGCCGGCCCCGGCCAGCGCCAGGCTGCTCAGCATCAGGATGAGTGCCAGCGAGAGATCCTGCCAATTCGGTGATCGCACACCAAGCTTCTTGAGCAGGTCGAGCTGCTGCCCGCGAGAGTAGTTCAGCACCCACTGGTTCCAGCGGTTGTTCATCGCCTCCCAGCCGGTACGCAGCTGCGCCATCAGTCGGGGGTTCATGTTGACGAGGGCGCCGGCCATGAGGCCGGGTGCCGGCGCCAGTTGGCGGCTCTGCACGATGCGGTCGGGGGCCACGGCGCCGGTCGGGTCGGCGCGCAACCAGCCGACGTTCGGCTGCCAGTACTCGGCCCACGCATGGGCATGACTGTGCCGGACGATGTAGTAGCCGTCCACGGGCCGGGGGTCGGTGCCCTGGTAGCCGGTGACCACGCGGGCCGGCACCTCCATTGCACGCATGATCACGACGAAGGCTGCAGCGAAGTGCTCGCAGAAGCCCAGCTTGCGGTCCAGCCAGAACTCGTCGATGGCGCCGAATGGATCACCATCGCCGTAGAAGCCGGGGGCGAGCGTGTAGCTGTAGCCACCATCGCGGATGTGCGCCATCACCGCCTGCGCCAGAGTGCGCGCGTCGGCGCCGGCCAGGCTGGGCTCGCGCTGCAGGGCCCGCGCCCAGGCCAGGGTGCGTGGATTGAACTCCGCGGGCAGCTGCAATGTGTCTTGAAGCGCGCTTGAGCGCGACACTTGGCCGAGCCGGAAGTCGGTGTACGCCGCGGCCTCGAAGCGCAGCCGTTCCATCAGCGGCCGTTCCGTCACCCATTGCAGGTCTTCGCGCGGTGCCACGCTGTAACCATCGAGATGCGGCGGAGTGGCGTTCGCCTCCAGCAGCGGGAGCACCGTCAGGCGCTGTGGCTCCAGCGTCATCTCGTAGAGCACGGGTCGCCCGCGCGTGTGCAGTTCGGGTCGCACCGAGGGCGATGCGAAAGGCGGCAGCTGCGGGCGCCATTCGCGGCCGTCGAAGCGCGTGAGCACGGGGCCACGGAAGTACATGGCCTGCGGCGGCGGAACCGTGTCGAGGAAGCGCACGCGCAGTGCCACGCGGTCGTCCTGTGCCAGCTCGGCCATGGTGCCCATTTCCATCTGGCCCGACAGGCCCGTGGAAGGCCGTCCATCCTGCGGCACGCCCCACAGGGGCCCCATGCGCGGAAACAGCAGAAACAGGAGCGCCATGAGCGGCGCGCCCAGTAGCGCCGTCCGAAGGGCGAGCGTGCCGGCCTGCCGCAGGCCCGGCTGGCCGACCGGCATGTGCGCCAGTACCAGCGCCGTGAGCAGGCCCCACACCGACACCAGCATCGCCACCGCCACCAGCAGCGACTGCGAGTAGAGGAAGTGGGTGAGCACGATGAAGAACCCGAGGAAGAACACCACGAAGGCGTCGCGCCGCGCCCGCAGTTCCAGGGTTTTGAGCGCCATCAGGGCCACCGCCATGGTCACGCCGGGCTCCTTGCCGAGCAGGGTGCGATAGCTCCACAGCGTGAGGCCGACCGACACCGCGAGCAGTACCACCAGCCAGGCGCGCCCCGGCAGCGGCCCATGGGTGAGGGCGAGCTGTGTGCGCCACAGCAGCATCACCGCCGTGAGCAGGGAGCACCACAGCGGCAGATGCGGTACATGCGGCAGCACCGTCCAGGCGATCACGCCAAGCAGGAACAGCGTGTCTCTGGAATCGCGGGGCAGGTGGCGCCAGCGCCGGGCGAGGTTCAGTGCCACAGCGCCATGACCTCCAGGCATCTGCGGCGCTGGTCGTTGCCGTGGTCGCGCTGCACTTCAACCCCGGGCAGGCGCAGCCCGTAATGGATGCCCGCACGCTCCGCGGCGATCACCCACGCGCACAGCCGCGACAGGCGCTCCTCGGGCGCCATGGCACCGCAGGTCCGCCATTCCAACCAAAGCTCCTGCTGTGCCGAGGCGCTGGTGTCGCGGCTCACAAGCTCGCCGCCGGCCTCCAGCGACTTGGCTGCCTTCTTCCACGCCACGCTGCGCAGCGGGTCGCCCCGGCGATAGGCACGGATGCCTTCCACCTCGTTGCCTTGCAGGTGCGATGCGCGGATCGGCCCGCCCGGCACAGGGCGCGTCACGGGCAGCGGGGCGCAAGGCTCCTCCGGCTTGGGATAAACGATCACGTCGCCGGCCGGTCGCCACACGGTCCAGGCGCGGAACAGGCCAAGCGGGAAGCGGGTCTCGGCGCTCAGCGTGGGCAATTCGTGACGACCGCGCGCGTCGGGGATGAAGCTGACCTGAGCGCTCGCGTGGCCGCCATCGGGCACGTCGACCCAGGTCAGCGTCCAGCCACTGGCGGCTTCGATCTTCAGGCCGATGCCATGTCGGGCGCGGCCCGGGCTGGTCAGCACCACCTCCACCGTCGCGGGATCCCCGGCGAACACAGGGGTCGGGGGCCTGAGCCGCAGTGTGAGACCCCGCAGCGTGTTGTGCGTGAGCTGCATGGAGACGATGCCGCTGCCCGCCAGCAGGAAGGTCAGCGCATAGCCGAGGTTCAGTTGGTAGTTGATGGAGGCGACGAGCAGCGTCGTGAGCGTGATTGCGAACAGCACGCCGGCCCGCGTGGGAAGGATGTAAATGTTGCGCTGGTTCAGCGTGTGCGTGGCGCTGCGGCCAAGCCGGCCCTGCCACCATGCGCGAAAGCGCCGGCGCGGCCACCCCAGCATCCCTTGCAGGCCGCGCTGCGGCTGCGCCCCGACGTGCGGCTGGCGCGTCAGCGACTCGGGGCTCGCGCTCATTTGTCTTTCGCCTACGGCAGCGCCACCGCCGCGATCATGGCGCGCACCTGCTCCACCCGGCCGCGGCCAGCGCCCGCGACGGGCACCAGTCGGTGTGCGGCGGATTGGGCCAGGATGGCCTGCACGTCGTCCGGCGCGACGTAGTCGCGTTCGTCGAGGAGGGCGCGGGCCCTGGCGGCGCGCAACACGGCGATGCCGGCACGCGGGCTCAAGCCCTCCACGAACCAGGTGCCCGAGCGCGTGGCCGCGATGAGCGCTTGCAGATAGTCGAGCAGTGCGTCCGAGGCATGCACCGCCAGCACCGCCTTCTGCGCCTGCAGCAGCTCGGCCGGCGTCATCACGGGCAGCAGCTGCTGAATCGCTTCGCGCCGATCATGGCCGGCGAGCAGAGCACGCTCGCTGCTGCGATCCGGGTAGCCCAGCGTGATGCACATGAGGAAGCGATCCAACTGCGATTCGGGCAGCGGATACGTGCCCAGCTGGTCAATGGGGTTTTGCGTGGCGATGACGAAGAAAGGTCGCGGCAGGGCGCGAGTTTCACCCTCGACGGACACCTGCTGTTCCTCCATGGCCTCCAGCAGCGCGCTTTGCGTCTTGGGCCCGGCGCGGTTGATCTCGTCGGCCAGCAGCACCTGTGCGAACACCGGACCGGGGTGGAAGACGAAGGCTTCCTTGCCGCGCTCGTACACGCTCACGCCGATCAGGTCCGAAGGCATGAGATCGGCGGTGAACTGCACGCGCGAAAAACGCAGCCCCAGCGAGACCGCAAGCGCATGCGCCAGTGTGGTTTTCCCGACGCCGGGAACATCTTCGATGAGCAGATGGCCACCGGCCAGCAGGCAGGCCACGCAGTCCTCGATCTGCGGGCGCTTGCCCACAATGATCGTGCTAATCTGGTCTATCAGTCGGGTGAGCTGGGCGGCAAGCGGCGTGGGCATGCGGTCCACCTTACCCGAAAAACGGAGCGCTGAAGCTGGTGTCGTGAGTTGGCAATACGTGGCAATACGTGGCATTGCGACGGGCCACAACGGATATGAGCAAACGCGCGCAAGCCGGGTCGCCAGCCGCACCACCCCGGCCATCCGGTCGAGTCTCAATGCCACGTATTGCGAACTCACGACACGAGATGTCTACCGCTTTTTATAGCCACCCAGACTGCCGTTTGCACGACATGGGGCACGGCCATCCCGAGTGTCCGCAGCGGCTCGATGCCATCGCCGATTTCCTGCGCGCCACCGGGCTGGATATGGCGCTCGACATGCGCGATGCGCCGGTGGTGGACCTCGCCGACGTGCAGCGCGCACACAGCAGCCGCTACGTGGCGGAACTCAAGGTCGAACTCGAGCGGCTCGGCATCACGGGCGAATCGCGCGCGTTCGACCCGGACACCACAGCTTGTCCCGCTACCTGGCAGGCCGTGTTGCGCGCCGCCGGCGCCGCCGTGGCAGCGACCGACGCGGTGATCGATGGCGAAGCTGATACCGCGTTCTGTGCCGTGCGCCCGCCCGGGCACCACGCCACGCGGGACCGCGCAATGGGGTTCTGCTTCTTCAACAACGTGGCCATCGCCGCGCGGCATGCGCTGGACGTGCGCGGCCTGAAGCGCGTGGCCATCGTCGACTTCGACGTGCACCATGGCAACGGCACCGAAGACATCATCGCCGGCGACGAACGCATGCTGATGGTGAGCATCTTCCAGCACCCGCTGTACCCGTACAGCGGGGCGGCGCCCAAGGGAACGAACATGGTCAACGTGCCCGTGCCGCCTTACACACGCGGCGGCGAGGTGCGCGAGATGATCGAGGCCATGTGGATGCCGCGGCTCGAGGACTTCCGCCCCGAGATGGTGTTCGTCTCCGCCGGCTTCGATGCGCACCGCGACGATGAGCTGGGCCAATTGGGCCTGGTGGAAGCCGATTACGAGTGGATCACCCACCGAGTCAAGGATGTGGCCGATCGGCACGCACGCGGACGGATCGTGTCCTGCCTGGAGGGCGGCTACTCGCTCGATGCACTGGCGCGCAGCGTGGCTGCGCATCTGCGGGTGCTGGCAGAGCTGGCTTGAGCCCCGCTACTTGCCTCGCGAGTTCTCCTCGATCCACGTCGCATACGGCGCATGCACCTGCTCGAAGCGCAGCGCATGGATCGCCGGCAGCTCGTAGGCGTGCAACTCGCGGATCGCGCGCTCCACGTCGGCATAGCGTTCATCCACGGTCTTGAACAGGATGCGGAACTCTGCCTCGGTGTGGACCGCACCCTTCCACGTGTAGATGCTGTCGATCTGCGAAATCTGTGCGCAGGCCACGAGCCCGCGTTCCACCAGCGCCTGCGCCATGTCTTGCGCTTCGCTGCGCGTGGCGACGGTGGTGAAAACGGCGATGGGTGTCATGGTGTTCCTCCGTCAGGGCGGCGCGGAAGGGAGCATCAGCTTTCGTCCGCGGCAGGAGCGAGATGCGTGCGCACCAGGGCGGCCATGGCCATCGACTGCTTGTCGCCGCGGTCCATGAGGCCGGCAACAACGCCCTTCTTGTCGGCGTTCGGGCGGTTCTGGCTCACCTTCCACTTGCCAGTCAACTTGTCGATCGGGATCTCGATGCCGACGATGGCTTCCAGCAGCCGCTCCACGAAGTCGACAGGCGCATCGGAGAGCTTCCAGGGGAGGGCGTGGGCGGTCTCGTGCTCGTCCGTCAGGCGCTCCAAGAGGTTTCGCAGCCAAGCCGTATCGTCGATCGCCTTCGCCACGCCATGCGCGTGGACCACTGCATAGTTCCAGGTCGGCACCACCTTGCCGTGCTGCTGCTTGCTCGCGTACCACGAGGGCGTGATGTAGCTTTGCGGCCCCTGGAAGATGACCAGCGACGGCGCGGCCCCTGAAAGGCTCTGCCAGGCGCCGTTGGCTCGTGCCACATGGCCCACGAGCGTGCCGAGCGTACCGCGCGACTCGTCGAGCAGGAAGGGGATGTGATTCGCCAGCAGCTCGCCGTCGCTGTGCATGACCCAGGCGCCCAATGCATGCGAGCGCACGAGCGCATGCAGCATGGCAGTGTTGCTCTCTTCGAACTCTGCGGGCAGGTACATGGAGTCTCCGGCGCGAACCGTCGCACCTTTGCGGCGGCGGTGTCGTGTCCGATTCTAGGAGCCGACCCCTGATCAGGCCCTGCTATGGTTGCGCCCTGTCGCCACCGCCTCGCCTCTGCATGTCTCGTCCAATGTCTTCCACCGATCTGAGCGCCCTGGCCACTTCGCTGCTGCAGCCCACTGCGCTCACCGAGATCGCGATCGTGGCGGGATGCGTCGCCTTGTCCTGGATGGTGGTGCGCGTGCTGCGCGGACGGCAGGCCAAGCCGTCTTCCGTGCTCTTCGGCAAGCGGGTGTTCGATGGTGCGCTGTTCCCAGTGTTCGCATTGCTGCTGGCGCTCGGCGCGCGGGCTCTGTGGTGGGTGCCCGAAGTGCCGAGCGCGGTGTTCAAGGTGGCGATCCCGGTGCTCGTGTCGCTGGCGGTGATCCGCCTCACAGTGCGGGTGTTGCAGCTGGCGTTCCCCGCGTCGGCGGCTATCAGGCTGGTCGAGCGCACGGTGTCGTGGGTGGCTTGGATCGGCATGGTTCTGTGGGTCACCGGCGTCCTGCCGCGGGTGATGCAGGACCTGGAAACTATCAGCTGGACGCTGGGCAGCACGCGCATGTCGCTGCGCAACCTCGTGGAGGGTTCGCTTTCGGCGGTGCTGGTTCTGATGCTGGCCCTGTGGCTGTCGGCGGCCATCGAGGCGCGGCTCATCCGCGGTGCCACTGCGTCCAATCTCTCCCTGCGCAAGATTGCAGCCAGCGCAGTGCGTGCGTTGCTGCTCTTTGCGGGCCTGCTGCTGGCGCTCTCGGCGGCGGGCATCGACCTCACCGCGCTCAGCGTGTTCGGCGGTGCCATCGGCGTGGGCCTCGGCTTCGGTTTGCAGAAGATCGCGGCCAACTACGTGAGCGGCTTCGTCATCCTGGCCGAGCACAGCCTGCGCATCGGCGACATGGTCAAGCTCGAAGACTTCGAGGGCCGCATCACGGACATCCGCACGCGCTACACCGTGATCCGGGCTTTGGGTGGGCGCGAGGCAATCGTGCCGAACGAGCAACTCATCACCCAGCGGGTGGAGAACCTGTCGCTGGCCGACTCACGCCTGGCTATCTCGACGACGGTGCAGGTCGCTTACGGCACCGACGTGCGTGCACTCCTTCCGAAGATCGTGGAGACAGTGCGCGCCGTGCCGCGCGTCATCGGCGACCCAGCGCCCGCCGCGTTGCTCACCGGCTTCGGTGCCGACGGCATGGACCTCACTATCAGCTTCTGGATTCAGGATCCTGAGAACGGGCAGGGCGGCGTGCGGTCCGACGTGAACCTCGCGATGCTCGACCTCCTCAATGCCCGGGGCGTGCAGATCCCATTCCCGCAGCGCGTGGTGCACTCGCTGCCGATGGTGCCGACCGAGCGGCGAGCAGAGGCGGCCGTCAACGATTGAACTGAACGGCGGCCAAAAAAACGGCCGGTCACAAGACCGGCCGTTTTCACGCAGAACGCGGAATCAAAAGTTGTGGCGGATCCCCGCGGCCACCGACGAGAAATCGTCGCCGGGATTCGACGAGAAGTAGTTGATGTTGGCCTTGTTGTTCACGCGCGTGTAGAAGGCGTAGACCTTGGTGCGCTTGCTCAAATTGTGGTTGACTCCCACGGTCATCTGGATCGCGTCTGTGTCGTCTTCGACAGCCAGTCCCTTGATCTTGCCCGCCCAGCCCACGTTCGCGTGCAACTCTGACGGGCCCATGGTGTACATGCCGGACAGGCGGAAAGAATTGCGCTTCAGGTCCACGCCCACGTCCTCGGCGGTGTTGCGGACGTAGTACGCGCCGAGCGTGAATGGGCCCATCGCGTACAGGGCACGCAGGCCGAGTTCCCTGCCGTCGTTGAGCGTGCCCGGCGTACCGGAGAGGCCCAGGGTGACCGGGGCGTCGACATAAGACGCCGCCAGATTCAACGGGCCGGTTTCATAGTGACCGGCCAGCACATAAGTGCGATCCAACGTAGCAGTCCCTTCGGAGACTTGCGCTTCGAAGAATGCCGGGCCGAACTTGGGCGACGTGTAGGCCACCATGTCGGTCGCCAAGCCGGGGTACAGGTAGAACGCATCCGACGACGTGCCTGTGTCGTGGTTGTGCAGGCTGACGTAGTCGGGAACTGCGTAGTACGCCGCCGTCTGCCCCATGTTGCCCAGTCGCACCGTGCCGAAGCCGCTCTCAAGGAAGACGTAGCTCTTCCGTGCCCAGAATGCGGCCTGCGACTGCGTGCCCGTGTCGACGTTGAAGCCATGCTCGATGAGGAAGCCGGCCTTCATGCCGCCGCCCAGTTCCTCCACGCCTTGAAAGCCGATCCGTGAGGCGTTGTTCTGGACGGCCTTGTCCGTCACATCCCCGTCCTTCTGGCGTTCGAGGGTGACGTTCAGGCGCCCGTAGACGTTGACGCTGCTCTGGGCGATGGCGCTGGCAGAAGCGAGTGTGGCGAGTGCAGCCACGGACAAAGTGCGTTTCATGTTGTCTTCCCTGTGTTTCGGGTTGCATAAAGCGGGGGCCCTCAAGTGGGTTCGCACGCAAGGGCCTGCGGCAGTCTATGGCGCGGTCCCTTCCGTACGCGAGGGGCGCTGTCTCGCCTGCGCGACACTCGGCTCTGGCTTTCGCACCGCCGGTGCGATCCTCAGCGCCGAGCAGATGGGTCGGCGCGTTCAAGGGGCCTAGCGAACGTGGTGCGTAAGCGCCGTCCAGTGATGGCGCAGCTGTGCGCCTTACCGAAGCTCGCGCAGCTCCTCGTCCGTGAACCCGGCGGCGCGCCTCGCCTCGTGGTTGAAGGGCGGGCGCAGCCGCGGCGCCTCATGCCGGATCACGAGGTCGGCATACAGCGCGACCGGGTCGTGTCCGTCACGCTGGCACAGCCAGCGATACCAATGGTTGCCGATCGCCACATGGCCCACCTCATCGCGCAGGATGATCCCGAGAATCTCCACCGCGCGTGCGTCGCCGGCGCGCGCCAGCTTGGCTTGAAGCGGCGGCGTGGCGTCCAGCCCGCGGGCCTCCAGCGTGCGAGGGACGAGCGCCATGCGCGCGACGATATCGTGCGCGGTTCGCTGAGTCATCAGCCACAGCCCGTCGTGCGCGTCGAAGTGGCCGTAGTCGAAGCCCAGGGTCCGCAGATGCTCGCGCAGCAAGCTGAAGTGCAGCGCTTCCTCGCTCGCCACGCGCAGCCAGTCCCGGTAGAACTCACGCGGCATGCCGGCGAAGCGCCACACTGCATCGAGGGCCAAATTGATGGCGTTGAACTCGATGTGCGCGATGGCATGCAGCAAGGCAGCACGGCCTTCGGTGGTGAACGGCGAGCGCGAAGGCACGTCCTTCGGCGGAACAAGCCGCGGTCGGGCAGGGCGCCCCGGCACGTCTGCAGGCTCTTCGAAGATCGCATCCGGGTCGATGGCTGCCACGTCGAGGTGCGCGAACAGGTCGCGAGCATGCGCGGCCTTCGTGGCCGGATCCGGCATGCGCAGCACCAGCAGCGCCGCCTGGCGTGGGGGCATGGAATGCATCCGTAGAATTATCGGCCTCCACCCTCGGAACACATTTCATGGCGCTCTACCAGCTTGACGAACACCGGCCACACGTGGCCGAAGGCGCCTGGGTGGCCGACAGCGCGCAGGTCATCGGCCGAGTGGTGCTCGAACAGGATGCAAGCGTTTGGTTCGGCGTGGTGCTGCGCGGCGACACCGAGCAGCTGCGGCTGGGCCGCGGAAGCAACGTCCAGGATGGCAGCGTCGTGCATGCCGACCCCGGCTTTCCTGTCGAGATCGGCCAGAACGTCACGGTGGGACACCAGGCCATGTTGCATGGGTGCTCCATCGGTGACGGCTCGCTCATCGGCATCCAGGCAGTGATCCTCAACGGGGCCCGCATCGGCCGCAACTGCCTGGTTGGCGCAGGCGCACTGGTCACCGAAGGCAAGGAGTTTCCCGACGGCTCCCTGATCATCGGTGCGCCGGCCAAGGTGGCACGTCAGCTCACGTCTGAGCAGCTGGAGCGCCTCAAGGACGGCGCTGCGCACTACGTCGAAAACGCGCGCCGCTACCGCACCGGGCTGCGCAGACTGGATGCCACCGAGTGAGCGAGCTGCACAAGTTCATCTTCGAAGGGCTGCCGGTGCGCGGCATGCTGGTGCGGCTGACCGAGAGCTGGCGCGAGCTGCTGCGCCGTCGGGCCGCCGCGCATCAGCCGTTCCCCGAGCCGGCGCGAAGGCTCATGGGCGAGATGGCGGCGGCCGGTGCGCTGATGCAGTCGAACATCAAGTTCAACGGCGCACTGGTCCTGCAGATCCATGGCGACGGGCCGGTGAAGCTGGCCGTGGCCGAGGTGCAGCCGGACCTCGCATTCCGAGCGACGGCAAAGGTCATCGGCGAGGTTCCGGCCGATGCCCGGCTTGAGGCCATGCTCAATGTGCATGGTCACGGCCGCTGCGTCATCACGCTGGACCCGCGGGACAAGTTGCCGGGGCAGCAGGCCTACCAGGGCATCGTGCCGTTGCACGGGGATCAGCGTGAGCCCCTGCAGGAGTTGTCGCAGGTGCTGGAGCACTACATGCTGCAGTCGGAGCAACTGGACACGCGGCTCGTCCTTGCAGCCAACGACGAGCTGGCAGCGGGCTTGCTGATCCAGCGACTGCCGACCGACGGCGGCAAGGGTGGGCCGCGTCGCGAAGACGAGATTGGCCTTAACGAGGGTTTCAACCGTATCGCCCACCTCACCGCCACGCTCACGCGAGACGAACTGCTGACGCTGGATGCCGATACGGTGCTGCACCGCCTGTACTGGGAAGAGACCGTTCGCCGCTTCGAGCCGATCGCAGGCACGCGCGGGCCGCGTTTCGCCTGTACCTGCTCGCGAGAGCGGGTGGGGAAGATGCTCAGGGGCCTGGGGCGCGAGGAGGTGGACGGCATCGTCGCAGAGCAGGGGCGCGTGGAGATTGCCTGCGAGTTCTGCGGTAAGCGCTATCACTTCGACGCTGTGGACGTGGGCGAACTGTTCACCACGGCATTGAACCAACCGCCCACGCCCGGCGGAGTGCATTAAGAGGGCGGTTCGGCGCGGCTGTTGCGTCAGCCTCGCGCCAAAAGGTGACGCTCGCAGTCCACGTCGCCGCAACGGTCGCACAGCCATGTCCACCGCGTGCGTTCTTGCGGGGGGTCGTCTTCCGGCTGCCGCATCGCATGCCTCACTGCTTTGAGCGCGGCCGCCAAGCGCGCGTCTCCCTGGCCCGCCACGACCGAATACGCACAGCCGGCCTGGCCCAGCGCGCGGCGCACCAGCGTATCCCTCTTCTCGCGATCCCGCCCGACGCCGCGATGGCTGCTGTCGGCATGCCACGCAGGGTCCGGCACGCTGAGCAGCGTGAGGTCTACGCCTCGGTGGGCGGCGAGCGCTTCGCCGTACAGTGACGTGTCGCCGAAGACCATTTCGTTGTAGACCGCGACCATCAGGGCCGTGGTGTCGGCAATCACGATGTCGTGCATTGCGGCGGCAGCGGCGATGCGGCGCGTTTGCTCGAAGGCCACGTGGGACTGCTCCTCGAGCAGGAGAGCACGGTGCAGCCGATCGCACAATTCGCGCAGGTACTCGGGCACTACCGCCACGCGCCGCCCTCCAGCCGCGAGCGTTTCGGCCAGGCGATTCGCCAGGGTCGTCTTGCCGGTGCGCTGAGCGCCGACGATGGCGATCACGAAGGCTGTATTCATAGCGGCTGGGCCCACGTGCCCCCGGGCCTACCGGTGGCGAAAGACGTGGCGTTGAACACGCCATGCAAGGCCACCGTCAGCCCAGGTCCTTGATGCACCGCGCAACCCGAGCGCGCAGCGCGTCCATCGCGCTAGCGGGCCGTTATCCCCCGGCGGAGACCTGAACGAAGATCTCGTCGGGCTTGACCATGCCCAGGTCGGAGCGCGCCTTCTCCTCCACCATCTCCAGGCCTTCCCTGAGGTCGCGCACTTCGGCGTCCAGCTGCGCATTGCGCAAGCGGGCCACCTCGTTGGAGAGCTTCTGCTCGGCAAGCCTGGCCTGAAGCTCCATGACCCGCGGCACGCCACCCTTGCCAAACCAGAGCTCGGCATGCACCAGGCCGATCAGGGCGATGAGGGCGAGGGTGACGGCGCGCATGGCGATGTTCTTTCAGCGCAGGTTGTAGAAGGCGGCGCGGCCGGGGTAGCTGGCCACGTCGCCCAGGTCTTCCTCGATGCGCAGCAACTGGTTGTACTTCGCCATGCGGTCGCTGCGGCTCAGCGAGCCGGTCTTGATCTGGCCGGCGTTGGTGCCCACCGCGATATCGGCAATGGTGGAGTCTTCGGTTTCGCCGGAGCGGTGGCTGATCACGGCGGTATAGCCGGCGCGCTTGGCCATTTCGATGGCGGCGAAGGTTTCGGTGAGCGTGCCGATCTGATTGATCTTGATGAGGATCGAGTTGGCGATGCGGCGCTCGATACCTTCCTTCAAGATCTTGGTGTTGGTGACGAAGAGATCATCACCCACCAGCTGCACCTTGCCGGTCAGGCGCTCGGTGAGGTGCTTCCATCCGTCCCAGTCGCCCTCGGCCATGCCGTCTTCGATGCTGATGATGGGGTACTTGTCGCACCAGGTGGCCAGGATGTCGGTCCATTTGGCCGCGCTGAGCGTGAGGCCTTCGCCCTCGAGCACGTACTTGCCGTCCTTGTAGAACTCGCTGGCGGCACAGTCCAGGCCGATGGCAATCTGCTCGCCGGCGGCAAAGCCGGCCTTGTCGATGGCCTCCAGGATCATCTGGATGGCCGCTTCGTGGCTCTGCACGCTGGGCGCGAAGCCGCCTTCGTCGCCCACTGCCGTGCTCATGCCTTTGTCATGGATGATCTTTTTCAGCGCATGGAAAACCTCAGCGCCGTAACGCACCGCCTCCCGGAAGCTCGGTGCACCGACCGGGATGATCATCAGCTCCTGGAGGTCCAGATTGTTGTTGGCGTGCGCGCCGCCGTTGACGACGTTCATCATCGGCACCGGCAACTGCATGCCGCCCGAGCCGCCGAAGTAGCGGTACAGCGGCAGGCCCGATTCCTCCGCGGCTGCGCGCGCCACGGCCATGGAGACGGCCAGCGTAGCGTTGGCGCCCAGGCGGCTCTTGTTCTCGGTGCCGTCAAGGTCGATCAGGGTGCGGTCGAGGAATGCCTGCTCGGAGGCGTCAAGTCCCATCACGGCTTCGCTGATCTCGGTGTTGAGGTGTTCCACCGCCTTCAGCACGCCCTTGCCCAGGTAGCGCGCCTTGTCGCCGTCGCGCAGTTCGATGGCCTCGCGCGATCCGGTGGATGCGCCCGAGGGCACGGCCGCTCGGCCCATGGTGCCGGATTCCAGCAGCACGTCGCACTCGACCGTCGGGTTGCCGCGGCTGTCGAGGATCTCTCGGCCGACGATGTCAACGATGGCACTCATTCAGGTCTCTCCTTCTTTTTAAGATCGATCTTGCGGCTGCCCGCGAGCGAGGCGGGCAGGCATGCGATGCCGCTGCGTGGCATGCGAGCGTTCATGGTGCCGTCACGCGCCCTCTATCAAGACCGCGCACATGACTGCGGCCTGGGTTCGCGCTTCGCGCGCGCGGCGGTACTCCGGCGAGTCGTAGAAGCGCTTTGCCTGCTCGACCGAAGGAAACTTCAGCACGACCATCCGCTCCGGCTGCCAGTCGCCTTCGAGCACTTCGATCTTTCCCCCGCGCACGCAGACCTCGGCGCCGTGAGCCTGCATGGCCAGTGTGGAGAACTTCTTGTACTCCTCGTACTGCACCGGGTCGGTGATGCTCACGTTGAAAATGATGTAGCCGCTCGACATGCAGTCCTCCTCAGCAGGAGAAATCGTTCTCAAGCAGCGGCTGCCGTTTGACCACGCGGTCCAGTGCAACCAGCTGCTCCAGCAGCGCCTTCATATGGCGAAGCGGCACGGCGTTGGGCCCATCGCTCAGCGCCTTGGCGGGGTCCGGATGTGTTTCCATGAAAAGGCCGGCCACGCCTACCGCCACCGCGGCGCGCGAAAGCACGGGCACGAACTCCCGCTGGCCGCCCGAGCTCGTGCCCTGGCCGCCCGGCAGCTGCACCGAATGCGTGGCATCGAAGACGACCGGTGCGCCGGTCTCGCGCATGATGGCCAGCGAGCGCATATCGCTCACCAGGTTGTTGTAGCCAAAGCTCGCGCCGCGCTCGCAGGCCAGGAAGCTGTCTTCGGGCAGGCCCTTCTCTCGTGCCGCTGTGCGCGCCTTGTCGATCACGTTTTTCATGTCGTGCGGCGCGAGGAACTGACCCTTCTTGATGTTCACCGGCTTGCCTGACTGTGCGACCGCGCGAATGAAGTCGGTTTGCCGGCAGAGGAAGGCAGGGGTCTGCAGCACGTCGACCACCTGGGCGACTGCGGGCACTTCGGCTTCGCTGTGCACGTCGGTCAGCACGGGCACCTTGAGCTCGCGCCGCACCTTGGTCAGGATCTCGAGGCCCTGTTCCATGCCCGGGCCGCGGAACGAGGTGCCGCTGGAGCGGTTCGCCTTGTCGTAGCTGCTCTTGAAGATGAAGGGAATGCCCAGCTCGGCGGTGATTTCCTTCAGCCGCCCCGCCACGTCAAGCTGCAACTGCTCGGACTCCACCACGCAGGGGCCCGAGATGAGGAAGAAGGGCTTGTCCAGCCCCACATCGAAACCGCACAACTTCATGCTTCGACCTTCTGTTTCGTCTGCGTGCGCTCGGACTGGTGCCGCAGTGCCGCCTGGATATAGGACTTGAACAGCGGATGCCCGCCCCAGGGAGTCGACTTGAACTCGGGGTGGAACTGCACGCCCATGAACCAGGGATGCATGCCCCTAGGCAGCTCGACGACCTCGGTCAACTTCTCGCGCTGCGTGAGCGCTGAAATGACCATGCCGGCATCGGCCAGGCGAGCGAGGTAGTTCACGTTCGCCTCGTAGCGATGGCGGTGGCGCTCGGTCACGACGTCGCCGTAGATCTCGTGCGCGAGCGTGCCGGGCTTCACGTCGGAGCTCTGTGCGCCCAGCCGCATGGTGCCGCCAAGGTCGGACTGAACGCTGCGCTTCTGGATGGAGCCGTCGCGGTCGTGCCATTCCTCGATCAGCGCGATCACAGGATGCGGCGTCTCGGGGTCGAACTCTGTGCTGTTGGCCTCGGGCAGGCCCGCCTTGTGGCGCGCGTACTCGATGGTGGCCACCTGCATGCCCAGGCAGATACCGAGGTAGGGGATGCGGCTTTCGCGCGCGTACTGCGCGGTGAGGATCTTGCCTTCGACGCCGCGTTTGCCGAAACCGCCGGGCACGAGCAGCGCGTCGTAGCGGTCGAGCTGGTGCACGTTGTCGGGCGTGAGCGTCTCGGAGTCGACGTACTCGATGTTGACCCGCGCATGGTTGTGGATGCCCGCGTGGCGCAACGCCTCATTGAGCGACTTGTATGAATCCGACAGGTCGGTGTACTTGCCGCACATGCCGATGCTGACTTCGCGCTGCGGATGCTCCACCTCGGCCACCAACTCATCCCAGCGCTTGAGATTCGCTGGCGGGGTGTTGATGCGCAGCTTGTCGCAGATGAGCCCGTCGAGCCCCTGCTCATGCAGCATGCGCGGCACCTTGTAGATGGTGTCCGCGTCCCACACGGAGATCACGCCCCATTCGGGCACGTTGGTGAACAGCGAGATCTTCTGCCGCTCCTCGTCGGGGATGGCACGGTCGGCGCGGCACAACAGCGCGTCCGGCTGGATGCCGATCTCGCGCATCTTCTGCACGGTGTGCTGAGTGGGTTTGGTTTTGAGCTCGCCGGCGGCTGCGATCCAGGGCACGTAGGTCAGGTGCACGAAGGCACTGCTGTTGGGGCCCATGCGCAGGCTCATCTGGCGCACGGCTTCCAGGAAGGGCAGCGACTCGATGTCGCCCACGGTGCCACCCACTTCGACGATGGCCACGTCGACCGGGCTGTCGGTGCCGACGCCGGCGCCGCGCTTGATGAAATCCTGGATCTCGTTGGTGACGTGAGGGATGACCTGCACCGTCTTGCCGAGGTAATCGCCGCGTCGCTCTTTCTCGAGCACGCTCTTGTAGATCTGGCCGGTGGTGAAGTTGTTGCTTCGCTTCATCCGCGTGGTGATGAAGCGCTCGTAGTGGCCAAGATCAAGGTCCGTTTCGGCGCCGTCATCGGTGACGAACACCTCGCCGTGCTGGAACGGCGACATCGTGCCGGGATCGACGTTGAGGTAGGGATCGAGCTTGATCAGGGTGACCTTGAGGCCCCGCGATTCCAGAATCGCAGCGAGCGACGCAGCCGCGATGCCCTTGCCCAGCGAGGACACCACACCGCCGGTGACGAAGACGAACTTGGTCATTGCGTGCGGCATTCGCTGCTCACGAATGCCGTGGTGGTAAAGCGCGATTATAGGT
>CBFHAS010000097.1:0-16791 GCA_965653625.1 uncultured Burkholderiaceae bacterium | reverse complement strand
TCGATGGCGCTCCTGGGCCTGCTGCCACTGGTGGCCAAGGGCCTGGAAGATGGTGGTGCGGGGACCTTCACGCTGCTGCTGGCCTGCATGGGCGGCGGTGCCATTGCGGCGGCCGTGTCGCTGCAGCGGCTGCGCGCCTACGGTACGCGTGACACGATGGTCAACTGGGGCACGGCGGTGCTGTCGTTGTCCATGGTGGTCGTCGCCTTCGCGCCCAGCACCTGGGTCGCCGCGCCCGCCATGGTGACCGCCGGCGCCGGCTGGATCACGGCGGCGAACTCGCTCACCGTCGGCGCTCAGCTGTCGCTGCCCGACTGGGTGCGCGCGCGCGGCATGTCCATTTACCAGATGGCGCTGATGGGCAGCAGCGCGCTGGGCGCCGCCCTGTGGGGCCAGATCGCGACATGGACCGACGTGCGCACCAGCCTCGTCGCTTCCGCGGTCGCGGGGGCACTCGTGGCATTGCTGGTCACCCGGCGCTTCCCGCTCGAGCGCGGCCCGCTGGAAGACCTCACGCCCGCGCCCTTTTCGCTGCCGGCGGGCACGCAGGTCGATGTGGATCCCCACGAGGGGCCGGTGCTCATCACCATCGAATACCAGGTGGCGCCCGAGCAAGTCGGGCCGTTCCTCGAACTGATGCAGGAAACCCGCCGCAACCGCCTGCGCCACGGCGTCTTGTCCTGGGGCCTGTTCCGCGACCCCGGGCATGCGGGTCGCTTCATCGAACACCTCGTCGATGCATCATGGGTGGAGCACCTGCGCCACTTCGAGCGCATGACCGCCTATGACCTGTCACTGCGCGAGCGCCGGCATGCATTCCACATCGCCGACACGCCCCCGCGCGTATCGCGCTATCTCGCCCAGCCGTTGGACCGCGACGTGTGATCCGGCACGCCCAGGTCCGGAAACGTTCGACACGCATCCCAAGACCTGGTGTTACTGCTGCTCCTCCCCCGTCGCCCAAGCCGCGCGAATCAGCCTGCCGCATTGCGC
This sequence comes from uncultured Burkholderiaceae bacterium, assembly GCA_965653625.1. Classification (GTDB taxonomy): domain Bacteria; phylum Pseudomonadota; class Gammaproteobacteria; order Burkholderiales; family Burkholderiaceae_C; genus Albitalea. The sequence continues at coordinate 15,798 of CBFHAS010000097.1, read as the reverse complement.
GGACTCATACCCCTCGCCTTCTGCGAACTGCTCGCGCGCGACGATCCCGTAGTACCGCTTGTCCGCGTCTATCCACGGATAGAAGCCGAACGCGCCGGCGCTGCTGAAGGCGCCATCGCCCAGGGTGGGGTCGCTCTCGACCCAGTGGCCCAGCGAGTAGCTCCAGCTCTCGCTTTGCGGAATGGGCGTATCCACCGCGGTCACGCAGGTGTCGGGATTCGTACACACCGCTTCCGTACCCAACTGGGTTTTTAGCTTCAGGTCACCGGCCAGCATCTTTCGAAGAAAGCCCGCATACGCGTCGGGCGTGCCAAACAGCCCACCGGCCGGCTGCGGCGACGAATACGTGAACCCGAAGTCGCCAATGCGCGCTTGCACTTCGAAGGTCAACTCCGCGGAGTTCATGCCGCCCAGCCCGATATCGTGGGCATGCCGCTGCATGTGCCCCCCGTTGTAGAAGAACAGGCCGTCGTTGGCGAAGGTATACGCTCCGTTGTTTGCCACGTTGAGGCACACGTCGACCGTGCTGGAGGAGTCGCACGAGGACGGTTCCATGTTGCTGTACCCGCTCGTGAAGCTCAGGTGCTTCACGTCGGCGTCGGTCAGTTCGCCATCGCGCAGCTCCATCACATAGGCGGCATAGATCCACTTCGATGCCGAGCCCAGCGCCATGGCGCGGGTGGCGGTGTACGTGTTGTCGCCCACCGACGCCGAAGCCTTGCGCGTCGCGCTGTCGCCCACCTCCCAGTAGAACGGCCGTATGGCGGTACACAGCGCATGATTGCGCGCCGTGTCCTGCGCTGCCGCGGCGCGCTGCTCGTCCGTGGGTGTGGCCGGGCCGGGCGTGGGCGCGGGTGGCGAGGGCGACGGTGAGCTGAAGATGGGCGAGTTGGGGCTGCCGGAAGCCGGGGGCGACACCGGCGCGTCCGCGCCGCTGTCGCCGCCACCTCCTCCGCAGGCGGCGAGCGTCATCGTGAACAGGGCGGCAAGTGATGACTTTCGGCGTGCGGCAGTGGTCATGGCGATTCCCCGGCGTGTATCGAATGATGCCGATTGTGAATCGCCAGGCTGATGGTCGATCCCACGCAGCATCGGCATGCGGTGCACGCACTCCCTAGCCTCTCGGATTGTTGTCGCCGGCCCCCCGCCGTAGCATCGCCCGCTCTTGTTCATCCACAACAGGGAGTTCCTTCATGACCATGACCCAGACCTCGAACCTCGCATCCAAGGCAGCCGACAACGTGCTGAAGGCAGCCCAGCTTTCCAGCAATGCGGCGGAAGCCTTGAAAGTGCAGTTCCAACGTTCTGCCCAGACGCTGGGCGCCGGCTGGCACGGCCCGAACGACATCCAGACGATGTCGGGCCTGGAAGGCAGGTTCCTGTGGGCCGAAGACCTGTTCGCGATTCGCACCATCGCCTTCACCTTCGATCCCGACAAGATCGGCTTCCAGGGCAGCTACACGCTGTCCATGGGCTTGGTCGTGGTGGAAGAGGGCACCTTCTTCTCGGTGCCCAACAACCCGGCGATCGGCTTTGCCGCAGTGACGCTGGCACCCGAGTCCGGCGCCACGCCGCGCACGTTCAGCGTGGCCGGCATGTTTACCGACAACGAGTGGCGCATCTATGTGGCGCTGTTCAACAAGCTGGGCCAGAGCGGGCCGGTGCAGCCGATGTTCTCGATGACGCGGATCGCGTAAGTGGGAGCGCGGCGCCCAGGGACACTGTGCGGGACGCACGCCGAACCGATTGACGCAGGAACGAACTGCCTGGCCGCATCACCGCGGCCGGGGCCCATCGGCGTATCGACGCCGAAACCACGTCCCGTTCCCGTCGTCAGCTTCTCCAAGCTTTGGGCCGGCTATCCCGGCGACAAGCCTTATCGCGATGCCAAGGGCGACGTTCCGGCCGGCTATGAGAACCAGTGCGCCATCAAGGTGAGTGTGGCGCTTCATGCCGCAGGCGCTGAGCTGCGAGGCTTTGCGGGTGCGTCGGTTCCCATCGCGGGCAAGCGGGTTGCGGTGCGCGCGGCAGAACTCGCTCAGTGGCTCCGCTTGACGGCCATACCCGGCATCAAGCTGCCCGCCGTGGCCATCACCGGGGCCGATTGGCAACAGAAGGCCAAGGGAAAGACCGGCATCGTCTATTTCGCCGACTATTGGCTCAGGCCGGGCGAAAAGTCACCCACCGGCGACCATATCGACCTCTGGAACGGAAGCCGCCTGACGGCATCCGGCCTGGAGGGGACCGTGGTGACGGTGTTGCGTTTCGGGTTGGGCATCGACTCGGGGCCGGGCTTCTCCGACCTCGGAAAGTCGAGCCAAATCCTTCTTTGGGAGATCCAGTGAGGTCGACGCTCCTGATGCGAATCGCGGGCCTGGCCGCCTGCGCCGCCCTCGGCGCGGCACTGTGGGACTACTGGGCGAGCATCTGCAATGAGGCCTGCGGCGCAGGGCGCTCGCTGTCGATGATGTTCCTCAGTGTCGCGCTGCCGATGTGCACCGGGTTGCTGGTGTTCCAGGCCACGACCGAGTCCGGGCCTGCTCGCGTTCGCACCGTGGCCATGGTGGCCTGGCTCGGCTTGTCGGCCTGGGCCGCATACGTGTCGCTGGTTCGCTGAAGGGGGCTGCCCTTCGCGGTTCATGCCCATTGGCATCCGCCGCGGCCTGTCCTACAGTGGCCGCCTCCCATCGAACCGGAGGATCGCGACATGTCTATTCGCACCGCATCGATGCATCGGCGGATCGAGAAGAACGGCGCGGCGCTTCACCAGGCCATGGTGAAGCGCATGCAGTCGCACGGCGAGGCATCCGAGCCGTCCGAGGAAGAGCGGGCGCTGGCCACGGAGCGCCAGCAGCTCAAGGAAGAGAAGGCCCGCCGGCACGAGCTGGCGCAGCAGCCCCGGGCCAAGGCTGACAAGCTCGTGCGTACCCATCACGCCGAGCCCAAGGAGAGGGACAAGCCCAAGGCGAAGGAATCCAAGGAGAAGGTCTCCAAGGAAGCGAAGCCGGGCAAGCCCAAACCCTCTCGGGCACAGAAGCAGGCGGCCAAGGCGGCCGCGCTGGACGCTGCGAAGAAGGCAGCGCGGAAATCGGCGAGGCCCTGAGCCGGCGTACGCCCGGGCCCCGCCGCGCTCGCGGCCACTGCCTGCCTCACGCAGCGGGGCAGAGGCCATCCACGCGCGATGGCCCAAGGAGACCGCATGACCCGCATTGACTCCCCGCTGAAGAACTGCGTGGCCATCGTCACAGGCGCCAGCCGCGGCGCGGGCCGAGGCATCGCGCTGGAGCTCGGTGCCGCGGGCGCCACCGTGTACGTCACCGGCCGCAGCACGCGCGAGCAGCCGGCGCAGAGCTACGGCGAGCTGCTCGCGCTGACGGGGCTGGCGGCGCTGCCGGGCAGCATCGATGAGACGGCCGAGGAGCTCACTCGCCTCGGTGGCCTTGGCATTCCGGTACGCTGCGACCACACCCGGGAAGACGAAGTGGCGCGGCTTTTCGAGCAGGTGCTGCGCGAACAGTCCCGGCTGGACCTGCTGGTGAATAACGCCTGGGGCGGGCACGAGAGCTTCAGCGGCGTATTCGATGCTCCCTTCTGGGAACACCCGATGGCGCAGTGGGACGCGATGTTCGACCGCGGTGTGCGCAACCACCTGCTCGCCAGCCGTTGCGCCGCACCGCTCATGGTGCGCCAGCAGCGTGGTCTCATCGTGACCACCACCTTCTGGGACCGCGACCGCTACATGCGCGGCAACCTCTTCTACGACCTGGCCAAGGCCGCGATGACGCGCCTGGCCTTCGCCATGGCGGAGGAACTGCGCCCCCACGGCGTGGCCTCTCTCGCGGTGTCGCCGGGGTGGATGCGCACCGAGTTCGTCCTGGCCGGTCACAAGACCGACGAGGCCCATTGGCGCGAGCGGCCCGAACTCGCCCGCACCGAATCGCCGCGCTACCTGGGCCGCGCGGTAGCCGCATTGGCGGCGGACCCGGCGGTGCATCGGAAAAGTGGTGGCGTGTACCGCGTGGCGGAGCTGGCGAGCGAGTACGGATTCACCGATGTCGACGGGCGGCAGGTGGCTGCGTTCGAGATAGCGCCCTCCTGAGGTGTGCGAACGTATCCGCCACGCCCGCGCAGCACATCGTCGGGGCGCTTCTCATGCCAGCCAATCGGGCACCGGGAGGTTCTTCTCTCGCAGGAAGGCCGGGTTGTAGAGCTTGGACTGGTAGCGTGTGCCGGAGTCGGCGAGGATCGTCACGATGGTGTGTCCCGGGCCCAGGTCGCGCGCCAGGCGGATTGCGCCGGCCACGTTGATGCCGCTGGAGCCGCCCAGGCACAGCCCTTCGTGCCGGAGCAGATCGAACAGCACCGGCAGCGCCTCGGCATCGGGTATGGCGTAAGCGTCGGCTATCGGGGCACCGACGAGGTTGCCCGTGATGCGGTTCTGACCGATGCCTTCGGTGATGGAGCTGCCTTCGCTGCGCAGCTCGCCGTGTTTGATGTAGTGGTACATCGCCGCTCCCATGGGGTCGGCGGCGGCTATCACGACCTGCGGCTTGCGTTCCTTCAGAAACACGCCCACGCCGGCCAGCGTTCCTCCCGTGCCGATCGCGCACACGAAGCCGTCGACGCGCCCATCCGTCTGCCGCCAGATCTCGGGGCCGGTCGAGCGCGCATGGCCGTCGCGGTTGGACAGGTTGTCCCACTGGTTGGCATACAACACCCCGTGGGACTCGCTGCGCGCGAGTTCCGCCGCAAGGCGCTGCGCCACGTGCACGTAGTGGTTGGGGTCGCTGTACGGGACGGCCGGCACCTCGCGCAGCTCGGCACCGCACAGGCGCAGGGCATCTTTCTTCTCCTGGCTCTGCGTCTGGGGAATCACCACCACCGTGCGGTAGCCGCGCGCGTTGCCCACCAGCGCCAGGCCAATGCCGGTGTTGCCGGCCGTGCCTTCCACGATCAGGCCGCCGGGCCGCAACTCGCCGCGCGCTTCTGCATCGAGCACGATGTACAACGCCGCGCGGTCTTTCACCGACCCGCCGGGATTCATGAATTCGGCCTTGCCGAGAATCGCGCAGCCGGTCAGCTCCGAAGCCTTGCGCAGGGCGATGAGCGGTGTGTTGCCCACCGCCTCAATGAAGCCATCGCGCACGTCCACAAAAGCGAAGCGTAGACCTCGCGACACGCGCGGGCCCTGCTGCAATGGAATCAGACTACTTGCAGAAAAGGTTCTCGGTAAAGAGCGCCCCCAGGGCCGGGCTGCGCCCAGCCCCGCCCCCGCGGGGGTCAAGGAAACTTGGGCGGCCCGGCGTTTCCTTTGAGAGCCGCTTGGTTCGACGTTGGCCGCGCTGCGAGCCCTGAGAGGACTGCGGCATGCCAGCTGAGCTGGCTCTCGCCGTCCGCGAGAATCAGGGACTGGTTCCACACCTTCAGACAAGAGGTCCCGATGAACGACACCCCAGACGCTCTCCCGCTGCCCGATCGGTTGTCGGTCGACCCGGCCAGCCCGCATCACGTCGCCGCCGTGTTCGAGCGCGGTGTCGGCATCCGCTTCAATGGCAAGGAGCGCTTCGATGTCGAGGAGTACTGCATCAGCGAGGGCTGGGTGAAGGTGCCCGCCGGCCGCACGCTCGACCGCAAGGGCAGGCCGCTGCTGATCAAGCTGAAGGGGAAGGTGGAAGCCTTCCATCGGTGAGCGTTCGCGGCCGCGGCGCGGCAAGACAGCAGAAGCTGGCACCACTGCCCCACCTGCCGCAGAGGGTTGTCAATCGGCCGGCGCCAGCTCGGTGACCACTTCCGTCCTGACTTGCGTCATGAGTTTGTGGACCGGGCATTTCTCGGCCACCGCGAGCAGCTTCTGGCGCTGCGCTTCAGTCAATGCGCCGGTGAGTTCCAGCGTCACGTGCAGGCGATAGATGCCTTGGCGCTCCTCGCTGTCATCGCGTTCGGCGGTGACCCGAATGTCATCCACGGGAATCTGCTGGCGCTGCGCGTACCAGAGCACCGTCATCGCCTTGCAGGTTCCCAGCGCGCTGTCGTAGAGCTCGTGCGCCGTCACGCCGAGATCCTCGCCGCCGTTGCTGGCCGGCTCGTCGACGGCCAAGGCGTGCTGGCGCACATGGACCATGTGCATCATCCGGTGCGACCCATCGCGAACCACTGTGATGGTCATGTTCGACTCCGAAGGTGTGGCATGCATTGTGGGCGCCGGATGCCGCGTTCAATGTTGCGCACTATTCGCCATAGTGCGTCGGAATGCAGGCGCAGCCCTGCGCCGGGGGTCAAGAGAGCCGCCAGGCGGCCGATGTAGGGTTCGGGCGCTGGAGGGGCCTCGATGGAGGGAAACACTGAGCTGCCGGTGGTGAGCGACAGCTTCGACCGCTGGCCGTTGAGCGTCTTGCTGGACCAGACCGACGACCTCGTCGTGGCTGTGGACCGACAACTGCGGCTCACGTTCGTCAGCCGAAACGTCGAGCGCGTGCTCGGCACGACGGCTGCCGCCTTGCTCGGTCGCACGGCGATCGATGCCGGCTTGTTCGGGCAGGCGGCGGCCGTCATCCACGCACGGATGGCGCAGGCATTCGAGTCGGGTGGATCGGCCCGTGTCGAACTGGAGTGGGACCGAGGCGAGGCCGGGCTGCGTACCTACGACGTCCGCATCGCGGTCGAACCCGTCGCTGTGCAAGGGCCATGTGGGCTGCTGCTGCGAGCGCAGGACATCACCGAACACCGGCGCATCGAGCATGACCTGCGCATGCGGGAGCGCGAATTCCGCACGCTCGCGGAAAACTCGCCGGACAACATCATCCGATACGGCATGGACAGCCGTGCGATCTACTGCAACCGCGAGATCGAAGATCGCGTACAGGTCAAGGCGTTCCGAGTGGTGGGCCGCACGCCTTCAGAATCGGCGCCGACCGGCATGCTGGGCGTGGATGCATACGAACGCCAGCTGGCGCACACCCTGGCCACCGGCGAACGCGGAGCGGTCGAGCTCCAGGTGCCGCATCCGAACGGTGAAATCCATGTGCACAGCGTAGCCATCGCCGCCGAGAGCGATTCGAACGGCGCCATCTGTGGAGCCGTCGCTGTCGGGCGCGACGTGACCGAGCAGGTTCGCATTCGGCAGGCGCTGGCGGAGAAGGAACGCGAGTTCCGCTCCCTGGCCGAGAACGCGGGCGACAACATCATGCGTTGGGACACCGAGGCGCGCGTGCGCTATCTCAACCCGGCAATGGTGGCGGTGCTCGGCGTGTCGCTCGACAGCATGCTGGGAACGACAGCGCTCGGTTCGCATCCGGACGGGCGCTTCGACGCCGTGTACCACGCGGTTCTTCAGGTGGTGCGCGATGGCTGCCCCGCGATGCTCCAGTTCCGCTTTGCGAGGCCGGGCCACGACAGCGAGCAGGTTCACGAGATCCGTCTCGTTCCCGAGCGCGATAACCAAGGCAAGGTGTGCAGCGTGCTCGGCATCGGGCGCGACATCACCGAGAAGATCGCGCAGTTGGAGCTAATCGAATCCCTCGTGCGTACCGATTCGCTGACCCGTCTGGCCAACCGGCAGGCGCTGCAGGAGCGCGCGGTCGGGATCCTTGCCGCTGCGGCACGGCGGCGCACCGCAGTGGGCGTCATGCTGCTGGATCTGGATCAGTTCAAGTCCATCAATGACGGCATGGGGCACAGCGCGGGCGATGACCTGCTGCGCGAAGTCGCCAGGCGGCTGAGTGCCTGCATGCGCGTGAACGATCTGCTGGTTCGCCTGGGCGGCGATGAATTCGTCGTCATCGCAACGGACATCGAGGATGTCCGCTCCATGGCAGCCATCGCCGCCAAGCTGCACGGTGCTTTCGCGCAGCCGCTGACGCTGTCGCGGCGCGAGGTCCGCGTCTCCGCAAGCATTGGCGTGGCCGTCTACCCGAACCACGGGGAGAGCCTTGAGGAACTGCTCGCGCATGCCGACAGCGCGATGTACCACGCCAAGCGGATCGGTCGCGGGGGTACCGAGTATTACCGCACCGAGCTGAGCGATGCCGTGCGGCGCCGGCTGCTCCTCGAGGAATCAATGCGCGAAGCCTGCACGGGCAAGGGCCTCGTGTTGTTCTTCCAGCCGCAGGTCAGCCTGCAACAGCCTGATCGTGTGGTTGGCGCCGAGGCATTGCTGCGCTGGCGCCATCCGACGCTGGGCATGCTTGCACCCGATGCCTTCATCGACCTGGCCGAAGAGACCGGCATGATCGTTCCCATCGGCCGTTGGGTCCTCGAAACGGCGGCGCACACGGCGGTGCGCTGGAACCGTGGCCGGGCTGCCGAGCCGCTGCGCATCTCGGTCAACGTATCGACCCGGCAGTTCATCCTCGATGAGCTGCCTGCGATGGTGGACGAAGTGCTCGCCCGAACTGGCTGCGATCCTCGCTGGCTTTCGGTGGAGATCACCGAAAGCGCGCTGCTCGAGGATTCGACACTGGTTCAGCAATCGCTCGAGGCGTTCCGCATGCGCGGCATGCATGTCGCGCTCGATGACTTCGGCACCGGATACTCCGCCCTCAACTACCTGGGACGGTTTCATGTCGATTGCATGAAGATCGACAAAAGTTTCGTGCAGGCCATCGGACGCAGCAGCCGCGACGGCGAGCTGGTCAAGGCATTCGTCGCGATGGCGACGGCCCTGAACCTCACCACGGTTGCTGAAGGCATTGAGACCGACGAGCAGGCGGCCTTCCTGCTCGCGCATGGCTGTCGGCAGGCGCAGGGTTATCGCTTCGGCCGCCCGATGCCGGCGGCGCAATTCGAGCGAGAAGTCCTGGGCGCCGCCGTTGAGCTGTGCGACGCGTTCAGCGTACGAACCTGAACTCCACCTGGTGACGATTCGCGAATCGCCCGCTGCCGTGAGAATGGCGCTTCTCGCCAAGGAGCCTTTCAATGCAGCGTGCAACCTCCTCGATCGATCTTGCCCTCCAGGGCGGCGGCAGCCATGGCGCCTTTACCTGGGGCGCGCTCGACAAGTTGCTCGAAGAAGGTAGCCTCGATTTCGCCGGGATCTCCGGCACTAGCGCTGGGGCGCTCAGCGGTGCCGTTCTCATCACCGGGCTGGCGCGCGGCGGCCCCGAAGGAGCGCGCCAAGCCCTCCACGACTTCTGGCACGACGTGGCGCGTGCCAACAGCTGTTTCGATCCGTTGTTCGTCCACAGCAGGCGCGGTGCCACGCCCCTGTGGGACGCCTGGACCGCGCCCATCGCCCAAGCTTGGGCGCACTGGGCGCGTTCGCTCAGTCCCTACCAGCTCAACCCGCTGGGGCTCAATCCGCTCAAGGATGTTCTGAAACGGCACGTCGACGTTTCTGCCGTGCAATCCTCCACAGGGCCTCGCCTATTCACTGTGGCGACCTCTGTGCAAACCGGGCGGCCACGGGTCTTCTCAGGAGCAGACCTCACCATTGATGCACTGCTGGCCTCGGCGTGCCTGCCGTACCTTTTCCAGGCCGTGGAGATAGACGGAGAGCCGTACTGGGACGGCGGCTACAGCGGCAACCCGGCGCTGTGGCCGCTGGTCTACGAGACGGAAGAGGCCGACCTGCTGCTGGTGAAGATCCAGCCGCTGCAGCGCCCGGCCACACCGCGAACCGCCCTGGAAATTGCGGAGCGAGCCGCCGAGATCAGCTTCAACACGGCGCTCATCGGCGAACTGCGTGCGATCGCGTTCGTGAAGCGCTTGTTACTGGAGGAGCGTGTCGACCGCGGGCGCTACAAGGACCTGCGGGTACACATGATCGCCGACGAGAAAGACCTTGCGCAGTTGTCTGCGCAAAGCAAGCTGGATACGGGATGGGACTTCCTGCAGAAGCTCCGAAACCTGGGGCGGGCTGCGGCTCAGGACTGGCTGGAGCGGCACCGAGGGGATGTGGGGGTGCGGTCCAGTGTGGATATTCAGCGCCAGTTCTTGGGGCTGGGCTGAGTGTGGTCTACGGCGTGTCGTGCGGCAGCGAGGGCACTGCTTGGGGCTCGTCATGTGGCGAAAGTCCGATCGCCTGAATCCTGCGCACGTCGTGCTCAAAGGCCGCAATAGTGTGTTCCGAGATTGACTCGTGAAGCAGCACGGTTCGGGCGACCTCGGCGTGAAACGCGAAGCGCTCCATCACAACGCGACGCGCTTCATCGGGCAGCACGTGCAGCACCGATGTCAGTAGCGTGTCGAGTGCGATGAGCGAACCTTTGAGCTCGCAGATTCGCTCGGTTGCCTCCTGCAAGTCCTTCATCGCGTTCGTCGGAAGGCGCAGGAGGCGAGTGGCGTCAGATGGCGCGGATCTTGGACGCTTGCGGCCCTTTTTGACCCTGTGTCACTTCGAACTCCACGCGCTGGTTCTCGGTGAGCGTCTTGAAGCCATTGCCCTGGATTTCCTTGAAGTGGGCAAAGAGATCCTTGCCGCCATTGTCGGGAGCAATGAAGCCGAAGCCCTTGCCTTCGTTGAACCATTTCACGGTACCGGTTTCGGTGGTCATATCGTCATTCCTTGATGGATTTGTTGAAAAGATGCCCCAGCTCTCGCTGGTGCGGGTAAGCAGCTTCCTGATTTGGGATGCTGAGTTCTGAAAAATCTCTTGATCGCGGGTCATCGACGCGTGGGTGGTCGCGAAGACGGGGCCGGGCCTCGGCGATCGAGGTGGCGGAACGTGATGCGTCCCTTCGATAAGTCGTAGGGCGACAACTCCAGGGAGACGTTGTCGCCGGCGAGGATCCGGATGTGATGCTTGCGCATCTTGCCGCCGGTGTATGCGATGAGCCTGTGGCCGTTTTCCAGGGTCACCCGGAAGCGGGAGTCCGGCAGGATCTCGTTCACGACGCCGTGCATCTCGATGAGTTCTTCTTTGGCCACAGTGGTCACTCCTGGTTCGTGGAAGGGTGGGCGATGGGAGCCGCCGCGGCCGCACTGATCCAGGCGAGGCCCGGTGTCATTGCATGGCGCGGGGCCTCGTCGGGGGAGTCGGAAAGAGGAACGAAGCGCGCGATGAGGTCATGCGTCGTGCTGCCGTGTGCGGAGCGAACCAACGCTGACGTCGCGTCGCGGCCGCAGTCATCGAGGCGGGTCAAGGGAGGCACGAAGTGTTTCCCGACCTGGGGGGGAGTATGGATAGAGGTCCTTCTATGGTGTGGCCTCGTGGGCGAGGCCGCCGGGTCTGATTGAGGAGCGCGGCATGCGCGCTGGCGGCGGATGAACTCTGTCCGGCGGCTGGCTGGCAGGGGCACTCGCTGCGAGCCAGAAGCGACCAGAACGTAGCGACCACCGAGGCAATCAGAAGATCTGGCGAAGGAAGGAGATCAACTCTTGATCTCAGCGCGATCAGCGAAGTGCTCTTGGTCAGAGCACGACATCAACCGCGTCGGGCCCGCAATTGTACCCCACTCCATCTGATGTTCATGGCAGGTCGGCTTGCGGACGGGGCAGTTGCCGTGCGCGATGACACTGAAGACCGGTCTGGTTTTGATTTCTCGGATAGCGGAATGGCCCGCGAGCGAAGCTGCCCGTTGGCCGGCGGAGCGGCCAGAAGGCCGCCAGACTGCGACAGCAAGGAGTGCTTCACGCGATTGATGTCGGGCCACTGTGCGATGCCTGCGTCGCACAGTGCGCACATGGCGAAGTGGAAGCAGATTGCCTCCCTAAGTTGAAGGAAAAGTTGGGGATGTGCTGCGCATGCGGCATGGCCACACTGCGTGCCTCATCAATAACCCAGGGTGACAACAATGATCCGGAAGAGACTCTTGCTGGACGCCTTCGCGCCGTCACCAGGAACATGGCAGCGCTTGTCCGCGCTGTCGCGCGCCGGCTTGCTGGGCTGGGTGCTTGCCGCCTTGGCCGGCGTGGCGTCGGCGCAGCCGACAACGCCTGATCGTGCGGCTTCCGCAGCGGCGGTGCCGTCCGCGGCCATCTTGCCACTTCGCGTGGATGCGGCTCGCATCGCAAACTTCAGCAGCTTGAAGCTGCGAGCTACGCAGGCTGGTCGCAAGGTGCGGGTCATTGCGCGCCTCTCGCAAGCGGCGGTGGGTGGCGGCAGCGTCGACGTGCCGGCGACAGTCGCTGGCGAGACGGTCGAACTGCGCGCGGCACGTGCGCGTATTAACACGCGGCTGCTGTCTCTGGGTGTGGAGACGGTCGAGCCGATCACGAACACGGCGCTTGTCGTGCTGGAGGCGAATGCCGCGGAGCTCGACCATCTGGTGGCGCAAGGTGAGGTGAGTGAGCTTTACGAGGACGTGCCGGTACCGACCACGCTGGCCGATTCAGGTCCGCTGGTGCATGCGCCACAGGCGCGTGCAATGGGGGCCCGCGGTGCGGGCACCACGGTGGCTGTTCTCGACACCGGCGTGCAGAGCAACCACCCGTTCCTCAATGGGCGCGTGGTCGAGGAAGCCTGCTTCTCCACCACGTCGGCCGCCTCGAACTCGACCTCGGTGTGCCCGGGCGGCGCCAACACCAGCACAGCAACGGGGGCCGGCGCGCCATGCACGGTGGCCGGCTGTGACCATGGCACCCATGTGGCCGGCATCGCGGCCGGTCGCGCCGCCGGGTCCACCACATTCTTTGGCGTCGCACCCGACGCCAACATCTTTGCCGTCCAGGTGTTCTCGCGGTTCACCGACACGGCGGCCAACATGCCCTGTGCCAACTCCGGGCGCGCATCGCCTTGCATACTGAGTTTCACTTCGGACCAGATCCGGGGGCTGCAGCGGGTGCTCGATCGCCGCGCCGCCCGCAACGTGGTGTCCGCCAACATGAGCCTGGGTGGCGGCAACAACGCCGCGGCCTGCGACTCCGATGCGCGCAAGGCCGTCATTGATGACCTGCGCGCGGTGCGTGTGGCCACGGTCATCGCCTCAGGCAATGACTCGCTCACCAACGGCGTTGGGGCGCCGGGCTGCATTTCCACGGCAGTGACGGTGGGTTCCACCACCAAGAGCGACGCCGTTTCGGCCTTTTCCAACAGCTCTTCGTTGGTGGACGTGCTGGCTCCCGGTTCGAGCATCAATTCATCGATTACCGGTAGCGCGTTCGGCGTGAAGAGTGGCACGTCGATGGCCACGCCCCATGTGGCTGGAGCTTTCTCGGCCGTTCGCTCGCTGGTGCCCGATGCCACGACCGACCAGATCCTGTCGGCATTGCAGGCGACCGGCGTGGAAATCACGGATTCGCGCAACGGCATCACGCGGCGGCGCATTGATGTCGAAGGTGCAGTGCAACGCCTTGCGCCTCAACCGTTCGCCCTCAGCCTGGGCGGGTTGTTCCAGCTGCATGCCGACGGAAAGATCTGGGCGCACACGGGTGTGGCCTGTGACGGCCCCGTGTGCCCCGGGTGGGTGATGCTCGACAACAACCCCGCCACGCGTGCCATCGCGGCGGCCGGCAATGCGCTGTACCAGCAGCACGCCGACGGCAAGATCTGGCGATACACGGGGGTGCGCTGCGGCGCAGGCGCCTGTCCCGGCTGGCAGATGATCGACAACAACGCCCGCACCGTTGCGATCGCTGCGGGCGGCACGAGGCTGTACCAGCGGCACAACGACGGGAAGATCTGGCGCCACACCGGCACACCCTGCACCGGGTCTTCATGCCCGGGCTGGACGATGCTCGACAACAACCCGGCCACCGTGGAGATCGTGGCCGACGGCACGCAGCTGTACCAGCTTCACAACACGGGCCGCGTCTGGCGCTCGACCGGCGCCGCGTGCTCGGGCACCTCGTGCCCCGGCTGGACGATGCTCGACAACAACCCGGCCACCAAGGCCATCGCCGCGGCCGGTGGGCAGCTCCACCAGCTCCATGGCACCGGTGCCGTCTGGCGATTCACGGGTACCACCTGCTCGGGCAGTTCATGCCCGGGTTGGACCAAGCTCGACAACAACCCGGCTACGCGCGAGATCGCGGCGAACGTAAATGGGCTTTTCCAACGCCATGAGGGCGGGCGCATCTGGCGTTCGACCGGCACGCCGTGCTCGGGTGCGTCGTGCCCCGGGTGGCAGATGCTCGACAACAACGGCGCCACGGTGCAGATTGAGGCATCAACCGCAGGCCTGTTCCAGCGCCACGGTGACGGCCGCATCTGGCGCTCGACGGGCGTCACGTGTTCCGGGGAATCGTGTCCGGGCTGGGTGATGCTCGACAACAATCCGGCCACCCGGATCATCGTCACGGCCCAGCCGTGAAGCAGCCGTCCAGAACCATGCGCGCTACCCTTGCGTATGTTGTGGTAGCGGGCATGAGTCTGGCGGCGGCTGCCTGCCGAGGCGGAGACGCCGCATATCCGGCCTTCGCTTCGGCACCCCCAATGACAGCACCTGCCGCCGTGCCCGACACCTCAATCGATCACGAGACGCAGAAGCTGCTTCAGCAGTTGGAAAGCTCACCGGGCCGCGTGGTGCGCGCCATCGCGACGCTGAAGCCTGGCGACGCGGCGAAAGCTCAAGCGATGAGCGCGCTGAAGGCGGCTGGCGTGTCCAACGTGCAGGAGATCCAGGGTCGGCCGCTATTGGTGATCGAAGTGGACGCGGCGCAGTTGCGCGCGTTGATGGCCACCGGGCAGGTGTTGCGGGTGCAGCCGGATACGCCGTCGCCCACCAGCTGAAGTGCAGGAAAGAGCAGCTGGCCGCTGCCCTCGGCGCTCGTGGCGGGTAGGCGGCGTACGGCGCTTGGGACAGCCCAATCGTTGGGTATGCCGCATGAATGTCAATTCCAGCGTCCTCTGACGACAGGCATCGCGTCTTCTGACGAGCGCCCCTCGGCCGGTGCCTTCAGCAGGCTCAGCATCATGGCTTTTGCCACAGCCTGGGTCCGGTTCGTGGCATCCAGTTTGCGGAGGATCCTTTGAACGTGGTTCTTGACGGTGTACGGGCTGATGCTCAGCAGCTTGCCGATCTCCGGGTTGCTCTTGCCTTCGCGCACCCAGTTGAGGATCTGCTTCTCGCGGCCGGTAATGAGCGCGTTCTCCGCTTGTTCGCCCAGGGTGCCCGCAGGCGCTGCGCGGGCAGCCAGGCGGCGCTCGGTTTGGACCACGCGCTGGTAGGTTGAGTGCAGATAGGGCAGCACCAAGCCGAGACACCGCTGCGAGAGCGTGTCGCCGTGCTCATGCGCTGACCAAAGCACGAACAAGGTTTCCATCTCTCGGGGTCGATGCGGCCGCGTCACGCCGTGCACCAAGGCGCTGCGCAGGCCGCTGTCGAGTAACTGATTACGTTGTTCAGCAGAGGCTTCATTTTGGAGCGCCTGCAACGTCTGGCAAAGCGCCTTGTCAGGCCTGATCAGCCAAGCGTTAATGAGTTGCTGCATCAGCGTCGATGTGCCGTCGGTAAGCGTGCCGAGGATGGGTCCCTCCACCGGAACGCCATGGACAGCCTCGAACGCCAGGTTCAGTTGCGGGCGCTGGTACGAGCCGCACACCATCACGCGGTGTGGAACAAGCTGACTCAGGAAGCTTTGCGTCCATACGAAGAACTGATGCTTTGTATGTACGTCAATGCCTGCCTCGATCAGGCGAACGAGTACCTCAGAGCGACGACCGTCGAGCAAATCCGGGGGCTGTACTGACATGTAAGGGCGACTGGAAACGCCGTGGTGTGGCATGGGCCACAACATATCGCCGGCGTGTGTAAGCGGCGTGACGGCCGCGACCGGCCGAACGACTTCGCCGCACGTGATTGGCGAAATTCCTCAGCTGCGCGGACGGAGCGGACATATCCCAGCACCCCGGGGTGCTTCAGATCCAGGGTTGCGAACCCTGGTCGTTCTTCAGAAGGGAATAAAGGGGTTAGGGTCCGTAG
>CBFHAS010000096.1:0-16980 GCA_965653625.1 uncultured Burkholderiaceae bacterium | reverse complement strand
TCGGGATGCCCTTGAGCTCGTTGCGGTAGCGCGCCGGGTCTTCGCCGCCCTCGCCGGTGTTGCTCTTGCCGCCGATGCGGTTCATCGCGACCGCGAGCGTGGCGTGCGCCTCGGTGCTGATGGAACCCAGTGACATCGCGCCCGTGGCGAAGCGCTTGACGATCTCAGCGGGCGGCTCCACCTCGTCCACCGGGATGGCCTTGGCCGGATCGAACTTAAACTCGAACAGGCCGCGCAGCGTCATGTGACGACGCGACTGGTCGTTGATGATCTGGGCGTACTCCTTGTAGGTCTCGAAGCGGTTGCCGCGCACGCTGTGCTGCAGTTTGGCGATCGCGTCGGGAGTCCACATGTGCTCTTCGCCGCGCACCCGCCAGGCGTACTCGCCGCCAGCATCCAGCATGCCTGCCAGCACAGGGGCGTCGCCGAAGGCGGCCTTGTGCATGCGGATGGCTTCCTCAGCAACCTGGAAGACACCTATACCGCCCACCTGCGATGCGGTGCCGCGGAAGTACTTGTCGACGAGGTTCTTCTCCAAGCCGATCGCTTCGAAGAGCTGGGCGCCGCAGTACGACATGTAGGTCGACACGCCCATCTTGGACATGATCTTGGACAGGCCCTTGCCGATTGCCTTGACGTAGTTGTAGATGGCCTTGTCGGCTGACAGGTCGCCTGGCAGCTCGCTGTGCAGGCTGGTGAGTGTTTCCAGCGCGAGATAGGGGTGCACGGCCTCGGCACCGTAGCCGGCGAGCACCGCGAAGTGCTGCACTTCGCGCGCCGATCCCGTCTCCACCACTAGGCCCGCGGTAGTTCGCAGCCCCTCGCGCACCAGGTGCTGGTGCACCGCCGACAGCGCAAGCAGCGCCGGAATGGCGATGTGGGTGCGGTCCATCTGCCGGTCGCTGATGATGAGGATGTTGTGGCCGCTGCGGATGGCGTCCACCGTTTCAGCGCACAGCGAGGCAAGTTTGGCCTCCACACCCTCGGCGCCCCACTCCAGCGGATAAGTGATGTTGAGCTCGTAGCTCTTGAATTTGCCGTGGGTGTGCCGCTCGATGTGGCGCAGGCGGGCCATGTCCTCGAAGTCGAGGATGGGCTGCGGCACCTCCAGGCGCATGGGCGGGTTCACCGCGTTGATGTCCAGCAAGTTGGGCTTGGGCCCGATGAACGACACCAGCGACATCACGATCGCCTCGCGGATCGGATCGATGGGCGGGTTGGTCACCTGCGCGAACAGTTGCTTGAAGTAGTGCGGCAGCGGCTTGTTCTTGTCCGACAGCACCGCAAGCGGCGAATCGTTGCCCATGGAGCCTACGCCCTCCTCGCCCGCTTGAGCCATGGGGCCCAGGAGGAACTTCAAGTCTTCCTGCGTGTAACCAAAGGCCTGCTGCCGATCGAGCAGGCTTTCGGCGAACTGCGACCGCTCATCGTCCACCGGCAGCTCTTCAAGCTTGATGCGCACACTCTCGATCCACTGCCGGTAAGGCTTGGCCGAGGCGAACTGGTTCTTCAGCTCCTCGTCGTCGACGATGCGGCCCTGCTCCAGGTCGATAAGGAACATCTTGCCCGGCTGCAAACGCCACTTCTTGACGATCTTGCTCTCGGGGATGGGTAGCACGCCCGATTCGGAAGCCATGACCACCAGGTCGTCGTCGGTGACGATGTAGCGCGCCGGCCGAAGGCCGTTGCGGTCGAGCGTGGCACCGATCTGTCGTCCGTCGGTGAAGACCATCGCCGCGGGGCCGTCCCAGGGTTCCAGCATGGCGGCGTGGTACTCGTAGAACGCGCGCCGGCGCTCGTCCATGAGCGTGTGCTGCTCCCACGCCTCGGGAATCATCATCATCGCGGCGTGGGCGAGCGAGTAGCCGCTCATCGTGAGCAGCTCCAGCGCGTTGTCGAAGGTTGCGGTGTCGGACTGGCCTTCGAAGCTGATGGGGTAAAGCTTCTTCAGGTCATCGCCAAGGACCGGCGACTTCATCACACCCTCGCGGGCGCGCATCCAGTTGAAGTTGCCCTTGACGGTGTTGATTTCTCCGTTGTGGGCCACCATGCGATAGGGGTGCGCCAGCGGCCATTCCGGGAAGGTGTTGGTGGAAAAGCGCTGGTGCACGAGGGCAAGCGCGGACACCACTCGCGGGTCCTTCAGGTCTTTGTAGTACCTGCCGACCTGGTCTGCCAGCAACAAGCCCTTGTAGATGATCGTGCGACAGCTCATGCTGGGGACGTAGTACTCGCGACTGTGCGTGAGCTTCAGCGCCTGAATGGCGCTGGATGCCGTCTTGCGGATCACGTAGAGCTTGCGTTCCAGCGCATCGGGCACGATGACATCAGGACCCCGGCCGATGAAAATCTGTTTGAGCACTGGCTCCTTCTCGCGCACGGTCGGCGACATGGGCATCTCGCGGTCTACCGGCACGTCACGCCATCCGAGCAGCACCTGGCCCTCGGCCTTGACCGCACGCTCCAACTCCTGGATGCAGGCCAGGCGGGACGCGTGCTCCTTGGGCAGAAAAATCATGCCCACGCCGTATTCGCCGAAGGGCGGCAGTTCGACGCCTTGCTGGGCCATCTCGGCACGGAAGTAGTCGTCGGGAATCTGGATGAGGATGCCCGCGCCATCGCCCATGAGCTTGTCGGCGCCCACCGCGCCGCGGTGGTCCAGGTTCTCAAGGATCTTCAGCCCCTGCTCCACGATGCCGTGCGCCTTGACGCCCTTGATGTGCGCGACGAAACCCACGCCGCAGGCATCGTGCTCATGGCGCGGGTCGTACAGGCCGCAGGCGGTCGTCTGCTGGATTTCTTCAGGGGCAGGAACCCCGCTGAGCGCCTCGTTCATGGCGTTCTCCGGCGTGAATAAGGGATGCCTCGGAGAATAACGGCTTGCCACAGGGGGCTCAAGCGCTTTTAAACGGGGTCTGTCCCCAATTCATACGCACACTTGGCGGAGACTCTATATTTTGGGGACAGTCTTTTTGGGAGGCCGACCCCGCTGGAGAGGCACCACTCGCCGCCCGGTCAGCGTTCCGACAGCGGTGATGAAGCCCGCATCGCCGAGCGCCCACCCCTTGGCCACGGCATCATTCAAGCGCCGCTCCAGGGCAGCCGGTAGCGTCTGTTCCAGCAAATCCCGATAGCGCGCCTCGCGCTCAAACGGCGTGTTGCCAAGGGACCAGTACCCCGGATGCTCCGTGATGCCGCCGTCCACGCGCAAGCCCGTGTGGTGTGGGGCGCTCGACCATTCGTACGCCGCGGCGGAAGTACACACGCCAGCCTTCACCGGCATCGACTCGACGTGCCGCAACGCATCCAGCCAGTGCGTCTCGGCTTCAATCACCGCCGTGCGGAAACGCCCCTCCCAGAGCATTCCGTGACGACCGTAGCGCCTGTTGTACTCGGCCCCGAAGGAACGCCCTAGTGCCTGCCACATCCGGCTTAAAGAGCTTGCGGCCGCTGGCGTGGCCAGCAGCAGAACCTGGGTCGGAAGCAATGCGTATGCATGCAGGGCAACACCGTGCTGGCGGGCGGCGTCGACTAGATGGCGTCGGCAGCTGGCCAGATCCTGCTCATCACGCAACGCGGCCTCGGCCGCATGAGTGCGTTGCGCCACGAGGTGCAGGTGGCCGGGAACGGCAAGGCGGGGCAGTCTGGCCATGGCGAGAGGTCGGCTTTTCGCGAAACTCGGGTGCAGCCCGCTTCAGAAGACGTCGCGCCCGGTGAGCCGATGGTGTTCCTTGAGTGCGAAGCGATCAGTCATTCCGGCGATGTAGTCGACCACCGACCGCACAGTGTCGGGCCTTGCCGAGAAGCCTGGGGCCATCTGCGATGGCTCCTGCAGGTAGGCGTCGAACAGCTCGCGAATGACGGTCTTGGCCCGCTCGGTGGTGTCCACCACCTGAGGGTGCCGGTATAGCTTCTCGCGCAGGAAGCGCTTGAGCGCGGCACCCTGCTCACGGGCCGCGGAGGTGTAGCCCACCAGCGGCCGGGCCTGCCGGACAGCATCCGCGCTGGCGGGCCGAGCATCGGCCAGCGCGACACGGGTGGCCGCGATGATATCGTAGACCTGTGCAGAGAGCATGCGGCGCACCGACTCGAAAAGCAGCCTTCGCCGGGCGAGATCCGGATACTGGGTGCGCGCATCCCGAGCGTGGCGCCCAAACAGCTCCACCTCGTCGAGTTGCTGGAGTGTCAGCAGGCCCGAGCGCACGCCGTCGTCTATGTCATGCGCGTTGTACGCCACCTCGTCCGCGATGTTGCACAGCTGCGCTTCCAGGCTGGGCTGGGTCCGGTCCAGGAACCGCTGGGCCACACCGCCCGGCTCTCGCTGGCACAGCCGCTCCGCGTGGCGGCGTGAGCAGTGCTTCAAAACGCCCTCGCGGGTTTCGAATGTGAGGTTGAGGCCGTCGAACTCCGGATACCTTTCTTCCAACTCATCGACCACGCGCAAGCTTTGAAGGTTGTGCTCGAACCCTCCGCATTCCGGGTCGGCACGTCGCGCACACTCGTCCAGCGCGTCCTGCCCGGCATGACCAAAGGGTGTGTGCCCGAGGTCGTGTGCCAGTGCGATCGCCTCCACCAGATCCTCGTTCAACTGCAAGCTCCGTGCAATCGAGCGGCCCAGCTGCGCGACCTCTAGGGAATGGGTCAGCCGCGTACGGAACAGGTCGCCCTCATGGTTGAGGAAGACCTGCGTCTTGTAGACCAGCCGCCGAAACGCGGTGCTGTGGACAATGCGGTCACGGTCGCGCTGGAAGTCGTTGCGCGTCGGCGCCGGAGGCTCGGCGAATCGTCTGCCGCGCGAACGGTCAGGAGAACTGGCGTAGACCTCCAACTGCACGGCAATGCGCGAAGTATCAGCCCGTACAGGCCCGCAAGACCTCGCGCACCGTGTCGTCCGGCGCCGACCGCACCCCTGCCCGACCGGGGGCTTCGATCACCACGAAGCGGACCTCACCGCCTTCGGCCTTCTTGTCGTGTCGCATGAGCTCAAGATAGCGATCAGGGCCGAGTGCTGGCCCCCGCACCGGCAGGCCCGCCCGCTCGACGACAGACCGCAAACGGCTTACGTAAGCCCTATCGATCAGTCCAAGCCTGTGCGAGAGCTCCGCGGCCATCACCATGCCGCAGCCCACCGCCTCACCGTGCAGCCACTCGCCATAGCCCAGGCCCACTTCGATGGCGTGTCCAAAGGTGTGTCCGAAATTGAGGATGGCACGCAGGCCCGACTCACGCTCGTCCTGGCCGACCACGCTGGCCTTTATCTCGCAGGAGCGCTTCACCGCGTGCGCCAGTGCAGCCGTTTGCCTGCTGGTCAGTGATTCGAGGTTGGCCTCGATCCAATCAAGGAACCCCGAGTCGGCGATGGGCCCGTACTTGATGACCTCCGCCAAGCCGGCCGAAACTTCACGCTGTGGCAGCGTGGCGAGCACGTCTAGGTCAGCGACCACACGCACCGGCTGGTGGAATGCGCCGATCATGTTCTTGCCGAGCGGGTGGTTGATGGCCGTCTTGCCCCCTACCGAAGAGTCGACCTGCGCGAGCAACGTGGTCGGCACCTGCACGAACGGTACGCCCCGCATGTAGCAGGCTGCCGCGAAACCGGCCACGTCCCCCACCACCCCTCCACCGAGCGCGAACACCACCGTCTTCCGGTCGCATCCGGCGCCGAGCAGCGCGTCGAAAATCAGGTTCAGCGACGACCAGTCCTTATGCGCCTCGCCATCCGGCAGCTCGACCACGAGCACACGGGGATAACGACGGGACAGCGCGGCCTTCAGGCGCGTCGCATAAAGCTGCGCAACGCTGCGGCAAGTGACGATGGCGGCGCACGCGGCGCCCGGCAGGCCGGCGAAGCTGGACGGCTCATCCAAAAGCCCCGCCCCGATGAGGATATCGTAGCTTCGATCACCAAGCGCGATGGTTACCGCAGCGGTGTGATGGCGGCTTGCAGTCATGGCTGCAAGTGTACGGGGCCGCGACGAATCAATCGGCTCGTGGCAACGTGCGGCGTCCCGGGTCAATGAGGCCAGCGAGCTCCAATTGCGTCAGGATCATGTTGACGAGTGTCGGCACCGACGGACGGCCCGTCTCGATGACGAAGTGCGCGGTCTCGCGGTAGAGCGGATCGCGCTCGTCGTACAACTGTTGGAGACGAGTGTGCGGATCGGCCACCTGCAGCATGGGGCGCTGCGTGTCATGGCGCAAGCGTCGGAACAGCTCGTCGGGCATCGAGCGGAGGTACACCACCTGAGTGCGTGAGCGCAGCAACTCACGATTGGCCTCACGCACGACCACGCCACCACCCGTCGCGAGCACGGTGCGCTGGCCATCGACGAGTTCGGACAGGACTTCTGCTTCGATGTCGCGAAAGCTTTGCTCACCCTCGCGCTCGAAGTAGGTTCGGACCGAGCAGCCAATTCGCTGCTCGATGATAGTGTCGGAGTCGACGAACTTCCAGCTCAGGCGCCGGGCAAGCTGACGACCGACCGTTGATTTGCCTCCGCCGGGCATGGACACCAGCGCCACAGTCCCCTCAAATGCCATAGGCACCAGGCCCGCTGTTAGTCCTCTTCGCCTTCCGTGTTCGTCACTGTCAGGACAACGCGTCGACCATTGGCGTCGAGAACCGCGACTTCCGCGTTTTCGAAGCACCCACCAAGCAGCGTTATCTCGAAATATTCATCGCGATTATCCACCTGGGTTCTGTCCAGACTGATGCTGCTCGGGATCGTGAGCGTCTGGCCGGCTTGCAGGTCGGGTTCGCCGCTGAGCCCGTTGCCTTCGGCGATGCGGTACCACAGGCCTTCGTCGCCGTAGGCCAGGCGCGCGATGCTCCGCAGCGTGTCGCCGTCCTGGACCTGGTAGGTACGACCGGAAAGTGCGTTCTGCACACGGTATGGGGCAGCGCCCCCATGCACATACACGCGTGAAGTTGCACCCACCGCGCACGCGCCCGGACCACCGGTCCACTCGACTTCGCTTGGCACGATGCTGAACTGAGTGACTGAGCCGGCGTTGTCGTCTCCGCCGCCGCCGCAGCCCGAAAGCAAGGCGGAACAACACAGCAGCACCGCGGCAGTCTTCAGGGTCACATTCATGGATTGCACCTAATCACTTTTCGTTCTCTACACGCGGGTTGACCACATCTCCCCCGATCCCTTCATCAGCGGGCAGCGGTTCGATCGCTCACCACCTTCGGCGTAATGAAGATCAGCAGTTCGGTCTTGGCCGAGGAGCGCGTCCTAGTCTTGAAGAGGTTGCCCACGTACGGCACATCACCCAGCACAGGAACCTTTGTCACGTCCTCACGATCGGTTTGCTCAAAAATGCCGCCGATCACAACCGTGCCGCCATTCTCCACCAGCACCTGAGTCTTGACGTGCTTGGTGTCGATGGCGAAGCCCGCCGCGGTGCTGCGGCCCACGCTGTCCTTGTTGACGTCGACGTCCAGGATCACGTTTCCTTCTGGCGTGATCTGCGGAATCACCTCCAGCCTGAGATTAGCCTTGCGGAACTGCAGCGATGTGGCGCCGCTGGACGTGGCCACCTGGTACGGCAGTTCCTCCCCTTGTTCGATCAACGCCTTCACCTGGTCGGCCGTGATCACGCGCGGGCTGGACACGACCTTGCCACGGCCGTCTGCCTCCAGAGCAGACAACTCAAGGTTGAGGAACCGGTTAGCCGCCGCACTAAAAAGCGACAGCGCCACCGTTGCCGGGCCGAAGTTGTTCAAACCATTGGCCGGAAGATTGACGAACTGCGTGTCATTGAAGGGAACCGACGTGGCGGTTGTCTGCCCCGTCTCGGCGCCAATGGCGTTCATGTTCCCGCCGACCGCCACCTGATGGCTACCCGCCACGTTATAGCCCGCGATACCTCCACGGAGGCCGCGCAAGTCTGCACCGCCCAGTTTCACGCCCAGGTTTCGGCCGAACTTGTCGTCGGCAATCACGATGCGCGCCTCAATCAACACTTGACGTACAGGGATGTCGATCTTGGCGATCATCTCCTGCACTTCCTGGAGCTTGGAGGGGATGTCCGACACGAACAGTTGATTGGTGCGCGTCTCGTAGATGACGCTGCCCCGCGGCGACAGAATGCGGCTCGCCGCACCTCCCCCCTGCCCGCTCGATTGCCCGGTGAGCCCCTTGGCCACTTCCTCGGCCTTGGTGTAGTTCAGTTGGAACGACTGCGTGCGCACAGGCTCCAGGGCAGCGATTTGCTGCTTGGCCTCGAGGTCCACCTTTTCCTTGGCCGCCAGCTCATCCTTGGGAGCGATCCAAATGACGTTGCCTGACTTGCGCAAACCCAGGCCCTTGGCTTGCAGGATGATGTCCAGCGCCTGGTCCCACGGCACGTCCTTCAAGCGAAGGGTGACATTGCCCGTCACGGTATCGCTGGTCACTACGTTGAAGTTCGTGAAGTCGGCGATTACCTGCAGCAGGGAGCGCACTTCGATATTCTGGAAGTTCAGCGACAGCTTCTCCCCGGAATAGCCCGGCCCCTGAGTCAGCTTGTTCGGATCGATCTTCTGCGGCCGTACCTCGAGCACGAACTGATTGTCACTCTGGTAAGCGCTGTGTTCCCACGCGCCGCGTGGGTCGACCGTCACCCGCACCCTGTCGCCGTTTTGTGCGGCGGACACGGTATGCACTGGCGTCCCGAAGTCAGTCACATCCATGCGGCGGCGCAAGCTATCGGGTAGCGTGGACCGCAGGAACTCCACCACGAGGCTCTGGCCCTGCTGACGAATGTCCACGCCGACTTGGTTGTTGGGCAGTTCCACCACCACGCGCCCCGCTCCGTCAGGCCCGCGTCGGAAGTCGATTTCCTTGATGGCGGCCGGCGTGCGGTTCAAGCTTTCGGCAAAGTGCACCGGCTCACCGGTACTAGCCGGGCCAGCGGCAGCCACGGTCGGTGCTTCAAGCACCACCATGAGCACCTTACCTTGGAGTTGTGTTTGATAGTTCGCCGGCTGCTTGAGGTTGAGCACGAGGCGCGTGCGGTCACCCGACTGGGCTACGTTCACCGAGCGAAGGTTGCCCTGATTGATCTCCACCGTGGAGCGGCCCAGCGCGTTGGCCACGCCTGGCAGGTCGAGCGCCACGCGCGGCGGGGTCTGCACTGCAAAACCATTGGGCACCGATGCAAGCGGCTGAGAAAGCTCGATGCGAACGACCTCCGAGCCGCCCTGCTGTGTGCTGTTGATGGACTGGATGGCGTTCTGCGCCAGCGCCTGCGACGCCGTACCCAGGACCATCGCCATCGCGAGCAAGCCCGCGCGCCAGAGCCTCGTCATTCCCGTCTCCCACATGCTGGTCATCGTGCTTTCTCCTGGAGCTGGAGCGAGCCTGTGCGCTCAGTCCACTCTCCGGCCGCGTCCTGCACTATCTCGCGCAGGGCCACGTCCGTTTCAGTGATCTTGGTGATCTTTCCATAGTTCTGGCCGAGGTAGTCCCCGACTTTCACCTGATACAGCAGGTTGTCCACCTTGAGCAGTGCGTACTGGCGTGCTTGCTTGACCACGCTGCCCACCATGCTCATGCTGTCCAACGGGTAGGCTTCGAGCGGCTCCTTTCGGCGGTTGATCTCTGCCGCCAGCATGGAATTCGGCTGCCGCGCCTCCTGCTTGAGCGCGACCGTCAGCTTTTGCATGCTGAACGGTTCCACTGCGCTCAGAGACGTGTAAGGCTGCGGATCGAACTTCTTCGGCGGAGACAACGGCTGCACGTTGGGTTTGACTTCGCGCTTTTGCTGCTCCATCCACTCCTGAAGCTCCTCCTGCTCGCCATTGCAGGCTGCAAGCGCACAGGTTACGAGCACGCCAGCAAGCACCCGACGCGGGAACTGGATACTCACTTGGCGTCTCCCGGCTTCTTCGCGCCCGGCTTCTTGTTCTTGTCCGCTGCGGCCCTGACCTGTTCCACCTCGGCGGCATCGAGGTAACGGTACGTCCGCGCCGTCGCTTCCATCGAAAGCAAGCCGTTCGCGTCCTTGGCCGCATCCTTGCCGACGGCAATGCTCATGTTGTGAAGCGTCACGATGCGCGAGAGATTGGCCACATCTGCGGTGAAGGATCCAATGTCGTGATAGCGGCCAGCGACCTTGATGGCGATGGGCAGCTCGGCGTAGTAGTCGCGCACCACCACTTGACCGGGGCGGAACAACTCGAACTGCAGCCCGCGCCCGAGGCCGGCGGTGTTGATGTCCGACAGGAGCGCATCCATCTCCGCCTTGCCGGGCAACTGCTTTTCCAACTGCGTAACGTACTCTTCGACCTGCAGTTTCTGCTTGCGCAACTCGCCAAGGTTCACAGCCTGCGCCAGCTTGCTGCGATAGTCGCTCTTCAGGTTGGGCTCCTTGGCGAGCTCATCCTCCAACTCCTGGTTGGCGTCCGACAGCAACAGGAACCAACCTACGGTCACTACAGCCGCCGCCATCAGAGCCCAGGTACCGAGTTTTGGAAGGATGGGCCATTGCCCAGGCTCGTTGGGGTTCAGCCCGCGAAATTGAGCTGCCGCACCCTCGAAGACTGAATTCAGGTCGACGTTCATCGACTTCTTGCTTGCCATGTGACCCTCACGCCTTCTTTTGGCCGGCAGCGGCCTGCGCAGGAGTCGGCTTGATGGCCGGCGCGGCAGCGTCTGCTGCCGACTTGTCCTGCGGACGCTTCACCGACAGGCGCACAGAGAAGTCGAACAGCCTCTTCTGATCCCGGCGGTCCCGGCTGGCACCTTGTGTAGAAGACTTGATCTCGACGAGTTCCGGCTTCACCAGCCATTCGGAATTGTTGGCGGTATTTCGCAAGAACTCGGACACACGCTCATTTGTCTGTGCAACGCCGCTCACACTGAGGTTTTGCCCGTCTTGCTTGACAGCGACAAAATAGATCCCCTCGGGCGTTTGCTTCACCAGCTCGTTCAGCACGTGGACCGGCACGTTGCGGTCGATCTGCAGGTCTTCGACGGCCTTCTGGCGGGCTTTGAGCGACTCGATCTCCGCGCGCAGAGTGGCGATGTCCTTGATCTGCACCTCCAGCTTGCCGATCTCGGCACTGAGGAACGCATTTCGATCTTGCTGCACCGAGGTTAGCTGCTGAAGGACGAGATACCACACGCCGGCGACGCCCAGGCCGACAGCTGCGGCCGCACCGAGCCCCGCGAAGTACGCGGCCTTGCGGCGCTTGCGCCGTTCCTCCCGATGCGGAAGTAGGTTGATGAGGATCACTGGAGGAACCTCCGCATCGCCAAGCCACAGGCCGTCAAGTACGACGGAGACTCACGACGCAGCTTGGCCTCGCGAACTGCGCTGCCGAGCTTCATGTTGTCGAAGGGGTTGACGACCATGGACGCGAAGCCGGTGAGCTCTGTCACGCGGTCCTTGAGCCCGGGCAGGGTCGCGGTGCCGCCGGCCAGCATGACATAGTGCACGCGGTGGTGCGGCGTGCTAGTGAAGAAGTACTGGAGTGCCCGCCCAATCTCCTGCGACAGGCTGTCAACGAATGGCGCGAGTATTGACGCCTCGTAGTCATCGGGAAGGTCACCGGCGAGCTTTTTTTGCTCAGCCTCTTCGAAAGAAAACCCGTACTGCCGCGAGATGAGCTGCGTGAGCTGCGAACCACCGAAGGCCTGGTCGCGGTCATACAGCATCTCATCGTCGCGCAGCACCTTGAGGCTCGTGGTGTCGGCGCCGATCTCGAACAACGCCACGAGCGCATCACGGCCCTCGTTGGGCAGTGCCCCGACAACCCGACTCATTGCCAGACGGGAAGCGTGGGACTCGATGTCGAGCACCACCGGCTTTAAGCCGGCCGCCTCCGCCAAACCCTGGCGATCCTGCACGCGGTCCTTGCGCGACGCGGCGATCAGAACTTCGACGTCACCGACGGAGGTGGGGCTGGGACCCACGACGCAGAAATCCAGGCACACCTCGTCGAGCGAGAAGGGGATGTACTGATTGGCCTCGGACTCGACCTGGAGCTCAAGCTCTTCTTCGCGAAGGCCGGCCGGCAGCATGATCTTCTTGGTGATCACAGCCGACTGCGGCATCGCCATGACGACGTTCTTGGTCTTGGTGCCGCTCTTACTCACCACGCGCTTGACCGCGTCCGCAACCTCGTCGAATTTCTCGATCTGGCCGTCTTGAATCCAGCCCTTCTCGAAGCTCTCAGCGGCGAAGCGCTCCAGGACATACCCTCCGGAGGCATCTTGGGAAAGCTCGACAAGTTTGACGCTGGAAGAGCTGATATCCAGCCCGATCATCGGCGAATGTTTACGCCCCAGCAGAGTGTCCAGAAAGCTCACGAGCCCTCTCCCGACGCGCGCACTATCGTGCACGGGACTGTTAATAAGTTACTTCAATGCTAGCAGTAAAGCCCTTGAGGAACAACGAAATTTCGGTTTTCGGAACCTCGCGCACGTTGCGTAAGTCTCATCATCGGCGGACTATGAGGGCACTCCTTCCGGGCGAACCCTGAGGGATTCCCGAGTCGTTTCACGCTTGGTTGCCAAGCAGGTCACGACAGCCCCGGTTGAGCTGTAACCGCCTTCCTATAATCGGCACAGCTATCCCTGGAGTCTCATGAGTTCACCCGGGCACGACGCCGACCAGCCGTTCCGGCCCCCTTCATCGCGCAAGGCGTTCTCCTCGCTTCCCACTTGGGGTCAGTGGCTCGCAAGATTGTCACTGTGGCTCGTGGGCTTGGCGGTCGCGGCCATCTTGTCGCTGCTGATGGTGATTGCCATCGCGCTGTCAGTCGCCTACCCCAACCTGCCCGATATCGCGAGTCTCACCGATTACCGACCCAAGTTGCCGATGCGCATCTATTCGTCCGACGGAGTGCTGATCGGCGAGTTTGGAGAGGAGCGCCGGCACTTCATGCCCATCGCGGAGATCCCCAAAGTCATGCAGCAGGCGGTGCTGGCCATTGAGGATGCGCGCTTCTATGAGCACCGCGGCGTCGACTACAAGGGCGTGATCCGCGCCGCGTTCGCGCAATTCAGCGAGGCGCGCAGCCAGGGCGCATCGACCATCACGATGCAGGTCGCTCGCAATTTCTACCTGTCCACCGAAAAGACGTTCACCCGCAAGATCTACGAGATCCTGCTCGCCCTCAAGATCGAGAGCCTGCTTACCAAGGAGCAGATCCTCGAGGTCTACATGAACCAGATCTACCTCGGCCAGCGTGCCTACGGGTTTGCCTCGGCCAGCGAGGTCTACTTCGGCAAGCCGCTCAAGGACATCACCATCGCAGAAGCGGCGATGCTCGCTGGTCTGCCCAAGGCCCCCTCAGCCTACAACCCGATCGCCAATCCCAAGCGGGCCACGGTGCGGCAGCTCTACATCATCGAACGCATGCTGGACAACGGCTTCATCACGCCCCAGCAGCACGAGCAAGCAAGAGCACAGCCGCTGCGCTACCGCGTCCAGAACGATGTTCCTGTGCACGCAGAGTACGTGGCCGAGGCCGCACGCCAGCTGATCTTCGCGCAGTACGGTGATGACGCTTACACGCGGGGCATCAACGTTTACGTCACTGTCGATTCGAACGACCAGATGGTGGCCTACCGCGCCTTGCGCAAAGGCATCCTCGATTATGAACGCCGGCAGTTCTATCGTGGCCCAGAGGCATACGTCGATTTGCCGTCAAACCCAAAGGAACTCGACGCGCGCGTCGCCGAAGCCTTGGTGGAACATCCGGACAACGACGAGCTCAAGGCAGCGGTGACGCTGGAGGCCGGGCCGAAGAAGGTGGTCGCCATGCTTCAAAGCGGCGAGACTGCCACGATCACGGGAGACGGTCTCAAGCCGGTCGCCTCCGGGCTGTCAGGCAAGGCCAACCCGAAGATCCAGATTCGTCGCGGTGCAGTGATCCGGCTGGTCAAGGGCGGGTCGAAGAACGAATGGACCATCACCCAGTTGCCCGAGGTCGAGGGTGCTTTCGTCGCCATGGACTCCCACACCGGTTCGCTGCGCGCTATGGTGGGCGGGTTCGACTATGCCAAGAGCCGCTTCAACCACGTCACACAGGCGTGGCGGCAGCCCGGGTCGAGTTTCAAGCCGTTCATCTACTCGGCAGCACTGGAGAAGGGCTTCACACCGGCCACCGTGGTGAATGACGCGCCGCTGTTCTTCGATGCCGGCACGACGGGAAGCCAGCCGTGGGAACCCAAGAACTACGACGGGAAGTTCGAAGGCCCGATGTCCCTGCGCAGGGGCCTGGCCAAGTCGAAGAACATGATCTCCATTCGCGTGCTGAGGTCCATCGGCCCGGCCTATGCCCAGGAATGGGCCGCTCGCTTCGGATTCGAAGCGGACAAACACCCCGCCTACCTCACGCTCGCTCTGGGCACCGGCTCCGTCACGCCGCTGCAAATGGCGTCCGCTTACTCCGTGTTTGCCAACGGCGGCTATCGCGTCAATCCTTACCTTGTGAGCAAGGTTACTGACACCAAGGGTCGCGTATTGTCGGAGCCCAAACCTTTGCCGCTGGACGAGTCGTTGCGCACCATCGACGCGCGAAACGCTTTCGTCATGACGAGCCTGATGCAGGAAGTCACGCGCTCCGGCACGGCAGCCGGCACGCAGGAAAAGCTGAAGCGCACCGATGTCTACGGCAAGACGGGCACCACCAACGACTCGATGGACGCGTGGTTCGCCGGCTACCAGCCAGGGCTGGTAGCGGTGGCCTGGGTAGGGTACGACACGCCGCGCAAGCTGGGCGAGCGGGAAACCGGCGGCGGCTTGTCCCTACCGATCTGGGTGGAATACATGCGACACGGGCTCAAAAGCGTGCCGATCGAGGAACCATCCCCACCTGACGGAGTGGTGAACATCAACGGCGAGTGGTACTACGAAGAGTACGCGCAGGGCAACGGCGTCAGCAGCGTCGGTCTGGAAGACAAGCTACCTACCATGCCAAGCGAGGACGAGCGCCGCAGCATCCTGGACCTCTTCAAACGCTAAGGGGCGTGAGCACGGCGGCGGCAGCCGCCGTGCTCACAGGGCCTGCGGCATGAACTCGAGCGAAAGGCCGGCCTGCTGGCTGGCACACGCGGACAGCGACTCGAAGAACTCACGTCCTTCACGGTCGATCCAGCAGCCCTCAACGTACTTGTAGTGGTAACCGCCATTGCGCGCCGCCATCCACACCTCGTGCAGGGGCGGCTGCGTGTTGATCACGATCTTGCTGCCGTTGGGAAAGCACAACTCCAGCAGCCCGCCGGTGCGCACGGCATCGATGTCGATGAGGTCCTGCTGCAGCCAACGGTCCACCGCGGCTTCGACGCTCACGAGCAACGAAGACGTCTTCTCGCGGTACTCGGCATCCGACAGCTGCGTGGGAACGATCTCGGTGGACATGCTCGGTAGAATCGGCGCGCCATGCATGAGCGCCAACACAGTGTAGTCCGCCGCCTGGTCACGCTGACCGCAGCAGGCTCTTTGGCGGCGATGCTCGTGACGGCGACCGGCTGCGGGCAGAAGGGCCCGCTCACCCTGCCGGCCTCCAAGGCGCCGATCGCAACGCCCCCACTGCCCGCTTCTTCCCCCCAATGATCCTGCCCGGCTCACCGCATGTTGCCTATCGCGGCGACACGCTTTTCATCGAGGAACGTTCCCTCGCCGAACTGGCAACCGCATACGGCACGCCGCTCTACGTTTACTCCCAATCCGCAATGCGCGCGGCGATCGGCACTTGGCAGAAGGCGCTCGCCGGGCGAGATCACCTGGTGTGCTACGCGGTAAAGGCGAACTCAAACCTCGCGGTGCTCCAGACGTTTGTGCAGGCCGGTGCGGGTTTCGACATCGTCTCCGCCGGTGAGCTGGAGCGCGTGCTGGCCGCTGGCGCCGACCCCGGCAAGGTGATTTTCTCGGGCGTCGGCAAGACACGCGCCGAGATGGGCCAGGCTCTGCGTGCCGGCGTGCTGTGCTTTAACGTCGAGAGCGAACCCGAGCTCGAAGCTCTTTCGGAAGTGGCCTCGCAATCCGGGCTCATAGCGCGCATTAGCCTACGCGTCAACCCCGACGTGGACGCTGGCACCCACCCCTACATCTCCACGGGCCTCAAGGCAAACAAGTTCGGCGTGGCGCACGAGCGGGCCGTGGCCGCGTACCGACATGCCGCCTCGCTGCCAGGCATCGACGTAACTGGTATCGACTGCCACATCGGCTCGCAGATCACGGACACGGCCCCCTACCTGGACGCCCTCGACCGTGTGCTTGACCTGGTGGAGGCCGTGGAGGTGCATGGCATCAAGCTGCATCACCTGGATCTTGGCGGCGGTCTCGGGATTACCTACAGCAACGAAGCGCCGCCGGCCGCCGATGCGCTGGTGGCCGCGCTACTGGCACGCATCGACGCTCGCGGCCATAGCCATCGCCGCATCCTGTTCGAGCCGGGTCGCTCGCTGGTCGGCAACGCGGGCGCGCTGGTGAGCGAGGTGCTGTACCTGAAGCCGGGCGAGGCGAAGAACTTCTGCGTGGTGGACGCGGCGATGAACGATCTCATGCGCCCGGCCATGTACGAGGCCTGGATGGCCATCGTGCCCTGTCTGCGACACGCCTGCGAAGCCCGGCTCTACGACGTGGTCGGGCCGGTGTGCGAGTCGGGGGATTGGCTGGGTCGCGACCGGGCGCTCGCCGTGCAGCCCGGCGATTGGCTCGCCGTGCTGTCCGCCGGTGCTTACGGCATGAGCATGGCCAGCAACTACAACAGCCGGCCGCGCGCGGCCGAAGTCAAGGTGAGCGGCGAGCACGGCAAGGACCGCACCACGCTGATCGGCGGCCTCGAGGGCCCGGTCGGGCTCGTTCGCGGCAAGACCGACGAGGTCTACGTCACCGAGGCCTTTGCAGGCACCGTGTCCCGGATCGACAGCAACGGTGAGAAGACCGTGGTCGCCAAGGAGCTGAAAATGCCGGAAGGCATCGCGCGCGGCAGCGACGGCACGCTGATCGTGGCGGAAGTCGGCGCCAAGCGGCTGATCG